>NZ_CM001837.1:1134216-1451026 GCF_000355805.1 Dokdonia sp. PRO95
TACTCGATTAAAGTATATTAAAACTTCATTTCTGGGATATCCCCATCTACGATTAGTGTTCCTTCGGTGGCTGCTTGAATCTCTTCTACAGAAACTCCTGGAGCTCTCTCAAGTAGTTTAAAGCCATCATTAGTGACTTCTAATACCGCTAGGTTACTTACTATTTTTTTTACGCATCCTACACCAGTAAGCGGCAAGCTACATCTTTTTAAAAGTTTTGACGCACCAGCACGATTGGTATGCATCATGGCTACAATAATGTTCTCAGCACTAGCCACGAGATCCATTGCTCCTCCCATACCTTTAACCATTTTACCTGGAATTTTCCAGTTTGCGATGTCACCATTTTCTGCAACTTCCATAGCACCTAGAATGGTAAGGTCTACATGTTTACCACGTATCATACTAAAGCTAGTAGCACTATCAAAAAAGCTAGCGCCAGGCAAAGTTGTGATGGTCTGCTTTCCAGCATTAATAATATCTGCATCTTCTTCTCCATCGTACGGAAAAGGTCCCATACCTAAAACTCCATTCTCACTTTGAAATTCTACGTCAATGTCTTCTCGTACATAGTTTGCAACAAGTGTAGGGATACCTATTCCTAGATTGACATAATATCCATCTTGTACTTCTCTTGCAATGCGTTGTGCAATTTGATTCTTATCTAAAGCCATAATTAATCTCTTGTTCTAACGGTGCGTTGTTCTATTCTCTTTTCATACGTTTCTCCTTGAAAGATACGTTGTACAAAAATCCCTGGGATGTGTATTTGATTAGGATCTAGCGTTCCTACTGGCACAAGCTCTTCCACTTCTGCAACAGTAATGGTAGCTGCACCGCACATATTAGGATTAAAGTTTCTTGCAGTTCCTTTAAAGATTAAGTTACCAGCAGCGTCACCTTTCCAAGCCTTTACAAAAGCAAAATCTGCTTTAAAAGCATGTTCTAGCACATACATTTTCCCGTCAAATTCTCTAGTTTCTTTTCCTTCGGCTACTTCTGTTCCGTATCCTGCTGGTGTATATATTGCTGGAAATCCTGCTTGTGCAGCCCTGCATCGCTCTGCGAGAGTTCCTTGTGGTATAAGCTCTACTTCAAGCTCACCACTAAGCATCTGGCGTTCAAACTCGGCGTTTTCACCCACATAGCTAGACACCATTTTCTTTATTTGCTTTTTCTGTAATAACAGCCCTAGGCCAAAATCATCCACACCAGCATTATTAGAAATACAGGTAAGATTATTAACGTTAAGAGCTACTAGTTTAGCTATAGAATTTTCTGGAATACCACTGAGACCAAAACCTCCAAGCATCATTGTCATTCCACTTTCAACACCTTCTAGTGCGGCATCTACTCCAGTCACTTTCTTTGTTATCATATTCTTAGTTTATAAGTACTAAAAATACGGATTTTGTATTGAATTACGCTTTCGCGAAAGCGTAATTGAACATCTAAAAATGATTCCAAAAAAAAGAGTGCGATTGCTCGCACTCTTTTTAATTATATATGTACAATATTCTTAAAAATCTAACTCATCTGGCAGCTCATCACTTACACCAGAACTTTTATAATCATCACAATTTGTAGTTATCGTTAAGTTACTTGGCTTTGAGAATTCACTTTTTGAGATTTTTAGATCTTCATTTTTATATACTTCTTTCATATACATTCCCCAGATAGGAAGTGCCATGGTTGCTCCCTGACCATAACCAATGCCTGGGAAGTGTACAGCACGATCATCTCCTCCTACCCAAACTCCAGTTACAAGATTAGGTACAATACCCATAAACCATCCATCACTTTGATTTTGTGTAGTACCCGTTTTACCAGCAATAGCATTATCAAAACCGTATGGGTAACCCGTTACGGCATTACGATAGACAGCATCTTTATGCCATGTATGACGCAATCTTGCACCAGATCCTGAGCGCGTTACACCTTCCATTAATTGTAAAGTTACATATGCACTCTCTGCACTTAAGACATCCCTAGTCTCTGGTACATGCTGGTATAAAATAGTTCCATTTTTATCTTGTATTGTACTTACAATTTGTGGCTTTACATAAACCCCTTGGTTTGCAAAAGCGCCGTATGCAGATACCATCTCATAGACGCTTAGATCTGCTGTACCCAGAGCGATAGAAGGCACTGCTGGAATATCCTTTGTATCAACACCTAATTTACTTACAAGATCAATAACTGGTCGCGGCCCTACCTTATCCATAAGCCTCGCAGAAATTGTATTTATAGACCGAGCAAGTGCTTCCTTCATAGTTAACATACCTCCCATCTCTCCTCCAGAATTTTCTGGAGTCCAGTTTTTTGTATTACCGTGAGCTCCCGCAGGTATTGTGTAGAGCGTATTAGGCAAAGTATCACATGGGGATAAATGTAATTGATCTACTGCTGTTGCATATAAGAAAGGTTTGAAGGTAGATCCTACCTGGCGTTTTCCTAATTGTACGTGATCATATTGAAAGTGGTTCATATTAATACCACCTACCCATGCGCGCACTTCCCCAGTTTGAGGTACCATAGACATCATCCCTGTACGTAAAAATTTCTTATAGTAACGTATAGAATCGCGCGGAGTCATTAATGTATCTACCTCTCCAGCCCATGTAAAAATGGTCATGTCTGTTTTTACATCAAATGATTTTCTGATTGCATCTTCTGTTTTCCCTTGCGCTTTAAGTTTGCGCCAGCGAGATGAGCTTTTTATAGCATTATTAAAAATGCGCTCCACATCTTCCTCTTCAATATCTCTAAAAGGAGCTGTTTTGTTTTTCTCGTTTTGTCTATCAAACTCGGCTTGCAACCTTGGCATATGTGCAGCAACAGCATCTTCTGCCATTTTCTGCATACGAGAATCTATAGTTGTCGTTATCGTAAGGCCGTCACGGTAGATATTATAATACGTGATATTACCCTCTGCATCTTCTCCTTTAGGATTCTCTTTAATCCATGAAGCCATGAATTTCTTGAGGTTTTCTCTAAAGTACGTTGCCGTACCATCTGCATGCCCTTCTGGAGTAAATTTTACTTCCATAGGTAATGCTGTGAGGGAATCTTTTTCGGCAGTAGTAATCATACCGTTTACTTCCATCTGTTTGAAGACTTGATTGCGTCTACTTAAAGATTTCTCCTTAGAAATCTCACGATGTGGATTATATTGCCTTGGATTCTTAAGCATAGCCACAAAGACTGCGCTCTCATGCAAATCAAGATCTTTTACATCTTTATTAAAGTAAATACGAGCAGCAGAGCTTATACCAATGGCGTTAAATAAAAAGTCAAATTTATTGAGATACATCGCAATGATTTCTTGCTTTGTATACTGGCGCTCTAACCTTGTTGCAATTACGTACTCTTTTGCCTTTTGAAGAAGACGCTCAAATGTAGAGCTAGGAGGGTTTGAAAATAACAATTTAGAAAGTTGTTGTGTTACCGTACTTGCCCCACCATTTTTACCCAAATATGCAATGGCTCTAGCCGTCCCTCTAAAGTCTATGCCAGAGTGCTCATAGTAACGCTCATCTTCTGTAGCGACAAGAGCATCTACAAGGTTTTGTGGTAGTTGCTCATACTTGATAGGTGTTCTATTTTCGTTGTAATAAGTACCCAGCTGCTTTCCATCTACAGAGATAATTTTTGTAGCAAGATTGCTTTCTGGATTTTCAAGTTCTTCAAAGGTGGGGAGCGTTCCAAAAACATTCCAACTCGCAAGTAAGAATAATAGAACTACTAGTGTGACTCCTCCTGCAAATAGTCGCCAAAACCAAGAAATATATTTACTGTAGTCTCCTTCGCTTTTTTTTGTAGCTTTTTTTGGAGGTGTTTGTTTTGCCATTATGATGTGTTTATTCTTGCTTTTCAATACGTAATCCTACTTCGGTAATTCCTTCTAGATAAGCATCTCCAGCTATGTTTCCGTTTTTTCTAACTGCATGTTTTATAGTAAAGGTATAGGTTCCGCTTTCGCGAAAGCGTACTCCTTCTCTATACAACAATTTACTTTCTTTAATATCTCCAAAACCAGTACCCATCCACGTTCCGTCTGGATTTGCCATTTCGTACTCGAGTGTATCTGTGTATGTACGCCCCTTCGGAAACTGCATCTCTGTAATCAAAAACAGATTACTGTAAGGATACTGATTGTTATTACGAACGGTGATAAATGCGTCATACAAAGGCACACTATCAAGCTCGTTAACCTCTAAAACCACAGGTTCATTTATATCCCATGAGCTACCTAACGAAGTATATGAATGATACACTTGTTTTGAATCACATGAAATACATACTACAATGAGTATACCTAGTAATACGTTACGCATTAGGTTTTGGTTTTTGAGGACGCCTTTTATTTTTATTTGCTGGTTTTGATCCCCCACCTTTTTGACCTTCTTGAGCTGGTTTCTGACTAGCACTACCTTTTGTGTTATCACCCTTACCCTGCGGCCTTGGCCCTCTCTTTTTTGGTCTAGGACCCTTACCTTCTGGTCTTGGTCCTTTACTTTCTGGCCTAGGTGCCTTGGCCTGTGGCTTTTGACCTTTCTTTGCTACGGGTCTTGGACCTTTTACACCATCTTGATTGGGTTTTCTAGGTGTGCGCCCTTTAGATTTTGATCTATCTCCTTGAGGCTTGTTTCCGTTGCCAGAAGATTTTCTTTTACGGTTATTGCGGCGCTTGTTTGTAGTTTTAGGCTTATCAAAACGAGTAAGACTATCCTGCCCTACCACATTCCCAAAGTCTATTACTGTTTCTTCTATAAGTTCGGCAGCAAATTCTTCTAGGCTGGCTACTGGTTCTTTCTTTTTATTTGCAGCAATAATCTCGTTTGCATGATCTGTAGTAAGCTTGTGCCAGTTCATCCATTCCCCCTCGTAGGCATACCATAAGTGTCCTTGAAAAATGTCAATTTTCTGGCAAACTGCAGTTCCTTTTTGAGTATATAATTTTGTCTCACTTTTTGGAAAGCTTTTAAGCGCATCCATGTAAGCATCTAGCTCATAATTGAGACAGCATTTTAATTTCCCACACTGTCCAGCGAGCTTTTGTGGATTAAGAGACAACTGTTGATATCTAGCTGCGCTCGTAGTTACAGATCTAAAATCTGTTAACCACGTAGAACAACATAACTCACGACCACAAGAACCTATACCACCTAGACGAGCAGCTTCCTGACGTAGCCCTATCTGTCTCATCTCAATACGAGTACGGAAATCTTGAGCAAATTCTTTTATGAGTTGACGAAAATCTACACGATCCTCTGCTGTATAGTAAAAAGTTGCTTTAGATCCATCTCCTTGAAATTCAATATCAGAGATTTTCATTTGTAGGTTGAGACGTATCGCTATCTGTCTAGCACGCACCTTCATACTTTCTTCCTTCTCACGCGCGGTGGTCCAGATATCAATATCTCTTTGTGTTGCTTTACGGTAAATTTTGAGTGTATCTGGGGTGTCTGGTTTTACCTTCTTGCGTTTCATTTGTACACGCACAAGCTCACCAGTAAGTGTTACCATCCCGATATCGTGACCAGACTCTGCTTGAGTAGCTACAATATCACCTATGCTTAGCGTAACGTTTTCTGCGTTTTTATAGTAGTTCTTACGTCCGTTTTTAAAACGTACCTCTACGTAGTTAAAAGCTTCTTGTCCATCAGGAAGGGACATATTAGAAAGCCAGTCAAAGACTGTAAGTTTATTACATCCGTCGGTTCCGCAGGTTCCATTGTTCTTACAACCTTTAGGAGATCCGTCTTCACCTGTGCCACAACTGCCACATGCCATATTTTGTATATTTAAATGTACATCGCTCTATATCAATCGTTAAGAGAGTAACAGCCGCGTGTACGCGTTATATTTATGTTCAAAATGAACTATCGATAAAGATAGGTAATCTATAGCGCCTTTTCCAAAATCAAAAATAACAGATTCTTTTTCTGCTGTTTACTTCTTAAAAGCCAGCTTTTCTGATCTACCTTTCTTAAAAATCTTATTACTATTTCCTTTACCAGAACGTAATTTCTTTTGCTCTTCGTATGGCAATGCATTAATCTCTGCGCACTCTGTAGAGCAGCAGTTTTCATTAGCCTTTGCACATTCCTCACATTGTATAAAGAGTAAATGGCAAGCTTCATTTGCACAGTTTACATGCTCATCACAAGGAGTTCCACACTGGTGGCAGTTTGAGATAACATCGTCTGAGATACGCTCCCCACGACGGTGATCAAAAACAAAATTCTTTCCCTTAAACTTATTATCAAGCTTTTCTGCTTCCACCTGACGGGCGTACTCGATGATTCCTCCCTCTAGCTGGAAAACATTTTTAAAGCCTTTATGTTTAAAATAAGCACTTGCCTTTTCGCAACGTATTCCACCTGTACAGTACATCACAAGTTTTTTATCCTCCTTATGATCTTTTAGATCTTCTTCTATAATATCAAGACTATCTCTAAAGGTATCTACGTCTGGAGTAACTGCGTTTTTAAAATGCCCTATCTCACTCTCATAATGATTACGCATATCAACAAGTACTGTATTCTCGTCTTCTATAAGTTCATTAAAAGTAGAAGCGTCTACGTGAACTCCTTTGTTTGTTACATCAAAAGTATCATCTACCAGTCCATCTGCCACAATCTTCTTACGCACTTTTACCTTGAGTTTTAAGAACGACTTATCGTCTTGCTCTCTCGCAATATTGAGGCGTACATTCTCTAGGAAGTTTATACCGTCCAGAAATTCCTTAAATGCTGTAAATTTTTTGGCTGGAACAGACATTTGGGCATTTATACCTTCATTTGCGACATAAATACGACCCAAGGCTTCCATTTCATCCCAAGCTACAAAAAGGTGGTTTCTAAAAAGTTCTGGATTTCCAATCTTGTGATACTGGTAAAAAGAGAGTGTAAGACGTTCTTCTCCCGCCTCTTCTATAAGCTGTGCTCTCTCTTTTGCGCTTAATTTGTTGTACAGTTGCATGCTATACTTTCGTTTTAAGTTAAAAGAATTATTTCTTCCGGCAAATATAAGTCTTTGAATTAAGGGCACAAAAAATGCCCGGAGGTCTATCCTGCGGGCATTTTTTTGTGAATTTTGGCTAATTCAGGTTTACATTTTATTTAATGTCGTCGTAATTTTTTTAATACTTTGTAGCTGTGGCCTTCCTAATTTTAGTAAAGATTCCAAATTTTAGTATCTTTGACAAAACGTCGGGAATAATGTGTTTGGTGTGCGTTAGACTTAATCTCGTTGCTAAGATGCAATAATAATTAATTGGTTGCGTCTACATCGATAAGAATTATGTTAAAATTTTTACGCTTTCGCGAAAGCGCACCTTGTTTACCCATTATTTAACAATTAAATTTACAATACAAAACTGAAGATATGAGTAGTGAAAAAGATGCAAAATTAAAAGCCCTTAAACTCACCCTAGATAAGCTAGACAAGACTTACGGTAAGGGAGCCGTGATGAAGATGGGAGATCAAGCTATCGTGGATGTAGAGTCCATACCAACAGGTTCTCTAGGGCTAGATGTTGCTTTAGGTGTAGGAGGATATCCTAGAGGTCGTGTTATTGAAATTTATGGCCCAGAATCTTCTGGTAAAACCACCTTAACGCTACATGCCATTGCTCAAGCACAAAAAGCTGGAGGTATTGCTGCATTTATTGATGCAGAGCACGCTTTTGACCGTTTTTATGCAGAAAAGCTAGGAGTAGATATTGACAACTTAATTATATCACAACCAGATAACGGTGAGCAAGCTCTAGAAATTGCAGACAATCTTATACGCTCGGGAGCTATTGATATTGTTGTAGTCGATTCGGTTGCAGCACTTACTCCTAAAAGTGAGATAGAAGGCGAGATGGGAGACTCAAAAATGGGACTTCACGCTCGTTTAATGTCTCAAGCGCTTCGTAAACTTACTGGGTCTATAAGCAAGACTAACTGTACGGTGATCTTCATTAACCAACTCCGCGAGAAGATTGGGGTAATGTTTGGAAACCCAGAGACTACAACAGGTGGTAATGCTCTTAAGTTTTATGCTTCTGTACGTTTAGACATACGACGTTCTACACAGATCAAGGATAGTAATGCAAACGTGATAGGTAACAAAACTCGAGTTAAGGTTGTAAAAAACAAAGTTGCACCACCGTTCCGCATGGCAGAATTTGATATTATGTATGGTGAAGGAGTATCAAAAGTAGGAGAGATTATTGATATAGGTGTCAACTATGAGATTGTAAAGAAAGCTGGATCATGGTTTAGCTATCAAGATACTAAGCTAGGGCAAGGAAGAGATGCTGTAAAGGCATTATTACTAGATAACCCAGATCTTATGGACGAGCTAGAAACGAAAATTCATGAAGCAATCAAGTTATCAAACCAGTAAGCAATTATATCATATTGATAATAAAAACCTCCTTTATGGGAGGTTTTTGTATTTTAAACGCAACCTTTTTATTATTTAAGCATCTGTAAAGAGTTAACTAAATAAAAATTAAGGCATATAATATACGTAAACATCCATCTTAGATATCGAAAGCTTGCATAAGCAAATTTCATAGTTGATATCTGTTCTTATTTTAGAATAAGAATTTAAAAACGAACCAACGGTTGAGTCAAGACCAACTTATAAAGAACTGCAAGAAGAAGCTACCTAAAGCTCAAGCAGAATTATACAATCGCTACGCTAGCGTTTTGTTTTCTGTATGCTTAAAGTATGCTCCTAATTATGCAGAAGCAGAAGATATTCTGCAAGATGCCTTTATAACCATCTTTGACAAAGTAAATCAGTATAAGAATAAAGGTTCTTTTGAGGGATGGCTTAAAAGAATAGCTATAAATACGGCCTTACAGCGCTATCGAAAACCAGGTGTTTTTAATCTAGTTAACGAAGAGAATATAAAAGAAGTAGAAGTTGAGATAGAAGAAGAAAGTATTCCTCTTGATTTCTTACTTAAGATTATACAAGAGCTCCCAGATAGATACAGAATGGTTTTTAACCTATATGTGATGGATGGGCACTCACACAAAGAAATATCAACATTGCTTGCAATTTCTCAGGGCACCTCAAAATCAAACCTTGCACGCGCCCGAGGAATATTAAAAGAAAAAATTGAGATGAGCCAGTTTAACCCCAAAAGCAAATCTCACATACAATAATGAAGGAGAAGAAGAACATAGATAGATTATTTCAAGAGAAATTCAAAGATTTTGAATCGCACCCTAGTGATCGTGTGTGGAATAACATTCTTGCAGAACAAGAAGAAAAGGAAGATAAAAAGATAATCCCATTCTGGTGGAAGTTAGGTGGTCTTGCTGCGGCATTCCTATTACTTTTTGGTATAGGTAGCTTATTTTTTAATACTGACAATCAAGATAATATCCAGATTGTAGATGTACCAAGCATCGATAATAAAAACAACGTTTCACAAGAGGATAAAACCACAAGCTCTGGCGTTACTCAAGTAACAAAAAATAATGAAGAAGGTAATAAGCTTGTGACTCGTAACGACTCTCAGACTACTTCGAGTATAAAAAACAATGCGACGCCAAGAAATTCAAAAAATACTTCCCTGGCGTCTAGAGGAAACAAGAATGGACCTGAAAATGCACATCAAAGCAGTCCAAACAAATCAAGCGTTACAAAAGAACAAACAAATAGTGAGGAAATTGCTCATCAAGCACATTTACCTCAACCAAGCACAGCAAATTCAAATAGCCAGCTTTATGTAGAAAAACCTGAAGTTGATAATAATGAATCCATACAAAAAAGCACTAATGCGATTGCTCAAACAAACACACTAGACGAGAATACTAATAACAATAAAAACCTCATAAACGAAGCTCAGAAAATAGAAACCTTGCAACAGGAAGAGCTTGCTCAAGTAGTTGATAACACTACCATGAAGCGCTGGGATATTGGTGCCGTAGCTGCTCCCGTCTATTACGGCGATTTTGGAGGTTCTGGATTAGACAAACAGTTTGCAGATAATGATAAATCTGGTGATGTGAATTTAAGTTACGGGGTTCAAGTAAGCTATGCCATAAGTCCAAAATTTAAAATACGTACTGGAGTAAGCAATGTGGACTTAAGTTATAATACTAATGAAGTATCATTTTCTACTAATGGATTAGGACGCAGTGTACGAGGAATTTCATTTAATGACAATGTAAAAGCACTAGCCATTTTAGACAATCCGGCTACTCAACATAGTTTTACTGCAGATAATGCTATATCAAGAATAGGTGCAACTTCTAACGGCTCCTTACAACAGCAACTAAGCTACGTAGAAGTACCGCTAGAAGCTATTTATGTAATTTCAGATAAACGCGTTGGGCTATCGCTCATAGGTGGGGTAAGCACACTCTTTCTCAATGACAATAATGTTATCTTAAAATCATCAGAACTCAACACAAGTTTGGGTACTGCAAATGGTGTAAATGATCTAAGCTTCACAACAAATCTAGGTGTAGGATTAGATTATAAATTCACAAAAAAAATCATATTTAATCTAGAACCGTCACTTAAATATCAACTCAACAGTTTTGATAATACAGTGGTAGACTTTCAGCCGTATTACATAGGCGTGTATACGGGTGTAAGTTATAAGTTCTAGTAAAGAAGCTATGCCAAGTGTAGTTTACTTGGTATTAGGTTAGTTTTTTAGTTGGTTAGGTAATCGTTGCGCTTGCAATGATAACAAGAAAGGCTCCGCTGGTTACGGAGCCTTTTATTTTTTATGGTGGTTATTACGCTTTCGCGAAAGCGTACTTAAACCCCTTTCAATTCTTCTAAAATTATAGCTCTTGTTTGCTCCCTAAGCGGCTTTTTATCGTCTTGAGTCATTCCTTCTGTAGGTATAAATGAATGTACTTTTGCACGCATCACACCAGGCTCACCTTCAAAGAATGAATAAGGAAATCTCTTCTTATTGTCATAAAACGTCATAGGCACGATAGGCAGCTTATGATCTATAGCAAGTCTAAAAGCACCATCCTTAAAAGTGTCTAGCACGATAGAAGTATCATCTGGCACGCCACCTTCTGGAAAAATACAGATACTAAACCCCTGACTGAGCCTGCGCTGTGCTTGATCAAAAACCTGCTTGCGGCTACGCGCGTTACCTCTATCTACAAGAATACACGTACGTTTATAGAAAAACCCAAAAAGCGGGAGCTTTGCAAGCTCTGCTTTCCCCACAAATACAAAAGGACTTTTTGCAAGGTGCAACATAAGCAAGATATCCATCATAGAGGTGTGGTTACTCACCAGCATATATCCTTTGCCACGTACAAACTTTTCTTCACGAGTCACTTTTGGAAATAATCCCATAAGCAGCATAATTGTGCGTGCCCATATTTGAGCAAGTCTAAAAAACATACCATACCAGGTCTCCTTAAGAATACTTATAATAAGTAATGGGGATAATATGAGAATGACCACGAGCATCAAAAAGTAAAACCATACTTTCCAAAGTGCGACCGCTATTTTTCTTAATATGTGCATTCTTCCAAAAATAGGTAATTCAGCCTATGCAATGAACAGAAAAAGTTAACTTTGCTTTTTACTCAAATTTTATGTCAAGAATACTTACCGGAGTGCAAAGTACAGGCACACCACACTTAGGAAATTTACTAGGAGCTATTATACCAGCGATTGAGATGGCAAATAATCCTGCAAATGAGTCTTTTCTCTTTATTGCAGATATGCACTCGCTCACGCAAATAAAAGATGGAGCACAGCTACGTCACAACACCTACAGTACAGCAGCTACGTGGCTGGCCTTTGGTCTTGACATTAATAAAACGGTTTTTTACAGACAGAGTGACGTACCACAAACGGCAGAGCTTACTTGGTATTTGAGCTGTTTCTTCCCGTACCAGCGACTTACACTTGCTCACAGTTTTAAGGATAAAGCAGACCGTCTAGAAGATGTAAACGCAGGTTTATTTACCTACCCTATGCTTATGGCGGCAGATATCTTGCTGTATGATGCAGAGGTTGTACCCGTGGGTAAAGATCAAGCGCAGCATATTGAGATGACGCGCGACGTGGCAAGCCGTTTTCACGCAGCTACAAGAACAGAAGTTTTTGTGCTGCCAGAAGCAAGTCATAATGAGGAGACAATGTATATACCAGGCACAGACGGCGCAAAGATGTCTAAGTCTAAAGGAAATATTATAGATATCTTTTTACCAGACAAGAAGCTACGTAAGCAAATTATGGGGATAAAAACAGACAGCACTCCTATGGAGGAACCTATGGAAACAGAGGGCTGTAATGTATTTAACCTTTATAAATTACTAGCAACTCCAGAACAAGTAGAACGCTTACGCGAAAATTATAAACGCACAGATTTTGGCTACGGTCACGCAAAGCAAGCTGTATATGAAGTAATCATAGAGAAGTATGCTGCACAACGCGAGAAGTATGCGTACTATATGAATAACCTCAACGAGATAGATGCTGCATTAAAAGTAGGAGCAGAAAAAGCGACCAAGGTTGCAAATGGAGTGATAGAAAGAGTTAGAAAAGTTGTGGGGTATTAATGAAAAAGACTAATACATATTTGTTCTTTTTAACCACACTGCTATTTTTATTTTTGACTATTGGAGTGTTTAAAATAAGTGTTTTTGAAAATGACACTCTTGATATAAACGTTCACGACACTTACTTTATAATAGACCAAAGAATAATATTCATTTTATTTGCAGTATTAACATTTTGTCTCGTTTTTCTAACTAGAAGTCTAATTAGAAAATTTAAAGACAATTTTGCAAATTATATATACCTTTCATTTAGTGTAGTTGGAATTCTGACTTTTTCTTACATAATATATTTTGTGCGAGATTTAAATTACTTAGCAAAACACACAGAGGCGTCACAGGAGATAATTACTGCAAATAGCACACTCATTAATCTTAGTTGGATTTTGCAAATATTTCAGGTCCTGTGGATGATTTATATAATATTTGTGAGTATACAAATAGGTAAAAACTCAACAATTAAAAACAACTAATTATGGACATTATGAGCTTTTTAAGCGGTAACGGTTTGTTCCTCATCTTGGGACTTGTATTGATTATCGTAGTTTTGTACAACAAATTTAGAAACAGACGTTAAGTCGTATAGGTTTCAATTTTCGCGAAAGCGAAAACCAATAATACAGTATGTCAAAAATTAGAATTACAAAACAGTTTACCTTTGAGACAGGTCACGCGCTTTATGGCTATGACGGCAAGTGCAAGAATGTACACGGGCACAGTTACAAACTTAGCGTTACCGTAATAGGAGAACCTATTACAGATATGGGCAACGCAAAGCTGGGAATGGTTATCGATTTTGGTGACTTAAAGAAAATTGTAAATAGAGAGATTGTAAACGTTTTTGATCACGCTACCGTTTTTAATAAAAACACACCGCACGTAGAGCTTGCAAAAGAACTATCTGATCGTGGTCACGATGTACTACTTGTAGATTACCAGCCTACAAGTGAGATGATGGTGATAGACTTTGCTGCAAAGATTCAATCATTTTTACCAGATACAATAAAATTACACTCACTACGCCTTTCTGAAACAGCAACAAGCTATGCAGAGTGGCACGCGGCAGATCAACTCTAGATGACTATTAACCTCCCAAAAGGAAAGAAAATATACTTCTCAAGTGATAACCACTTGGGCGCTCCCACTATGGAGGAAAGTAGACCGCGAGAGCGCATATTCTTGCAGTGGCTAGAGATGGCTCGCAAGGATGCACAGGCTATTTTCTTAATGGGTGATCTTTTTGACTTTTGGTTTGAGTATAAAACTGTAGTGCCTAAAGGTTTTGTGCGCACACTAGGCAAACTTGCCGAGATGCGTGATGAGGGCATCGAGATTTATTTTTTTGTAGGGAATCACGACCTATGGATGAACGGCTATTTTGAAGAAGAGCTGGGCATTCCCGTTTATCACGACCCTAAAGTGTTTACCATAGATGATAAGAAGTTCTTTTTAGGTCACGGAGACGGCTTAGGCCCTGGAGATAATGGCTATAAGCGTATGAAGAAAGTCTTCCGTGGTAAGTTTTTTCAGTGGTTATTTCGCTGGGGACATCCAGATATTGGGATGAAAATTGCTCAGTATATGTCTGTAAAAAACAAGCTCATCTCTGGTGATGATGATCACGTGTTTCTTGGGGAAGAAAATGAGTGGCTTGCAGCTTATGCAAAGCGCAAACTTGAGACTGCTCACTATGATTATTTTGTTTTTGGGCACCGTCACTTACCTATGACCATACAGGTGGGAGAAAACAGCACCTATTACAACATAGGTGACTGGATTGCGCACTATACTTATGGAGTGTATGATGAGAATGGCTTTAAACTCGAGGAGTTTCTCAAGAAATAAGGCCTCAAAATCAATTTCATAGTAGACTTCGCTATCTTTAGAAAAACTTTTTGATGCGATTTCTAGTTCTTACTCTCTGTGCTATTGCACTTTTTTCTTGCAAACCATACCAATCTACCACTGCTCGTAAAGGGCAAATAACGTATGATGGCTTTCGCCAAAATCAGAAAACTTTCAACACTAGTGATGGCGCTATCGCTTATATAGATAAGGGTAAAAGCGATAAAGTGATTGTGCTCTTACACGGCGTACCTACATCTGGCTGGCTTTATCGAAAAATGATAGACCCACTTGTAGATGCAGGCTACCGAGTGATTATTCCAGATATGCTGGGTTACGGAAGCAGTGACAACCCTAAAGGCTACGACATCTATTCTGAAGAAAATCACGCGCAACGATTACTCGAGCTACTAGATAGTCTCAACATCACAACCTGGTCTCACGTGATGCACGACGCTGGCGGTCTTTGGACCTGGGAGTTGCTCAAAAAACAACCACAGCGCATTAATAATCTCATACTTCTCAATACCATTATTTACGAAGAAGGTTTTGATCCTCCCGTACGATTTAAGGAAGGGTTTATGGCTCGCACGGCTATGTGGGGTTACCGTAATGGCATTACCACAAATGTGATGCTCAGAAATTTATTTAAATCGGGAATCTTACAAAACAATCTCAACGAGATAGACGTGACAGGATATAAAACACCATTACGAGAAGGTAAAACAAGAGGGATGTATTACTTCTTTACGCAAACTTGCAACACCTTACCAGATTACACCTCACTCACTAAAAGTCTTGATATACCAACCACAGTGATTTGGGGAAAAGAAGACACCTTCTTACGCATAGAACCTCAAAAAACCCAACTACAATCTTCTCTAAATATAAAAGAAGAAAATATACACCTACTAGAAGCCAAGCACTTTATTCAAGAAGAAAAACCAGAGGAGGTTGTCAAGTTAATCTTGGATTTTTTGAAATAAAACTTAAAAAGTAAAAATCCCTTCAATTGAAGGGATTTTTACTTTTTAAAAGATATGGAGCCTTTTAATTATTTATTGTGCTCGTTATTTGCTTGTCCCAAGTATCCATAGAAATTGCAAAAGATGAGTGAGCATCTTCAATAGCATTTGTATCATGATATTGATAAAATACAATCATTACTATGGCCAAACAAAAGGTCACTAATGCTACTTCAATGATTTCGTATATCTCATTGTTTGATTTTTTTGTGGTTGCCATAGGGTGTATTTATGTTGAGTGTTAACATAAATTTAAGAAAACACAACCCATATCACAAATTTTTAACATACTTGTCGAATAATAGTCTAAATGAAGCAAGAAAACCTCCTACACTGGACAAGGCATAGACAAGCTCTTTTATTTTAACAATTATGCGCGCAGATTAATTATTCCTTATCAAATGAAAAACTTGATCTCAAGCTTTAATATCTTTTAATCGCAACTGCAAACTCACATTACCATTCCACTCATTTTCATCTATAGCGTAGGCTGCCATAAATGCCTTTTTATTTGTAATTAAATCATACTTATCGCCTAGATTAAAACCTATACAACCTATCTGTGAACCTCTGCTGTTTTGAACAACAGCCGCTTTAAGATGTGTTTGATCTGCTCCTACTTTTTTACCATAACCAGTATCTGTCAAGTTTTTAGTCATAAATGTAGGTGACATATTACGTGGCCCAAACGGCGCAAACTGCTTTATAATACGGTGAAACTTAGGCGTAATATCTACGAGGTTTATCTCACTGTCTATAGAAATTTCTGGCACTAGCAAGCGCTCATCGCAACTAGCGGCAACCACCTCCTCAAACTTTGCTTTAAAAGCCTCATATTGCTCTGGTAACAAAGTAAGTCCTGCAGCATACTTATGTCCACCAAACTGCTCTATATGCTCCGCACACTCGTGTAGGGCATTATATACATCAAAACCTTTTACAGATCTAGCAGAGGCTGCATACTTATCACCACTTCTTGTAAAAACAAGCGTAGGTCTGTAATATGTCTCAATAAGTCTAGAAGCCACAATCCCTATCACCCCTTTATGCCAGTCTTCTTGAAAAACAACTGTGGTTTTATTTCCCTCCTCTTGATTCTCTATAATTTGATCTAGAGCTTGCTGAGTAATACTCTTATCTGCTTCCTTTCGGTCGGAGTTATATTGCTCTATCTCTGATGCAAACTTGGTTGCTGTCGCTAGATCTGTCTCTCGTAATAAGATCACCGCGTGGTTACCGTGTACCATTCTTCCCGCAGCATTTATACGTGGGCCTATGATAAAAACAACATCTGTGATGGTAAGGGTTTCCTTTTTGACTTGCTTTATAATGGCTTCAAAACCTGCTCGAGGTGCTTGATTTATCACATTAAGTCCGTGATAGGCAAGTATTCTGTTTTCTCCTGTGATAGGTACAATATCTGCGCCTATTGCGGTGGCAACAAGATCTAGGTAAGGAAGAAGCTCTTCAAAGTTTTGCTTTCGCGAAAGCGCAATTGCACTTATTAATTTAAAACCTACACCACACCCGCATAACTCATCATAAGGATATGAGCAATCTTCTCTTTTTGGGTCTAAAATAGCAACCGCATCTGGCAGCTCATCACCGGGTCTGTGGTGATCACAAATAATAAAGTCGATTCCTTTTTCTTTTGCATAAGCTACTTTCTCAATCGCTTTCACACCACAATCTAGTGCGATAATGAGTGTCATATCATTATCTGCCGCAAAGTCTATACCCATATAAGAAACACCATAACCCTCTGCATAGCGATCTGGAATATATGTTGCCACCTGCGGGTGAATGGTATCGAGATAAGAACTCATCAAGGCAACACTCGTGGTACCATCTACGTCATAATCACCAAAAACGAGAATATTTTCGCCTTGAGCTATTGCCTGCTCGATACGTGCTACAGCTTTATCCATATCTTTCATCAAGAATGGATCGTGCAAAGCATCTAGCGAGGGTCTAAAAAAGTTTTTTGCTTTCTCAAACGTGTCAATATCTCGCTGTATAAGGAGTGTTGCAATAGGAGCTTCTACTCCCAGCTCTTGTGCTAGTTTTGCTACTTTTTGTGCTTCTGGTTTTGGTTTTAAAGTCCAGCGCATTAATCAAGGTTAATTTTGAGCATCCATGCTTCTTTTAAGTCGGGCATTGTTCTTACTTCTTCTAATTTTTCATAAAGAGCAGAAGCATTCATTCCAGCATCTACAAAAACATAAAAGTAGTTGTTATCTGGACGAAAAAACATTTGAGGTTCGAGACCTTTATCAGTAAGAACACTCATCCAGTTTTCTGCATTTGTAGCATTTGAAAATACGTTAGTTACTATATAGTATCCCGCTCCAATATTTTCAACCTTAAGCGATGGCTTTTCCAGTAGCGAAGCAAGCTCTTTATTTACAACTTCTGGGGCAACATATATTGGCTTAGGATCCTCTGGAGCTGGTGGCGCTGCAATAGCAACTTGCTGATTTGTAATCACCTTCTTGGGTGGTTGCGCTGTTACCAATTGCTCACTAGAAGTAACACTGGCAACAATGTTATTTTTTTCTTTGTAAAAACGCTCACTTATCGTTGTTTGGAATGCAGTAAAGAATAAGAAAAATCGATCTGATCTTGTCTTAAATCTCATTTTCACCCCTCCTGTACTATTTGCTATAATCGTGTTCTGAGCAGTTGGGATTTTTATCTTTGCAAGATCAAAGCCTAACGTATTTAGACTATTAGGAATTCTATTTGTGGCTCTCTTGTCATTAATAGTTATGGTGCTATTAAAGAAATTACTTGATGCTCTCACGCTATTATCTAGCGTAACAAAAACCTTCGTTTTAGGATCAAAAATACCTATCTCATCACGACCTAGAGTCCCATCACCTTCTAAAGCTCCAATGGTAATCGCTGTTTCTAACTCTCCTTTTTCTGAAGATTGAAAATTACCAAAATCGACTTCGATAGCTTTTTTATTTACAAATTCAAATCCGTGAAAGGTAGTCACATATTGTAAGGGCTGTGTCTCATCTTCATACACCACATACAACAACCACCCAGCAGAGCTTCCTCCTATGATTTCACCTTGGGTTGCACTTACATTTGCTACAGTCACTTGGCCATTAATATCACCTTGTACTAATGCTGTAACGTCTGCCATGCATGCATAAGGCGCTCGAGAGCTTATAGAGTTATGTGTCGCATCCTCGCCATCATAAATGAGCGAGCCTTGTATATTCTCATACGTGCCACCAGGTAATTTTAATTTTACGGCTCTTATATCATGAGCACGATCGTCTAGTTTTTTGTGGTAAACCTGACCATCTTTGAGACGTTTTCCACTGCGCTCACCATGATAAGTTCCCGACCAATACAATCCAGCATACACAACCTTTACTCCTTCTCTCAACGCTAAGTGAGCGCTACTTGAACTCCATGTGCTTTGATCATTATCAATATCCACATAGCGCATTTTGAACTCATCGTTTATTTTCTCGAGATCATTAAATGGTTTTTCTGAGTCTTTGCTTAATATATTATTACCCACCACGGCAGTGTTGCCACGTATGTAAAATTCTTTATCTCTAGTAAAAGTTTTTGAATCCTGAGCAGACGCTATTATTGGAAGTATGCACAGGAAACTCAATAGTTTTTTCATTGTTCTAGTTTTCGCTCTCTTCATTTAATTCAGAAAGTGCGTGAAAGTGTACGCCTACTTTTAAATCGGCAAATTTTCTAAACATTTCCATCACTCCACAGTATTGCTCTTCAGAGAGTGTTACTGCTTTTTGGATTTTTTCTTCATTTAAGTCATCACCATAAAAGTGATAATCTAGCCATACGGTGTGATATGTTTTAGGGTGCTCCTCTGTGAGTTCCCCTTTTACAATCATTTTAAATTTAGGCACGTCTACCCTCATTTTATTTAGCACAAAAACAATGTCTAAACCAGTACATCCCGCAAGACCAGAAAGCATCATCGCCTTGGGACCCATTCCGTCGTTATTACCTCCGTTTTCTGGAGAGGTATCTATTAAAACTTTATAACCAGTAGGGCTATCTGTTTCAAATTGCATTCCTTGCTTATAAATTGTAGTTACTGTATGTCCAGCCATTTTATGTGTGTTTTGCTTGAAATATGAAGGTACAAAATTGGTAGATAAAATGCCTATATTGCTTTCGCGAAAGCGTAAATAAGAACATTAATTTAAAATATATACGATGCCATTAGTAACACCACTCTCTGCCGAACATGATGAGACAACCAAAGAACTTGCGCTATTTTTTAATGAGACGCTAGGTTTTTGTCCTAACTCTGTACTTACAATGCAGCGTCGTCCTGATATCTCGCGCGCATTTATAAATCTTAACAAAGCCGTGATGGCAAATCAAGGCCGAGTGACTTCTGCCTTGAAACGTATGATTGCTTGGGTTTCTAGTAATGCTACTGGATGTCGTTACTGCCAGGCGCACGCGATACGTGCTGCAGAACGTTATGGCGCAGAGCAAGAACAACTAGATAACATCTGGGAATACAGACATCACGCTGCTTTTTCTGATGCAGAGCGTGCTGCGCTTGATTTTTCACTTGCGGCAAGTCAAGTACCAAATGCCGTAGACGCAAAAATCAAGGAAGAATTATATAAATACTGGGATGAAGGTGAGATTGTAGAAATGCTGGGAGTGATTTCACTCTTTGGATACCTTAACCGCTGGAATGACTCCATGGGAACTACCCTAGAGGAAGACGCCATAGATTCTGGAAATCAATACCTCGGAAAGCACGGTTTTGAAGTAGGAAAACACGTGTAAGTTTATATTTGAAATTTAATTTAAAAGAATGAAAAAAATAATTTTCTCATTAACAATTTGTCTTTTTATAGTTACAGTTTCTTATGCTCAAAATGATATAAGTTATGGCATAAGAGGTGGACTCAATTACGCTAATCTCGTTTATGAATTTGAAGATTCAAATAATGATTTTTTAGATTTCAATGCCAAAGTTGGCTTTTATGCAGGTGGTTTTATAAACATTAGCCTCAGTGATAAGTTCTCGCTACAACCAGAATTGCTTTACAGCAGTCAAGGAGCTAAACTAGACATAGATTATAGTCAAATTCTAGTGTTTGACCAAAATGACCCTACATTTTTTGAGAATGAAGAATATGTAAATGTAAAACAGAGTAAGCTTCTGCTACCTATACTATTACAATATAAGATTGGTAGTGACTTTAGCTTATTTCTTGGTCCGCAAATTACCTACACACTAAACTTCGAAACAGAAGTAGAGAACGGTGATGAGCTAGTAGTATCTCGATTTCAAGATGATGATAAAATAGGGGTTGATGCAAGCGCAAGAATAGGCTATAAAGCTTCGGAGAATATGATGATTGAATTAGGCTACTTTAGAGGTCTTACCAATCAAAATTCTGTGAAGGCTTCAGTGTTTCAACTAGGGCTTGCTTACAAACTTTAGTCATTAATAGATTTCAAAGAAGTGCCTCAAGATGTTATCATCTTGAGGCACTTCTTTATTGCCTAAAAATCTCGTAAATTCGCGCACAACATTTAAAGACTACAAAATGAGCGCTAAGTTCACTGAATATAAAGGATTAGACCTTCCTAACATCGCTAGCGAGGTACTTGCCTACTGGAAAGAAAATGACGTTTTTGAGAAGTCGGTTACTTCTCGAGAAGGAGCAAAACCGTATGTGTTTTTTGAAGGACCACCTTCGGCAAACGGACTACCGGGTGTACACCACGTACTAGCACGTGCGATTAAAGATATTTTTCCTCGTTATAAAACGATGAAAGGCTTTCAGGTAAAGCGTAAAGCTGGATGGGATACACACGGACTTCCTGTAGAACTTGGTGTTGAAAAAGAACTTGGTATTACCAAAGAAGATATTGGCACAAAAATCACTGTAGAAGAGTATAACGAAGCTTGTAAAAAAGCCGTGATGCGCTACACAGATATCTGGAACGACCTTACAGAAAAAATGGGCTACTGGGTAGATATGGAAGATCCATACATCACCTACAAGGCCAAATATATGGAAACCGTTTGGTGGCTACTTAAGCAAATCTATAACAAAGATTTACTGTACAAAGGGTACACCATCCAGCCGTATTCTCCTAAGGCGGGAACGGGATTAAGCTCTCACGAACTTAACCAGCCTGGCTGTTACCGCGATGTGACAGATACTACGGTGGTTGCACAATTTAAAATTACAGATCAAGGTGAAAATCCACTTGCAAAAGAACTTGCAGACGGGAACACCTACTTTATCGCCTGGACGACGACTCCTTGGACACTACCTTCAAACACGGCACTTACCGTAGGGAAAAAGATAGATTATGTTCTCGTTGAGACATTTAACCAGTACACATTTGAGCCAGTAAAAGTTATCCTTGCTAAGAATTTAATCTCTAAGCAGTTTGACAAGAAATTTGTTTCCGCTTCCGCGAAAGAAGAACTAGACGCATACAATGCTGGAGATAAAAAAATACCATACTTCGTAGCTAAAGAATTTAAAGGAGCAGACCTTCTTGAACTTCGCTACGAGCAACTTTTTGACTTTGTACAGCCTAATGATAATCCTCAAGATGCTTTCCGAGTAATTGCGGGAGACTTTGTAACTACAGAGGATGGTACGGGTATCGTACACACAGCACCTACTTTTGGTGCAGATGATGCTTTGGTTGCAAAACTAGCTTCACCAGAAATTCCGCCACTTCTTATTAAAAATGAAGATGGTAACCTTGTGCCGCTTGTGGATCTTCAGGGGAAATTTCGCCCTGAGCTCAAAGAGTTTGGAAACAAGTACATTAAGAATGAATATTATGCAGATGGTGAGGCTCCAGAACGTTCTATGGACGTGGAACTTGCGATACGCTTAAAAGAAGAAAATAAAGCCTTTAAGGTAGAGAAGTACGTGCACAGTTACCCACATTGCTGGCGTACAGATAAGCCGGTACTTTACTACCCGCTAGATTCTTGGTTTATAAAAGTGACCGATTTTAAAGATCGTATGCACGAGCTTAACCTTGGTATTAACTGGAAACCTAAGTCTACAGGTGAAGGACGCTTTGGAAACTGGCTTGCAAATGCAAACGACTGGAATTTATCACGTAGCCGTTTCTGGGGAATACCGCTTCCTATATGGCGTACCGAAGATGGAAAAGAAGAAATACTCATAGGCTCTATAGCCGAACTTAAAGCCGAAATCCAAAAAGCACTTGACAAAGGTGTGATGGATGCAGATCCTTTTGAAGGGTTTAAAGTAGGCGATATGAGTGAGGAGAATTATGAGCTTGTAGATCTCCATAAAAACATTGTAGATAAAATTACGCTAGTCTCAGATAGTGGGCAGCCTATGACACGTGAAGCAGACCTTATAGATGTATGGTTTGACTCTGGATCTATGCCGTATGCACAATGGCACTACCCTTTTGAAAATAAAGAACTTGTAGACGACACTTGGCGCAAGGCAGATTTTATAGCCGAAGGTGTAGACCAAACTCGTGGATGGTTTTATACATTGCACGCTATTGCAACGATGATCTTTGATGATGTTGCTTATAAAAATGTAGTTTCTAACGGACTTGTACTTGACAAGAATGGGCAAAAGATGTCTAAGCGTCTTGGTAATGCGACAGATCCTTTTGAGACCTTAGAAAAATACGGGCCAGATGCAACGCGCTGGTATATGATTTCTAACGCAAACCCTTGGGATAACCTTAAGTTTGACTTAGAAGGAATAGAAGAAGTTAAGCGTAAGTTCTTCGGGACGCTTTACAACACATATAACTTCTTTGCGCTGTATGCAAATCTTGATAATTTCTCTTTCGCGGAAGCAGAAATAGAACTTTCTCAACGACCTGAAATAGACAGATGGATACTATCAGAACTTCATAGTCTTATCGCAACTGTAGATAAGTTTTATGAAGAATATGAGCCTACCAAAGCAACTAGAGCCATTGACACCTTTGTACAAGAAAATCTGTCTAACTGGTTTGTAAGATTAAGTAGAAGACGTTTCTGGAAAGGTGAATATGCCACAGATAAAATCTCTGCATATCAGACATTATATACGTGTCTTGAGACCGTAGCAAAGCTTAGTGCTCCTGTTGCACCATTCTTTATGGAAAAACTCTATAAAGACCTTAATGCTGCTACTGGAAAAGAAGATTTTGAAAGCATACACCTTGCAGAATTCCCCGTGAGTGATGCAACTTATATAGATGCTGCTCTTGAGCATAAAATGCAAAAAGCACAAATAGTAAGCTCACTAACACTCTCATTAAGAGCAAAAGAGAAGATCAAAGTACGCCAACCTTTACAGCGTATTATGATCCCTGTGCTTAATGAAAATGATAAAAATGAGATACTTGCCGTAGCAGATTTGATTAAATCTGAGGTAAATGTTAAGGAGATTGAGCTTATTTCTGACGATTCTGGGATCTTAGTGAAGCAAATTAAGCCTAACTTTAAGGTATTGGGACCTCGTTTTGGGAAGGATATGAAGCTCATTGCTAGCAAGATAAACTCACTACAAGCTGAGGATATTGCAAAAATTGAGCAAGATGGAGAATTAACCGTCGAAATTAATGGAGAAAATACTATTTTGCAGGCTGGTGACGTTGAGATAACATCGCAAGACATTGAAGGGTGGCTAGTTGCAAGTAATGCTGGAGTAACGGTAGCTCTAGATGTTACGATTAGTGAAGAGCTCAAAAAAGAAGGTGTGGCACGAGAATTGGTTAACCGTATACAGAACCTACGTAAGGACTCTGGATTTGAAGTGACAGATCGTATCCATATACAGCTACAAGAAGAGCCGTCAATTGCTCAGACAGTACTGACTAACGCAGACTATATTAAAGCAGAAACACTAGCAGATTCTCTAGAACTAGTACCTACATTAAGTGATGGACTGGAGATTGCTTTTGACGACATAACAACATTTTTATCCATTTCAAAACACTAGTAATGGCAGACGATATACAAGAAAGGTTTAATGATGCGCAGCTTGAGGAATTCAAGCAGCTCATTCTTAAAAAGATAGATAAAGCGCAACACGATCTTGAGCTTATCAAAAGTGCTTATCTCAATGATGGAGATAATGGTACAGACGACACCTCTCCACAATTTAAATCTTTTGAGGAAGGTAGTGCGACGATGAGTAAGGAGGCAAACAGTGCTCTTGCCATACGTCAAGAAAAATTTATACGTGATCTTAAAAATGCACTTACACGCATACAGAACAAGACTTACGGGATTTGTCGTGTGACTGGTAAACTTATTAATCCAGAGCGATTAAAGTTAGTACCGCACGCTACATTGAGTATTGAGGCTAAGAATATGCAGGCTTAAATGCTTTCTTAGATTAAAATCACAAAGTACTCCATTCTCAAAAGGATGTTATAAAAAAGCGCTCTCTGAGCGCTTTTAATTTTTACAAAGTTTTTATAATGAGAATATCTCTCGCTTTATTACTTACCTTATTTACTACTGCTATGGTTGCCCAAAAACGACTGTCGCAAACCTATGATGCTGCGAGTATAAAAGAATTATATATTAACAGTAATGAGATTTTTGAGATTACAATTACCGCTGCAGATACTGATCAAATTACAGTTCATACCATTATAGACGGAGAAATATTTGCTTCTACCTTGTTAAACACTGCTATCGCCAAAAACGTGCTTAAAATTACAACGGGCAAGACACCAGATTACGAGCCTTTTAATGATAAACTCTCTGCGCATAAAGTGATGGCTATTGAGCTTGAAATAACTGTTCCTGTGGGACTAGACGTATCTGTGTATAGTACACTTGCAGGCGTAGATACGCATGGAGCCTTCGGGCAAGTACACATGGATTTGGGAAGAGGACACTTTAAGGGAGAAGGATTCCGCTTTCGCGAAAGCGCAACTATAAACACCATCTCTGGAAGTATCTATCTTGATACTGATAAAGCAAAGGTCACTGCACAATCTCGTAACGGAACTATCGTTATATCGCCAGAAATCACACTAGGATCACCTATTACACTGGAAAGTATACATGGTGACATCACGATAGTAAAATCGTTGTGAATAACCTATTTTTGTCCCTTGTCAAAAAATAATTATGTCTCTTAAGAAAGTTGCCCTTATTGTTTTCCTGATTTTATTAGTAGATCAGGTATTGAAGGTTTATATAAAAACTAACTTTTACTTGCGTGAGAGTATACAGGTTTTTGGTTTAGACTGGTTTCAAATCTTTTTTGTTGAAAATCAAGGAGCTGCATGGGGAGTTGAGTTGCCTGGCAAATATGGTAAGATTACCCTATCACTTTTTAGACTTATTATAGCGCCTGTAATAGGGTACTACTTATACAAATCTGCAGTAAATAACGCACCTAAGCTTCTTGTGATTGCACTATCACTCGTCTTTGCTGGAGCAGTAGGTAATATTATAGATTCGCTTATCTATGGATCTATTTTTAGCGAGAGTACCACGAGTCAGATTGCAACTTTTATGCCTGATGGTGGTGGGTATGCAGACCCTCTCTTTGGAAAAGTAGTAGATATGCTCTATTTCCCGTTTATTCAAGATGCAATGTGGCCAGAATGGGTTCCATTTTTAGGTGGTAAAACATTTACTTTCTTTAATGCTATCTTCAACATAGCAGATATGGCAATAAGCACTGGAGTAGGAATACTGCTTGTATTTAATAAAAGAGTATTTCCTCAGGACGAGAAAGATAATAAGATTGAAGCTTAAGCCACTTCCTTTTTAAAGACCGCTGCTAGGTCGTCAAGGCCAATAGGTTTTACTAAGAAGTCTTTTACTAGATTAAATTCTTGAGATCGCTTTATATCAACCGGATTTATAGAGGAACTTACAATATATAGCGTGCTATTTTTAAGTGCTGGAAAGTTGTACTTGCTGAGCTCTTCTAGAAACTTCCAACCATCCATTACCGGCATGTTGAGATCCAGCAGGATTATTTGCGGGATAGCTTGTTCCTCCTTATGTAAGAATGTTTTGACGAAGTAATCAAGAGCTTGTTCGCCATTTTTAAAAACGATAAGATTTTTTGCAAGTTTACGTATGTCTATCACCTTTGTGATTAAACTAACGTACATCTCATCGTCGTCAATTATACATGCTATTTCTATCGGATATTCTGCCATTGTTAATGGTGTGTGCTGGTTTATTATAACGTTACTATAAATTTTGATCCCTTACCTACTTTACTTTCTACGTTGATTTCTCCACCCATTGCCTCTACTTCATTACGAGTGAGAAACAAGCCTAGACCCAAGGCATCATCATTACCGTGAAAAGTTTTATAGATTTTAAAAAGCTCTTCTCCATGCTTCTCTAAGTCTATTCCTAATCCGTTGTCTTTTACAAGAAGGTGTACTTTTCCATTCTCCTCATAGGTATATAAAGAGATTTCTGGATCACGCTCTGGATGCTTATATCGTATTGCGTTTGTAATTAAGTTTTGCAAAATACTTTCTAGATACGCTTCGATGTATGGGATCTCCTCTACTTCTGAGAAATCTGTGTACATCATAACCTTGTTTTCTCTAATTGTTTGCGATAACCCAGCAACGACACGGTTATATGCATCTTGAATTACCACCGTATCTCGTGATGTACTTGCAACATTATGCACACTTACTATCTTATTGAGATGTCTTAAGGTTACATCTAGACTCTTTCCAATTTTAGTAAAATTATCAAGTAGCTCATTTTGGTCTGTACTTAAGCTTGAGCTATCAAATAGCGCTGCAGACATTTGTAAATTTCCAACTTGAGACCTTAAATTATGAGAAATAATATGGGCAAAGTCGTACAACCTCGAGTTGTGACCTTGTATTAATCTAAAAGACTGTTCTAACTGTTCTTCACGGATCTTCTCCTCATGAATATTTTGAAAAACTCCTCGTATACCTATAATCTCCCGTTCATTATCCCTAAGAGGGCGTCCGATC
Source organism: Dokdonia sp. PRO95 (assembly GCF_000355805.1). Lineage (NCBI taxonomy): Bacteria > Pseudomonadati > Bacteroidota > Flavobacteriia > Flavobacteriales > Flavobacteriaceae > Dokdonia > Dokdonia sp. PRO95. The sequence goes on from NZ_CM001837.1 coordinate 1,161,635, forward strand.
GCTTTTGCCCAAAATATTTCTCCATCATAGGTTCTCATCTTTATATGAGTAGAAAAAGGTTTGCCTTGTGCACAATCAAAAAAGAGTGCTGTGGCTTTGTCCATATGCTCCTCTGCATAAAAATTGAAACCAGTATTTAGCGTAGGCTTGAAGTCTTTAGGTACATTGAGTATCCTTCTTGCTTGTTCATCAAAGAAGCTCTTTTTATTCTCAAAATCGACACTCCAGCCTCCTGCTCCTGTAAGCTCGGAGATTTGTTTGTAGTAGAAATTATCCATCGAGAAATAATCATAACTGCTTGTAGCATTTTTTTCTACGGCACCGTTACTTTTCTTCTTTAAAGATAATCTAGATAAATTCATCACTATGAGTTATATAGTGTTGAATATACCATAATATTCATAATTTTTTAAAAACTAAATATTTTTTTCGGTGAAATACAGTGATTTATGCCGACATCTTGTGAGTTTTTATCGATTAAGTGCTCTTCCGGCTCAAAATAGCTAAGACCTATTTTTATAACATCTGGTTTGCATTGAGCGAGAAAACGGTCATAAAAACCCTTACCATACCCTATACGATTGCCCTGCTTATCATAAGCAAGAAGTGGGATAAATACAACATCAAATTTAGATGCAGGTATCTCAATCCCGTCTTCGGGTTCTGGTATCCCATACTCGTTAACTACTATTTTAGTACTGTCTGTGAGCAAATAGTGAGACAAGGTATTTTCCTCAAAATTTGACTTTGAGATTATAATATTCTTGTCTTTTCCTCCTAGAATGGAGAGTAAGTACTGAGTGTCTATTTCGCGTAAGCGGTCTATTGGTAGGAAAATATGATAGTAATTATGGTTCCAGATATCCATAGAGAGCGCTTGATTTGCGATTTCTAAGCTCTTCTCATCGCGCTCATCTTGTGTGAGCGCCGCTCTTAAGTCTTTATATTTTTTTCTAAGCTCCTGTTTGGTCATCGTTAGGCGTGCGGTCTATAGATATATTAAAAATTGCATCTCCTTGATAGACTAGTGATGCCTCGTTTACATTAATCACATAGCCATCGTTTTTTGCCTTTACTACATGACGAAACTTACCGTAAGGATCTGTGATAGTAGCTATATGCTTCCCTACAGACACGTGCTCACCGCAACTCACCTTAGTGTGTAATAGTCCAGAAAATTGTGCTCTATGCCATTTTCTAGTATCTATAGTTATAGATTTTTCTAGAGCCTCCGGCACTTCAAAATTAGCACCCAGCATTTCTAAGTACTTTAATATTCTCATGGTTCCTAAAACACCTAATCGTGCGATTTCTTTGTCGCTTACTTTAGACTTCCCGCCTTCAAAAAGTATAACTGGTTTTCCCATTCTTGCACAGGTGGCTCTGTATGATTTTGGTATCATTTTAGAATGAAGTGTAAAAGGTGCATCAAAAATAGCTGCATACTTTAATGATAACTCATCTGAGGGTTCTATACGCACTTGAGCAACATTAAATCTAGATGCTCCACCAGTGTGAAAATCTAAACAAATGTCTGCTACTGGCAATATCTTTTTTACAAACTGATATGCAAATCTGCTCGCTAGTGATCCTCTGGGATTTCCTGGAAATACTCGGTTAAGATCTCTTCCATCTGGAAAAGTGCGTTTCATATCTAAAAACCCAAAGATATTTACCACCGGCACACAGATGATGGTTCCTTTCTTAGGTTTATTTATTTTTCTTGCAATAAGCTGCCGTACGATTTCTACTCCATTAATTTCATCTCCATGAATTCCCGAAGTAATTAAAATTACTGGTCCAGGTTTTTTTGCTCGCTCTATGATGATAGGAACCTCTACAGAATTTGCCGTGTAAAGCTTTGCAATATTAAAGTTTATGGTAGTACTCTCACCAGGCAATACTTGTTTACCTAGTAATGTGAGGATATTGTTTTCGTCTATTTCTGGCACAACTTCTTATATATTACGTTCAATATAGCGAATGATAGTTTTGGCAATATCTTTTCCAGTAGCCTTTTCAATCCCCTCTAATCCTGGTGATGAGTTTACTTCTAGTATAAGTGGGCCGCGCTCACTTTGTAACATATCTACACCTGCTACACCCAGACCCATTGCTTTTGCCGCTTTTATAGCCGCGTTTTCCTCTTCGTCTGTAAGTGTTATAATCTCTGCGGTACCGCCTCTATGTAAGTTAGAACGGAACTCTCCTTCTTTACCTTGACGCTTCATAGCTCCTACAATTTGACCATCTACTACAAAGGCTCTAATGTCTGCCCCCTTGGCTTCTTTGATATATTCTTGTACAATTACACGAGCTTCTAGTCCATTAAAAGCCTCAATGACAGACTCGGCTGCATTTTTAGTTTCGGCTAGTACTACTCCAAGACCCTGCGTACCTTCAAGGAGTTTTATAATAAGTGGCGCGCCACCCACATGAGCAATCATCTCCTCCACATCTCGAGAGTAATTTGTAAATATAGTCTTAGGCAGGCCTAGTTTTGACCTAGATAAAATCTGTAGACTACGCAGTTTGTCTCTACTTCTCACAAGTGCTTGAGAGGTAGTTGTAGTAAAAGCATCCATCATCTCAAACTGTCTTACTACAGCTGTACCATAAAAAGTAATAGAAGCGCCTATACGCGGTATAATCGCATCTGCTGTTTCCAGCGTACGGCCTTTATAAAAAACAGTAGGCTTTTTCTTTTCTATGATAAGATCACATTTAAGAGGATCAATCACCTCAACGCTATGCCCTCGCTTTAAACCTACTTCTACAAGTCTGGCTGTGCTGTATAACTGTGGATTACGAGATAATATCTTTAGATTCATTGTTTTTTAGATTGTAGGATACGTTTGTAAACTCAGTATCCACGATGAATTTTTTTGTTAGAAACTTCCTTCCTATCAGAACAGGAAATCTCATGTCTTCTCTTGATGAGAGGGTTAATGATATCTTATATGTTTTATTAAAGATAGTAATACTACTTTGAACTTGATATCTGTATTGCGTTTCTCCATTACTACTACGCACAACAGCAATATCATAATCCTCAAAAATCATTTCCTGACCGTTATAGAGTGGGTGCTGTTTATCAAAAAATGTGCAGACTAGTATATTGTCCTTTTCAACGATACTGTGACAATGTATTGAAGAGGTATAAGCACCCGTATCGATTTTAATGTCGATATCATAAAATCCTAAAGCAGGAAAATCTGCTTTGTCGGTGCGGCCTATAGTGCGTTTGGGCATAGGATAGCAAGGTATAAAATATGTACTTCCATTATTAAGATTTTAACGCGATTTTTTATGCTTTCGCGAAAGCGTAATAGGCCTCATATATTATCTTTGAGTATGCCTGCTGCTCCAATAGAACTTCAACTCAAAACACTTCCTACAAGTCCGGGAATATATCAATACTACGATAAAAACGGAAAGTTGCTTTATGTAGGAAAGGCAAAGAACTTAAAAAAACGAGTACTTTCCTATTTTAATAAAACGCTAGATAACGGCCGTATAAGGACGATGGTCAAAAAGATTTACGAGATTAAGCATATCGTGGTCGAGACCGAGACAGACGCGCTTCTTCTTGAAAATAGCCTTATAAAAGAATACCAGCCACGCTACAACGTATTACTTAAGGATGATAAAAGTTACCCGTGGATTTGTATAAAAAATGAACGCTTTCCTAGGATTTTCCCTACCCGAAGACTCATTAAAGATGGTAGTGAGTACTACGGTCCATACACGAGTATGAAAACCGTGCGCACGCTACTAGACTTAATAAAAAGTTTATACAAGCTGCGCACCTGCAATTATGATCTCTCTAAAGATAAGATAGATGCAGGGAAGTATAAAGTATGCCTTGAATATCATCTAGGTAATTGCGAAGGCCCATGTGAAGACAAACAATCAGAAAAAGAATACCACGAGCACATAGAACACATACGGCAGATTGTAAAAGGAGACTTTAAAGACTCTCTAGCTCGCTTTCGCGAAAAAATGAAGGAGCATGCCGCTGCCATGGAGTTTGAAGAGGCACAACTCATTAAAGAAAAACTTGACATACTCGAGGGATATCAATCTAAAAGTACCGTAGTAAACCCTAAGATAAGCGATGTAGATGTGTTCTCTATAATAAGTGACGAGGGATATGGATATGTAAACTTCTTACAGATATCGCACGGAGCTATTATTAAATCACACACACTAGAGCTCAAAAAACAACTGGACGAAACAGATAAAGAATTACTAGAGCTTGGTATTATTGAGATCCAGCAACGTTTTGACCATAACTCAAAGGAGATTTACGTTCCCTTTGATGTGGAACTAGGTAATCAATATAAAATCACGGTGCCTAAACTAGGTGACAAAAAGCGCATACTAGAACTCTCTGAACGTAATGCTAAGTATTACAGGATGGAGCGTTTTAAACAAACTAAAATTGTAGATCCAGATCGCCACACTAACCGTATAATGGCACAAATGAAGGTAGATTTACGACTAAGTGAGGAGCCTAGACATATAGAATGTTTTGACAATTCAAACATTCAAGGCTCAAATCCCGTAGCAGCTTGTGTTGTTTTTAAAAATGGTAAGGCTAGCAAAAGTGATTATCGTAAATTTAATATCAAGACAGTAGAAGGTCCAGATGATTTTGCGAGTATGGAAGAGGTTGTTTACAGACGCTATAAGCGACTCCTAGCCGAAGACCAGCCACTGCCACAACTTATAATTGTAGATGGAGGTAAAGGACAATTATCTAGTGGTGTAAAAGCACTAGATGATCTAGGCTTACGTGGTAAAATAGCAATCATAGGGATTGCAAAACGTCTAGAAGAATTATTTTATCCCGGTGATAGTATTCCATTATATCTCGACAAAAAGAGCGAGACTCTCAAAATCATACAGCAGTTACGTAACGAGGCGCACCGCTTTGGTATTACCTTTCACCGTAATCAACGTAGTAATGCCGCTCTAGGAACAGAACTTGACGCTATACGTGGTATAGGTGAAAAAACAATTGTAGATTTATTAAAGCATTACCGCTCAGTTTCAAAAGTTAAAGTAGCAAGTAAAAAAAGTCTCACAGAGATAATAGGCCCCTCAAAAGCAGCTATCATATATAATCATTACCACGTAAAAGAATGAAATACCTCCTACTAATTACAACTTTCATGTTAAGCCTCTCTGCGTTTGCGCAAGAAGCACAACAGGAGGATATAAAAGTAGGTCTGGTTTTAAGTGGTGGAGGTGCAAAAGGTTTTGCACACATAGGTGCACTCAAAGTTATTGAGGAAGCTGGTGTACGCATAGATTATATAGCTGGTACAAGCATGGGAGCCATTGTGGGAGGGTTATATGCCTCTGGATACACCGCAACAGAGCTGGATTCTATTTTTACCTCTGTAAATTTTGACAACATTATTCAAGATAATTTACCTCGTAAGGCAAAGACCTCTTATGAGCGTGAAGACGCAGAGCGTTATGTGATTTCATTACCGTTTGACCACCTTAAATTATCACTACCTAGCTCTTTAAGTAAAGGGCAAAACACCTATAACCTACTCGCCAAAAATCTCGATCATATTTCGAATATTAGTGATTTTAGTAAGCTACCCATTCCTTTTTTCTGCATTGCAACAGATGTAGAAAAGGGAGAGCAGGTTATTCTAGACAAAGGATATTTACCAGAAGCCCTAGGAGCTAGTGGTGCGCTACCATCACTTTTTAGTCCCGTGCTCATAAACGGAAAGCTTCTTATAGACGGAGGTGTTACAAACAACTACCCTGTAGAAGAATTACGCGCAAAAGGGATGGATATCATTATTGGTGTAGATGTACAAGATACACTACGTGGTAGATCTAACCTTAAAACAGCATCTGAGGTACTACTGCAGATCAACAATTATCGCACAGCCAAAGCGATGGAGGAAAAACGTAAACAGACAGACATTTACATTAGACCTTCTATTGATGCCTATTCTGTTGTTTCTTTTAATGAAGGTAAAATCATTATGGGAACAGGAAATACCAAAGCAAGGGAACAGTATGATGTTCTTAAGAAAGTTGCGATGAGGCAAAAACCGCTTTCGCGAAAGCGTATAAAACCCACACCACAAGATTCATTACAAATTGCCGCTGTGAGTATTACGGGTAATGAGCAATATACTAGAGCTTACATTCTAGGAAAATTAAAGCTCACTCCTCCAGTTACAGTATCTTATGAAGATTTTTACAATGGTATTAACAACCTCACAGCAACCGAAAACTTTAATAGAATAGGGCATAGACTCCAGAAAGTAAATGATGAATTTGCACTTCACGTTGAGCTAAAAGAATCAAGCAGCACACAGTCACTACGCCTTGCCCTTCATTATGACGACCTTTTCCGTACGGCAGCTCTCATTAATTTTACAAAAAAAAGAGTGCTTTTTAAAAATGATATTGCCTCTCTAGATTTTATTGTAGGAGATAATATAAGATATGACTTTGATTATTATATAGACAAAGGTTTTTACTGGAGTGTAGGTGTAAACTCTTCTTACACCTCTTTTGAGCAAGGTGTGAGCGCTCGTCTTATTGAGGATTTACGTGATATACCTCTTGATGGAATTAATAGAGTAAGTCTTAAATATCAAGATTTAACTAATAGAATTTACATACAGACATTACTAGCAAAGCAATTTACATTTGACATAGGTATACAGCACAAGTTTTTGGATATCGAAACAGAAACTGTCGTGTCTACTAATGAGGAAGAAACAGCGGTTATTTTTGAAAGAAGCAACCTTGGGGGATTGTACTCTCAATTAAAATATGACTCTTTAGATAATAAATACTTCCCTAACTCAGGAGTTCTTTTTGACGCAGATTTTGATTTATTTCTAGCCTCATCAGATTACAATAATGATTTTACAGAATTTGGGGTTGCAAATGCACGCATAAAGTATGCTGGAAGCATAGGTAATATATTTACAGCTACCGTTGAGGCCTCAGGTGGGTTTAAAGTAGGTGGGGCAGATAATAATTCTCTCGACTTTTTCTTAGGAGGTTATGGTGCAAAAAAGGTAAATAACCTTGTTCCTTTCTTAGGGCATGACTACTTAAGTATAGCTGGAGATGGTTATGTAAAAGCGCTTTTTGAGATTGACTTTGAAATTTTTCCAAAAAATCACCTTAACCTCTCGGCAAATTTTGCAAACGTAGGCTATGACATTTTTGACAATCCAGATAACTGGTTACCACCTGCTACATTTTCTGGTTATGCGCTTGGTTATGGCTCTGAAACGTTGCTTGGCCCTTTACGACTTAAATACACCTACAGTCCAGAAGTTAAACGTAGTGAGTGGTTTATAAGTCTTGGTTACGAGTTTTAAATTATTCTCAGACAATAATTGGATAGTGCGCACGTTGTTGCATTTTTATTGTTTTTTTAACTATTTCATTCTAATATTTGGCACATATCGTGGTTCCTACTGATAAATGTTTAATCTAAAAATCATTCATCATGAAAATCAACACCATCATCCTCGCCGTAACTTGTGTAGCTGTCTCTTTGAGCTGTGACACTTCAAATAAAAATAAAAGTGACTTATCTACTCAAGAAACACTTGCAATTGCAACTCCAACTCACTTTTATGTGAATACGTCTTCTGGTTTATCATTAAGATCTGGAACAAATCTAACTTCAAAAAAAATTCTCACGCTTCCATATGGTGCACAAGTCACTCTTGTAAGTAAGCCAGAACACACAGTAATGACCGTAGATGGGATTACAGGTGAGATGGTTGAAATCAATTATCAAGGTGCAACAGGTTTTGCTTTTAATGGCTATTTAACATCGCTTGCTCCACCACAGTCCAATGAAGACCTACAAGCATACATAAACCGCATAAGCACCCCAGAACGCCCTATTAAAGTAGTAAAGAAAGCCAATAAAAAGGGTAAAGACTATGGAATGACTACAACACTAGAACTTCCTGCTAAAAACTGGAGTGAAGCATATCAAATTTCTCAGCGTCTTTTTAATCTTCCTAAAGGATTACATCCTGACCTTTCAAATACAAAAGAAACAATCACTATCACAAATGGTAATAAAAGAGCTCGTACACAAACAGATGAGCTTACTGTTAAGGTAACCCCAAAAGGTGAAGTAGAAAATATCACCTACTCTTACTCATTAAGAGATTATAAGCGCACTGTCGTGATCAAACAGTCTGATAATGCTTACGTTGTTACAGAAGAGGAAATATCCTCGTAAATCTCATTAAATATTAAAAAAGGGGAGCCAATGGCTCCCCTTTTTTAATATTTAGTACAGAAATTATACCTCAGAGACACGGAGTGTGTTTACCATTCCTTTTTCAAGAAGTGGCATGGCAACTAAGTTGATAAGCATATCACCTTTAGCTACTAGCTCAGTATTTAAAGCCAGTTGTCTTATATCTTCTACCGTCTCATCTGTGCTTACAAATTTGTCATAAAACAATGCTTTTACACCCCACAATAGATTAAGCTGTGTGAGTATACGCTTGTTTGATGTAAATACGAGAATATGGGATGATGGTCTCCAGGCAGAGATTTGGAATGCTGTATAACCACTATTTGTTAGAGTAGTAATTGCTTTTGCATCTATCTCATCTGCCATGTGGGCTGCGTGATAACATATCGCTTTAGTGATATATCGCTTAGTCTTAATATGTGGTGGAGCTTGCGGTACCTTTATAAGATCTGAGTCTTCTACATTGCGACATATAGAAGCCATTTTCTCAATTACCTGCACTGGGTATTGCCCCACAGAAGTTTCTCCAGAAAGCATCACTGCATCTGCTCCATCCATAACAGAATTTGCGACATCATTTACCTCAGCACGAGTAGGTGTAAGGCTTGATATCATAGTCTCCATCATTTGTGTAGCAATGATTACTGGTATTCTTGCTCTTTTGGCGCGTAGTACTAATTGCTTTTGAACTAGTGGTACCTCATGTGCAGGAATTTCTACACCTAGATCTCCACGCGCCACCATTAAAGCGTCACAATAAGCTACAATCTTATCTATATTTTCTACAGCTTCTGGCTTCTCAATTTTTGCAATAATTGGTACTTTATGATCAGAATGCTTTTTAATTAACTCTTGTAATTGTTGCAAGTCTTCTGCATGTCTTACAAATGAAAGTGCCATCCAGTCTACCTTAAGCCCCAGTGCAAAAATGGCGTCTTTTACATCTTTTTTAGTAAGTGCAGGTAGTGAAATATCTGTATTAGGTAAGTTTACTCCTTTTTTAGAACGTAATGGTCCTCCTTGAATAACTTTTGCTTCTACCTCAGTTTTACCATCTGTCTTGAGAACCTCAAACATAAGTTTTCCATCATCAAGTAATATGCGCTCACCAGGCTTAACATCTTTAGGAAACTGCTTATAGTTCATATAAACACGCTCCTTTGTTCCTTCAAATTCACTTTCTGTAGAAAAGGTTATAATATCTCCAGGATTTACGATTACCTCTTCTTTCATTTTACCTACTCTAAGCTTTGGGCCCTGTAAATCTGCTAGTATAGACGTGTTGTACCCCGTCTCTTCGCTCAATTCACGTATCATGGCTACACGCTCCTTAACATCTTCATAGTCTGCATGTGAAAAGTTAATGCGGAATACATCTACTCCTGCATTCATCATGTCTAGCAATACTTGTCGCTTACTAGTTGCTGGCCCTAGGGTTGCAACTATCTTGGTTTTTTTTCTTTTCTGCATTATTCAAAAATTAAGTGTTCTTTATTTTTTAACGAGCTTACGTCTACTTCATAAGCGGTTACTATATGTGATATTTGATTGAGGATTTTAAGTGCTTTAGCTTTCGCGAAAGCGTTACCATCCTCAACAACTTTTATAAAATAATCTACTTGGGGCATCTCAGGAATAAAGTAGGTAGTCTTGAGTGTCTTTTCTGATTCAAAAAGACCTGCAACAGCTTTTGCTTCTACCTCTATCTTTGTTTTATTTGATAATACATAGTAATCTACGTACTGACGTTCGTCATTAAACTCAAAAAAAGGATAGCTTGCCTCTTCTTCTCGATTACCAATGATTAGATCTTCACGAGAACGAAATAGTCTTAGCCCAAGATTCTTATTGAGTAAATATGCCAAATAATATGGCTCCAATGAACCGTGAATAGCTATGAGCGTAAAGTCATAACCAATGGAGTCTTCCAAAAGAATTTTATACATTCCCATAACGTCTAAGCAAGTTAGAAAGATACAAAGAAGCATCCGAAGGAATACGTAAGAGGTATTAAAGTTACGTAAACGTTTTCGCTAGAAATTGTAAAATATTTATTTTAAAGGTAATGTGAAAGTCGCGAGTGTTCCCTTGCCGTCTTCACTTTCCACATGTAATTCTCCTTTATGAGCCTTGAGATACTCACTAGCAAGAACAAGGCCTAAACCTGATCCTTTCTCATTTCTAGTACCCACCCGACTTGTGATTTGAGTGATATCAAAGAGACGTTGCTTATCAAATTCTGGAATCCCTATTCCATTATCCTCAATGCTAAAGACAAATTTATTTTCTAGCCTTGTAAGCTCAATGACTATGATGTCGTTATCATGAGAAAATTTAATCGCATTAGAGAGTAAATTTCTAATAATAGTTGCCACCATATTCTTATCCCCCACAACTTCTCCTTTAAAGCTGGATTCTAAACGTATGTTAAGACCTTTTACTTCAAGAGCATGCTTTTGTATTTTAATTTGATCTTTTGTTAAAGACATAATATCTAATGCAACAGGAACAAATACAACTTGATCTGTTTGAAGTTTTGACCATTTCAGAAGGTTATCAAGTAGTGTAATGCTATTTCGGCTGGAATCCTCTAGGGAGTTTATTATAGCTGTGGTTTGATTATTGTTTTTATGTTCACCTTTTAAAACGTCTAAAAAATTTATAACAGAAGATAACGGTCCTCGAAGGTCGTGAGCTATGATTGAAAAAAACTTATTTTTTGTGCCTACTAATTCTGATAGTTGAACTTTTTGCGAAGCAATAATTTTGTTTTTACGCTCGTATAAGTAATACTGGCTTATTAGAAAAAACATAAATCCTAAGATGGCTAGATACCACAAACACGAAGTAACTCCGAGTGCTAGAAAGCCTTGCGATGGCTTCTTATAAGCAGTACTTAGTATAAATTCCTTATTGTAAAAAGGTACAACACTAGAGATATACTCTTTTTTATCTATATCAAAGTTCTTGAAATATTCTGGATCCTCATTTACGGAGTATATTTTTTGACCATTATGGGCTCTACTACGATCAAAATAATTGCCGTTGCTACTCTTAAACTTAAAGACAAAATCATCTTTGTTACTATGAACATATGCTTTATCTAATATAGGTGCAAACTCTGCAATACTCGTAATGTATCCTATCGAGTTCCCAAAGCTGTCCAAAACACCAAAACCTAATGGAAGTCCTACCCTACCTTCTAATAAATTTGTAGGATCTGATGCATAAAAATCTGTCTTAAGCATTAAAGAATCCATCCTTAACATTCCTTCTTTTCCTATAATTTCACCAATAGAAGTACCCACTAACTGAGCGTTAGGTACTGGTTGCATAGTAAAATCAAAAATAAATATGTGGCTTGTATCAATATATGAAACACTAAAAGGGCGCTCCATGGTAAGTCCACCTAATTGCCGCTCTATAAATGACGAAATGTCTTCCTCAGTAAAGCGACCATTAGATATTTCAATATAGCTTTTAACTCCAGAAATTAGAGTTGCATAATTGTTAAGAGCTTCTTTAAATTCCTTTGCTGCTTCTGTATTTGCTCTTTCTAGATTAAGTGTGCGTGCAACTTCCTCTTGTTCTATGATACGAGATGCTCCCCAATAGACAGCGATGGCCGTAATGAGTGCGAGAAATGTAAAAACGAGATAGTATCTCTTTGGAAATTTGACTGACATAAAGGTGGAGCCCTAAGACTCTAATCTTTAATCTTCTAGGGGAAAAAGATGATTAAAAAGCTAATGTAGTAAAATCAATTAAAAATCTCAGCTATTGAGTTTCAATTTCTCGTTGAAAAGCATAGAAAGTGCGTTTTGAAGCTATCTCTTCTGCCTTTTTCTTACTTGTGGCACGCGCTTTTGCAACAACGTTACCATCTATAAAAAGCTTTACTCCAAAATGCTTTACAGTGTCTTGACCAGTATCTTCAAAAGTTTCAAACTTAAAGGTGCGCTTTTCCTTTTGGCACCATTCTATCAGTACACTCTTGTAACTAATAATACGGCCCTCAAGCTTCTCTATATCTACATAGGGCTCTATAACACGCTTAGCTATAAACTTCTCGCAATATTTATAACCTCGATCAAGGTATATAGCTCCTACTAAAGCTTCAAAAAGATTACCGTGAATATTAACACCAAAATTATCTAAGGGTATACTTGCTCTCACATACCTCACAAGATTGAGCTCTCTACCTAACTCGTTAAGATGCTTTCGGCTTACTACCTTAGATCTCATCTTTGTTAAATATCCTTCATTACCGCCTTGAACCGCATCAAAGAGGTGCGCTGCTATTACAGATCCCAGCATTGCGTCTCCTAGAAACTCTAATCGCTCATAATTGAGAGGATTACCATCTGCTTTTTTAAGACCTAGTGAGCGGTGTGTAAATGCTTTCTCATAGTACCTTATCTCCTTAGGTTTAAAGCCTATGATGGCGTGCATTCGCATAAAAAAACTCCCGTTCTTTTCAGTACGAGAGTTAAATATTTTTTTAAATGCGCTCATCTATTAATTTAAGCGTCAAGTTTTTTAAATAGTACGCATGCATTGTGACCTCCAAAACCGAAAGTGTTACTCATTGCCACGTTTACTTCTCTCTTTTGCGCTTTATTAAGCGTTAAGTTAAAAGAGGGATCTATATTTTCATCTACTGTAGTATGATTGATTGTAGGAGGGACAAGGCTATGTTGCATCGCAAGGATAGCAGCAATAGACTCTACAGCTCCCGCAGCACCAAGAAGGTGTCCAGTCATAGACTTAGTAGAATTAATATTTATTTCTTTTGCGTGTTCACCAAAAACTTTTTTGATAGCCTTTAGCTCTGCTACATCTCCTAGAGGAGTTGACGTTCCATGCGTGTTGATGTGATCTACATCTTCTGGATTAAGTCCTGCATCACGTAAACAGTTAAGCATTACACGTTCTACACCTATACCGTCTGGGTGCGGTGCTGTCATGTGATGAGCATCACTAGACATTCCTCCACCTAGAACTTCTGCATAAATTTTGGCACCACGTGCCTTAGCGTGTTCATACTCTTCTAAGATAAGTGCACCACTTCCTTCTCCTAATACAAAACCATCTCTGGTTGCATCAAAGGGTCTTGAAGCAGTCTCTAGATCTTCATTTCTAGTAGATAATGCGTGCATCGCATTAAATCCACCCATACCAGCCTGCGTTACCGCAGCTTCACTTCCACCAGTAACGATAATATCACAATGGCCTAAACGTATATAGTTTAAAGCATCTATCATCGCATTTGCCGAAGAAGCACAAGCAGAAACCGTCGTATAGTTAGGTCCCATAAAGCCATGCTTGATAGAGATATTACCAGGAGCAATATCTGCAATCATCTTAGGTATAAAGAAAGGATTAAATCTAGGCGTGCCATCTCCAGCACCAAAGTTGAGGACTTCATTCTGGAATGTTTCCAGACCACCTATACCGGCTCCCCATATAACCCCAACCCTAAATTTATCAACAGAGTCAAGATCAATGCCCGCATCACTGATAGCTTCATCTGAAGCTACCAGTGCATACTGAGCAAATCTATCGAGCTTTCGAGCTTCTTTCCTATCAAAGAAGTCGAGAGCGTCAAAGTTTTTAAGTTCACAAGCAAACTTCGTTTTAAACTTTTCTGCATCAAAATAGGTGATGGGCGCGCACCCGCTTTTCCCTGTAGAAAGTCCTTCCCAGTAATCCTGAATATTATTTCCTATCGGGGTAAGTGCACCAAGTCCGGTAACTACTACTCGCTTTAACTCCATAAATAAAGACTTATTTTGCCTCTTCTATATAAGATACTGCTTGACCTACTGTCGCAATATTTTCTGCTTGATCGTCTGGAATCTGGATATCAAATTCTTTTTCAAACTCCATAATGAGTTCCACTGTGTCTAGTGAATCAGCGCCTAGGTCGTTTGTGAAGCTCGCTTCCGTTACAACTTCGTTTTCGTCTACTCCTAATTTGTCTACGATAATCGCTTTTACTCTTGATGCAATGTCTGACATAATTTTCTAATTTAAATTTTTATTTAAGTCGCAAAAATAACAAACTTTACCGTTAAACAAGTTTGCAACTCAAAAATGTGAAGGTAATTTACGGAAATATAAAATAAGTTCCTTTCCATAACCTTCAAATAGTTACTAATATTTCTTTATTTCGCACCCACAACAGCAACAAGAAAAATGAAACGAATTGTGATTTTTGCCTCGGGTAACGGTACAAATGCCCAGCGTATTATAGAGTTTTTCCAGGATCGTACGGATGCACAAGTTGTGCAAGTACTTAGTAACAACCCTCGTGCCAAAGTACTTCAAAGAGCTTCAGTCCTTGATGTTGCTGCGTTTAGTTTTAACAGAAAAGCGTTCTATAAAGGTGATGATGTACTCCACCTTCTTAAGGCTACACAACCAGATGTCATCATTTTGGCAGGTTTTTTATGGCTATTTCCAGAAAAAATAATTTCGGCGTTTCCAGATAAGGTTATAAATATTCACCCAGCGTTGCTCCCAGATTTTGGAGGAAAAGGCATGTATGGCATGAATGTACATGAGGCTGTTTACGCTTTCGCGAAAGCGCAACACGATAAAAATCCTTCTCAAAAAATATATACAGGCATCACCATACATAAAGTAACGCCAGAATATGACAAAGGAGATTTCTTATTTCAAGCCAAAGTTGAAGTAAGCCAAGAAGACACTCCAGAAGGAATTGCCGAAAAAATACACCAACTAGAATACACGCATTTTCCAGAGGTGATTGCAGAATTCTTATCTTAGAGAGATGGCAAAAACAAAAAAATTCTATGTAGTCTGGGAAGGTAAAAAACCTGGAATCTATGAGTCTTGGAAGGAGTGCAAGAAGATGATAGATGGTTATGCCGGCGCAAAATACAAGAGTTTTGAAACCTTTGCCAAAGCAAAAAACGCATATAACGGAGACTATAACGACTTTAAAGGCTCTTCAAAAAAGAAAAAAGTACTCACCGCCGAAGAAAAAGCCAAATATGGCTTCCCCAACCTCTACTCTATTGCTGTAGATGCCGCAAGTTCTGGTAATCCAGGCATCATGGAATATCGCGGGGTAGATACTCAAACGGTAAAACAACTCTTTCACCAAGGGCCTTTTAAGCAGGGAACTAACAATATAGGAGAGTTTCTTGCGCTTGTACATGGGCTGGCTTATTTAAAAAAGATAGGTAGTGACCGTCTTATATATAGTGACTCCCGAATAGCAATAGGCTGGGTAAAGAAGAAACATTGCAAGACCAACCTCAAGCAAAGCCCAAAAAATAAAGATGTATTTGAGCTCATCGCGCGCGCAGAGCAGTGGCTTAAAACAAACACCTACGTAACTACGATTGTGAAGTGGGAAACCAAAGCCTGGGGCGAAATCCCAGCAGATTTTGGGAGGAAATAAGTGTCAGTATGAAAAGAGAAAAAAAGAGAATTTACACAATAGCAATTTCGGCTTTCCTTACAATGCTAGTTATCAAAAACTGGGATGCTATAAAAAGTTTTATTGCCAGTTTATTTGCATAATTTAATTTAAAATTTTCGCGAAAGCGGTCACTCTAAATTTGAGTTGTCAAACATTCAAAACCGTATATTTGCACAAAAATTATAGATGAGTAAATTGGTTATTGTTGGTTCTTGTGCATTTGATGCAATAGAGACACCTTTTGGAAAAACAGATAAAATTATAGGAGGAGCCTCTCCTTATATAGGACTGGCTGCGGCACAGTTTGATAATGTTGATCCAGCCATTGTTGCCGTTGTAGGTGATGACTTCCCTCAAGAGTATCTTGATTTCCTTGCAGAAAGAGGAATTAACACAGACGGTATAGAAGTTGTAAAAGGTGGTAAAACATTTTTCTGGAGTGGTAAGTATCACAATGATATGAACTCTAGAGATACACTTGCTACAGAACTTAATGTACTAGCAGATTTTTCTCCTAAGGTTCCTGCTTCACATAAGGAAGCACCTATTGTAATGCTAGGTAACTTACAGCCGCAAGTACAGCTTAGTGTTATCGAGCAAATGGAAGTAAAACCTAAGCTTGTCATACTAGACACAATGAACTTCTGGATGGATATCGCACTTGATGAGCTTAAAACTACGCTCAAAAAAGTAGATGTTATCACGATAAATGATGAGGAAGCTCGCCAGTTAAGTGGAGAGTACTCACTTGTAACTGCTGCAAAGAAAATCCACGAGATGGGACCTAAGTATGTAGTTATAAAGAAAGGAGAACATGGAGCTCTTATTTTTGAAGGAGACAATATGTTTTTTGCCCCTGCATTACCCCTTGCAGATGTTTTTGACCCTACGGGAGCTGGAGACACCTTTGCTGGAGGATTTGCTGGCTATATAGCTCAAGCAGGAGACACTTCTTTTGAAACTATGAAGACGGCTCTTATTTATGGCTCATGCCTAGCCTCCTTTACGGTAGAAAAATTTGGAACAGAGCGTTTACAATCTGTAACACCAGAAGAAATAAAAGAAAGACTGCATCAGTTTAAAAACCTTGTGCAATTTGACATAAACATAAACAACTAATTCCTGCGCTCCATTTTTGGAGCGCTTTTGTTTTTACAAACTATGAGTGACGCTATCAAGCATGAATGTGGTATTGCAGTAATAAGACTAAAAAAACCACTTGAATTTTACAAAGAAAAATACGGTACTGCTTTTTACGGAGTAAATAAGATGTACTTAATGATGGAAAAGCAGCACAATCGTGGTCAGGATGGTGCTGGTTTTGCTAGTATAAAACTAGATGTCGCTCCAGGGCAACGCTATATATCTAGACAGCGATCTACAGCGCAACAGCCTATACAAGATATTTTTGCAGAGATTAATGGTCGTATAAACGAGCTTATGACGGCAAATCCTGACAAGAAGGATGATGTAGCCTGGCAGAAGAGTAATGTTCCTTACATAGGAGAGTTATTACTAGGTCACGTACGTTATGGAACCTTTGGAAAAAACAGCGTTGAGAGCGTTCACCCTTTCTTGCGTCAAAATAACTGGATGCACCGTAACCTTATCGTTGCAGGTAACTTTAATATGACTAATGTAAATCAGCTTTTTGATAAGTTGGTTTCTTTAGGACAACACCCAAAAGAGCAGGCAGACACCATTACAGTGATGGAAAAAATAGGCCATTTTCTGGATGATGAAGTTGGAAAACTTTACAAGAAACTAAAAAAGGAAGGATTTAATAAACAACAAGCCTCTCCTCAAATAGCAGAAAGACTTAAAGTAGGCAAAATACTTAGAAGAGCTTCAAAAGATTGGGATGGTGGTTATGCAATGGCTGGACTTTTAGGTCATGGTGATGCTTTTGTTTTAAGAGATCCTGCAGGAATAAGACCTGCATATTATTTTGAAAACGACGAAGTAGCGGTGGTTGCTAGTGAGCGTCCCGTGATTCAAACAGCGTTTAATGTGCCTTTTGATGAAGTAAAGGAATTAGATCCAGGGGCTGCTGTAATCATTAAAAAGAATGGCACACTGACTATACAGCAAATTATAGAACCATTAGAACGTAAGGCTTGTTCCTTTGAGCGTATTTACTTCTCTAGAGGTTCTGATGCAGAAATTTACAAAGAGCGCAAAATGCTTGGGCGTTTATTAATGCCTCGAGTACTTGAAAGCATAAATCATGACACAAGGAACTCTGTGTTCTCATTTATTCCCAATACGGCTGAGACTTCGTTTTACGGTCTTGTAGAGGCTGCTCAAGACGAACTTAATAAGCAAAAAGGAGAAAAGATACTTGCTGCCAAGGGTAATCTCAATGAGAGCGAACTTACAGAAATTCTCTCACAGCGCTTGCGCACAGAGAAGATTGCTATAAAAGATGCTAAGCTCCGTACATTTATCACAGAAGATAGTAGTCGTGATGATCTAGTAGCACACGTTTATGATGTAACCTACGGTGTTATAAAACCAGAAGACAAGCTCGTCATTATAGATGATAGTATCGTGCGTGGCACAACGCTCAAAAAGAGTATCATCAAGATGATGGCACGTTTGAATCCAGCCAAAATTATTGTTGTATCTAGTGCCCCTCAAATACGATATCCAGATTGCTACGGTATTGACATGGCTCGCCTTGAAGATTTTATTGCTTTTAGAGCTGCAATAGCATTACTAAAAGAAAATGATAACGAGAGTATCATACAGGAGGTTTATGAAAAATGTAAGGCGCAAGTAGATCTAGATGATAAAGATGTAACAAATCACGTTAAAGATATTTATGCTCCTTTTGAACAGAAGGAAATCTCTAAAAAGATAGCAGAGCTACTAACTGATAGCTCAGTTCAAACAGAAGTAGATATCATCTATCAAACTGTAGAAAACTTACATAAAGCCTGCCCAGAAAATCTTGGAGATTGGTACTTTACTGGAGACTACCCTACAGCTGGAGGTAACCGCGTTGTAAACAAAGCCTTCATAAATTACGTAGAAGGAAACAAAGAGAGAGCCTACTAAAAGACAAGCTTTTGTTCTTAATGATATCACAATTTACAAAATAATTGTGTATTTCATCTAAAATTTACGCCTTTGGTCTAAAACATACTGCCATTTAGTAAAACCCTCTTATATTAGCATTGCCATAGCATAAGTAGGTTAAGTTCATGGTAGATTTGGGGCAAAAAAAGGTGGATCTTTCCACCTTTTTTTATGTCCGATTTTTAGCGTTTTATGACCTAACCGTTAAGCTTCAATTACAATCTTTAAAGTAATTAAGTTTTGATTGAAAAATTACTCATTCAATTCAATTTATTCTATGTTATTGTTAATTAGTTATTATCATCAAATAAGCTACACTAAAACTCACTTTACTTCGTATCATATTGAATAGTTAATTATTGATTTTAACACTATAATTCCATGTCATTAAAAACATGTGATAAAAATAGATACAAAAATTAGAGAAAGAATTTACTTACATTTTCTTGCATAAAAAAAGCCCACTATAAAAGTGGGCTTTGAGATTTAAAACAAGAGTTATTTCTTATTTGTTCTGAGCATATAGTGCAGACACTTTTTCCCAATTAATCACATTAAAAAATGCGTTTACATAATCTGGACGTCTGTTTTGATAGTTTAAGTAATATGCATGCTCCCATACATCAAGTCCTAGGATAGGGAACCCTCCACATCCTACTTTAGGCATTAGTGGGTTATCCTGATTAGGAGTTGAGCATACTTCAACTTTTCCGCCTTCGTGTACACAAAGCCAAGCCCATCCTGAACCAAACTGTCCTCCTGCTGCAGATGAGAATTTATCTTTAAAAGATTCAAAGTTTCCGTAGGCAGCATTTATTGCCTCAGCAAGTTCTCCCGTAGGTTCTCCTCCACCGTCTGGTGACATTACTTCCCAAAAAAGTCTGTGGTTGTAAAAACCTCCACCGTTGTTACGAACAGCAGTGTTAGACATATCTAGGTTTATAAGTATATTTTCTATTGTCTTTCCGCTAAGGTCAGTTCCTTCGATAGCAGCATTAAGCTTTGAAGTGTAACCAGCGTGATGCTTCCCGTGGTGTATCTCCATTGTTTTTGCGTCTATATTAGGCTCTAGTGCATCCTTAGCATATGGTAATTCTGGTAACGTAAATGACATTTCTTTTTCGTTTTTGGTTAAACTTCTTTTCAGATTTTAACAAAGTTACATAAAGTATGCTACTCTTTATGTTATAGATTTCTTATAAAAGTTAGGTTTTGCTTTCGCGAAAGCAAAAAAATATAATAGTGGTGCGACTCCTCCGCAGAATTATTTTCCTATATTTCCGAATGTATAACCATCTAAAAACCAAATTGCTATGTTTAACTTTAGGACAAATATATTATTATGCTTATTAAGCTTTACATTTATTATAGCTTGTAGTAATGATGAGCAGGAACCACCTGTATTAACAGATGACACAGATCAAGCCGACCCTACAGATGACAGTGAAGCGACATTGCAAGAAGAACAAGAAGAGACGATTATTACATTAACCAATGGATCTGAGCAAGTATGGCGCATTACAGAGGCTTCGATTGATAATGCCTCTGGAACAATCGAAGTGTCATCTAACTTTAATGTTGTCGATGATGAATTTATCTTTTCTGGAAACACTTCTAATGGAAATTTAGAATGGAGACCAGGAAATGCTATTGAATTAACTGGAACTACATCACAAGAAACTCTATTAGACTTTTACAAAGCCCCTGTAAATACCCAGTTTACATTTGATGAAGGTAGTAGTGTAAATATTACGGCATTAGATGGGGATCTTATTTTTGAGGTAGTTGATCAAAACACTATAAAAGGGACTCTTTCTTCAAGTGGAATGAGAAACACTTCGGAAACCTTGACATTCATACTGAAAATTAAAACATCAAGTGATTATATCGCGCCTCCCGCAGATGGCCTAACATTTACACCTGCATTTACTTACAACTCTAATAGTGTAGTTTGTTGTGCACCTGGGATGATAGGATCTTATAGCGATAATAGTTTTTTTATAGCTACTAGGGAAAATATAGATTTTGGTACAACCGAAAGCATTGTAAAGTTTGATGTTGACACAGGTCTAAGCACACAATCTACTTTTGATCAATCTGACTTTGTTTCAAAACAACTGCACATTATTAACAACACCTTAGTTGTTATGGGTGGGCAATATGTAAATTACTATCCTTTAGATTTATCTGACACACCAACATCCATTGCGCATGGCAAACGTCTTACTCGTTTTGGTCTTGCCGTTCAAGAGAATAATGCTTATTTCATAGGGGGTGATCTTAATGTTGATGAGAATGGTAATCCCGTAGATGCAGATAAGGTTTTCAAATTTGATATAGGAGATGGGACAACTACAGAAGTGGCAACATTACCAGAAAATCGATTTGGCGCTCGTGGGACTATTGTTAATAATAAACTTTATGTATTTGGAGGCCTTACAAGTTTTCCAGATGGCAATGGAACTAATTCTATATATACAATCGATCTTGAAAGTGGTGTCATTGAAACTTCAAACCTACCTGAATCGATAGACTATAGTTTTGTGAGTAAATATCAAAACCTCATATACATAGCAGGTAAAAGTGATATTAGAGATGATGCTGGAAATATTACAGGAAGAGATCACTTTCTAGCCTATTACGATACGGAAACAGGTGTGCTAGAAGAAATATCAACCAATCTACAAGGAACTCCAGAAGACTTAGAAACAATACATGGAATGACTGTATTCAACAATAAAATCTATATTTTATATGGAGATAATTTAGATAACGATAATGATACCACCACTCCTACTCCTAATAGTATTCTAGTTGCTAATCTCAACTAATACAAAAACAAAAAACAGTACTTAAAATATCTAAAGCTACCTCATTCGAGGTAGCTTTTCCTATCTTAGTATTATGACCGAAACAAATACGTTTATCGTACTTAATGCTTCTGCGGGATCTGGAAAAACATACAGTCTAGTAAAGCAATATATTACTACTCTTCTCAAGAGTAATGATGCCAATAAGTTTAGACATCTTCTTGCTATTACTTTTACAAATAAGGCAGTGGCAGAAATGAAAAATCGTGTGCTAGACACGCTCAAGAATATAGGTCATTATGAGCCTGGCACTAAAAAACCAGACATGCTAGACGACCTAGTTTCATCTAGTGGGTTGCCTGAGGATGCTGTAATAAAAAAGTCTAAAGAAATACTCAATCGCATACTACACAATTATGCTGCCTTTGATATTGTAACGATAGATACTCTTACTCATAGAATCATACGCACTTTTGCCAAAGATCTAAATATCTCTGGTAGCTTTGAGGTCTCTTTAGATCAAAAAACACTCAATGCCCAAGCAGTAGATGCACTCATTGCAAAGGTGGGTATAGACGATGAGGTTACTAAAGTTCTAATAAATTTTGCTTTAGAAAAAGCAGATGATGATAAGAGCTGGGACATTGCTCGAGATTTACTAGAAATAGCAAATTTATTACATAATGAAAACGACCTCAAAGCATTAGAACTCATTGAAGACAAGTCTCTTGCAGATTTTGAATCATTAACCAGCTATTTACATAATCAAATTAAGTCACTTGTATCAGCACAAAAACAGCTAGGAGGAGATCTCATAGCATTGATTCATGAACTCGGGCTAGATCAAAAAAGTTTTGCGAGAGGCTATTTTTATAAATTCATGCTTCAAGTTGCAAATGGTGTACAAGGGCTTGCGTATACAGGGTCGGCATATAAAGATAACATTACGTCTTACACCTTTTACACAAAGACTCAAAAAGACCATATCAAAGCTACTATTGATGGGCATAGAGATCATTTTATAGCCACCTTCCTAAAGCTTAAGGAACTTGCTTCTAAGCAAAGTATGTTACAATCTTTTAGATCTAAGATTATTCCACTCTCTGTGTTACACTTAATCAAGAAAGAGCTGGAACTTATAAAGGAAGATGAAAATGTATTACTCATCTCAGATTTTAATGCACTTATTGCTCAGTCACTCAAAGATCAGCCAGCCGCTTTTTTATATGAAAGACTTGGCGAGCGATATACAAACTACTTTATAGACGAGTTTCAAGATACTTCGGTAATGCAATGGGGCAATTTAATCCCACTTATAGATAACACCATAAGTAGTGAGGCAGAAGATACTGTTGCCAATTCCCTATTACTTGTAGGAGACCCTAAGCAAGCGATCTATAGATGGAGAGGAGGAGAAGCAGAGCAATTTATAGCGTTGAGTAATCAAATAAACCCCTTCTCAACCCCAGCAACCATAGACCGTCTAGAGACTAACTATAGAAGTAGCGCCGAAATTATAAACTTTAATAATCAGTTTTTTACACATATCTCGAATCATTTTAACAACGAGTTATACCGCGAAATTTATTATAAAGACAACTCACAACAAACTAATAGCAACACAGGCGGCTTTGTCTCTCTTGAGTTTTTAGAGTATGATAATAAAGAAGAGGCAAATGAAATATATCCTGCCCGCATTATTGAAATAATAAATGAAGCTACTAGCCAAGGCTACTTGCATAGTGACATTTGTATACTTACGAGAAATAATATAGATGGCTCATTAATAGCAACTGCCCTTCAAGAGGCAAATGTAGAAGTTGTCTCTTCTGAGAGCTTGCTTATCTCAAACTCTAGCACAGTACAGTTTATTCATGCATTTGCAACAATGCTCTCCTACCCTAGTCAAATAGAAAATAGACTACCTGTACTCTACTTTTTGGCAACTTATTATAATGTAGAAGACACACACACATTTTATAGTACCAATACCTCTTGTACGTTTTTAGAGTTCATTGAACATTTACAGCAATTTGATGTCTATGTACACATTGACTATCTTCAAACGTTGCCTCTTTATGAATATCTAGAGTCTATAATTAGATCCTTTAATCTCACAGCAATCTCTGATGCATATGTGGTTGCTTACCTAGATCTAGCTTATGGTTACTCACAAAGTAAAACTGGCGGGATACTTGGATTTTTAGAATTTTGGGAGGAAAAGAAAGAGAAGTCAAGTATTGTTGCTCCAGAGCAGGATAGCGCTGTACAGACCATGACCATTCATAAATCTAAAGGATTAGAGTTTCCTATTGTTATCTACCCTTATGCAAGTTCAGATTTATATAGAGTACGAGGAGAACATCAATGGTACCCTATTGATGATCCAGCATTTGAAGGTTTTAAAACGTTGATGATTCCACATAATAGTGCTCTTAAAGATTTTGGCGAAGCTGGTGAAACGCTATATGAAACGAGAAATAATGAACAGCAATTTGACACTATTAATGTCTTATACGTTGCACTCACAAGAGCCGCAGAACGATTGTATGTGTTATCACGCTTTCGCGAAAGCAAAGAAAAAATAAATAACTACAGTGACTTGTTTATAGATTATCTCAAACAGAATAACTTATGGAATGAAGATCAACAGGCCTACACTTTCGGGCAGATTACACCTGCAAAGAAAGAAAACAAAAAGACGGATTACACATCATTTGTCCCTTCAATTATCTCTACCTCAAAAGAAGAGCTAGGTATCCAAATAATCACTCAGGCCACTTTTTTATGGGATGAGCAAAAACAAAATGCCATTACATATGGTAACCTCATCCATGAGCTCATGGCTCAGATTAACAGTCATACAGATATCCAGCATGTACTAGAAGATGCGGTAAAGCAAGGTGTTGTTCCTGAGGAAGGTTATGAAACTATAAGTAATGTCATCCAGAATATAACCACTCACTCCCAACTAATAGATTATTATCAAGATCAAAATACAGTTTATAACGAGCGTATGATTTTATCTAGCGATGGTTCGTTTTATATACCTGATAGAGTTGTTGTATTGCCTAATGGTGATACCACCATTATAGATTACAAAACAGGAATGCACAATCCATCACACAGTAAACAAGTCGCTATGTATGGAGCACTATATGAAGAAATGGGTTTTAAAGTGGCTAATAAGTTTCTAGTATATATAGACGCCACTGTAGATGTAATATCTGTTTAATACCTTTGTAAAAAATCAAACACATGTACGGTAATATTCAACAATATTTACAAAAAGAACTTGCTGAAATTAAAGAGGCAGGACTATATAAAAAAGAACGTATCATCACATCTGCACAGGATGCGGTGATCACTATTTCTACAGGAGAAAAGGTAATTAACTTTTGTGCAAATAATTACTTAGGCCTTTCTTCACATCCAGAGGTAATACAAGCTGCCAAAGATACTATGGATACACATGGCTTTGGTATGAGCTCTGTGCGATTTATATGTGGTACTCAAGATATTCACAAAGAACTAGAACAACGCATTGCTAAATTTTACGGGACAGAGGATACAATTCTGTATGCAGCGGCCTTTGATGCAAATGGTGGAGTTTTTGAACCACTACTAGGTGCAGAAGATGCTATAATCTCTGACTCACTCAACCACGCTTCTATTATAGACGGTGTAAGACTTTGTAAAGCTGCAAGATATCGTTATGCAAATAATGACATGGCAGATCTTGAAGAGCAGCTTAAAAAAGCAAATGATAATGGCGCTCGTCATAAAATCATTGTAACAGATGGTGTGTTCTCCATGGACGGGCTTGTTGCGCCATTACACCAGATTTGCGATCTAGCAGATAAATATGATGCCCTAGTAATGATAGATGAATGTCACGCAACTGGATTTATAGGCGATCGCGGTATAGGTACTCTTGAAGAAAAAGGTGTATTAGGAAGGATAGACATCATCACTGGAACTTTAGGAAAGGCGCTTGGAGGTGCTATGGGTGGATATACTACAGCAAAGAAAGAAGTGATAGAAATACTGCGCCAGCGTAGCCGTCCTTATTTATTTTCAAACTCTCTTGCTCCAGCAATTGTAGGCGCTTCTATCAAGGTGTTTGATATGCTAGAAAAAGACACTTCACTCAGGGATAAGCTAGCAGAAAATACTGCATATTTCAAAAAGGGGATGAAAGATGCTGGTTTTGATATTATAGATGGAGATTCGGCTATTGTGCCTGTTATGCTTTATGATGCCCAGCTATCTCAAAACATGGCTGATGCATTATTAGAAGAAGGAATTTATGTAATAGGGTTTTTCTTCCCAGTAGTTCCTAAGGGAAAAGCTAGAATAAGAGTACAGCTAAGTGCTGCACATACAATCGAACATCTAGATACCGCTATCAAAGCATTTACTAAGGTTGGTAAAGCATTAAAAGTGGTTTAATATGGCCGCAGCCCTTGTAAACAAGGGCTATTAGGAAAAATTTAGTACATTTACCTTTGTTGATTAATTTTAACAACTTACTTTTGACGATAATTAACACTTAAATTTAAGACTAAACAATGAAACATCTTAGCAGATTTTTAGTTGCAGCACTTATGATTCTTGCTATAGGATCATCAGTAAATGCACAAGACGCAAACAACCCTTGGGCTTTCTCTATCGGAGTTAACGCTGTTGACACATTTCCAGTTGGAGATGCCGCAGACACGCCAGGTCCAGGAGGGTTACGAGGAAACCTTTTTGAAGAATTTTATAATGTAGAAGATCACTGGAATATTCTTCCATCTATTTCTTACATTAATGTATCGCGTTACTTAGGAGATGGATTCGCTTTTGGCGTTTCTGGTTCAATTAACAGAATTGAAAAATTAGGTGATGCAAGACCTAGAAATGAACTACAGTATTACGGTGCTGATGGAGATTTCTCTTATAGCTTAAGAGATCTTATCAACGGTGAAGGTGGATGGTTTGACCCAACCCTTTCTGTAGGTGCTGGTTATACTTGGGTAGAAAGTACTCTTGATGGTAACCTTGATGGATTTGGAACGGCAAATGCTGCTGCTGGTGTAAAAATATGGTTAAGTGAAAACCTGAACCTTGGATTACAATCTAAATATAAGCATGCTTTTGAAGATGATGGTATTAAGCACTTCCAACACGTTGCTGCTGTAGGTATTGTTTTCGGAGGAAAAGATACTGATGGAGATGGTATATACGACAAAGATGATGCTTGTCCAGAAGTTGCAGGTTTACCTGAATTTAACGGTTGTCCTGATTCTGATGGAGATGGTATCGAAGATTCTAAAGATGCTTGTCCTACTGTTGCTGGTTTAGCTGAGTTTGACGGTTGTCCTGATACTGATGGTGACGGAATCCCTGATCCTAAGGATGCTTGTCCTACTGTTGCTGGAATCGCTGCTTTAGGTGGTTGTCCTGATGCTGATGGTGACGGAATCAAAGATGCTGATGATGCTTGTCCTAATGAAGCTGGACCACGTTCAAACAACGGATGTCCTTTTGAAGATAAAGATGGTGACGGTGTACTTGACAAAGATGATGAATGTCCAGATGTTGCAGGAACTGTAGCAAATAACGGATGTCCTGAAGTATCTGTTGAAGTTCTTAACGAGCTAAACGTAGAAACTAAAAAAGTACTTTTTGATTACAACAAAGCATCAATCAGAACTGAATCTTATGCGACTCTTGATAAAGTAGCATCAGTAATGATGGAATACCCAACAACTCGTTTCCTTATCGAAGGTCACACTGATGATAGAGGACGTGATGCTTATAACTTAAACCTTTCTGATCAGAGAGCAGCTTCAGTAAGAAGCTACTTAACCGGAAAAGGAATCCCAGCGTCTCGTTTAGAGTCTAAAGGATTTGGTGAAGCTAGACCAGTTGCTTCAAATAAAACTGCTGCAGGACGTCAAGAAAACAGACGTGTTGAGCTTTCTATTCTTGAGCAATAGAAAATAAGATTTTTATAATCTTAAAAATGCCTCGCAATTGCGAGGCATTTTTTATTTTAGACTATGCAAACTTTTATTGACGTAGTACTTGATAAAGAACAAGGTTCTAAAAACGAGAATATCATTTATATTCTTCCTAGCCGGCGTGCAGGGAACACCCTAACTAAAAAAATAGCTTCTCGAGCGATTACCACTTCGTTTGCTCCTAAAGTTTTTTCAATAGAGGAATTTATTGGTCATGTTACTGGTTTAAAATCTGCTAGTAATATTGACTTAATTTTCATCCTCTTTGAAAGTTATAAAGAAGTTGTGGGTAAGGAAAAGCTTGCCGATTTCCAGACGTTCTGTGGATGGGCTCAGTCCATTTTAAGTGACTTCAACGAGATAGACAGATTTCTCTTAAATCAGTCAGAAGTATTTAATCATCTTAAAGATATTAAAGAACTATCTGATCACTGGTCTTCCTCAAAAAATGAATTAGTACTCAACTATATTGATTTTTGGAATAGCTTATTTGATATCTATACGGTCTTTTGTTCAAAATCATTAGATAAAGGCTCTGTACATCAAGGTTATGTTTATAGACAAGCGGTAGAGACTATAGAGCACTATATTCATTCATCAACCAATGTTAGACATGTGTTTATAGGATTCAACGCTTTAAATACTGCTGAACAACAACTTATTCAGGCCTTGCTTTCAGAAGGCAACGCAGAAATTTATTGGGATACTGAGAAAACTTTTTTAAACAATCCTTTTCATGAGACTAACTCGTTTGTAAAAAACTATAAATCTAAGTGGACTTACTATAGCTCAAATCCTTTTAACTGGACCTTTGATAATTATAGTGCTCAAAAAAATATTACTACATACGCATGCTCACAAGATATTTTGCAAGCCAAAACATTAGGAACAATTCTTGCAAAAATATCAGATCAAGAACTATCTAACACGGCCATTGTACTGGGCGAAGAATCTCTTCTATTACCAATACTCAATGCCTTGCCGCGTACTGTACAAAAGGTGAATATTACTATGGGGTTACCTTTGAGTAAAACACCTACAGCTTCCTTTTTTGACCAGCTTATTACCTTAAAAAAGAATCCTCATATAAATGGTTATTATTTTAAGGATATTTTAAATATTCTTCGCAATCCATTATCTGCTGCATTACTAGGGTCGCAAACTGAGCATTTAGAACAAGGGATTATTACAAATAATCTTATATTTATTAGTGTTGCACAACTTGCTCAGCTTAGCAGTGATAGCGCAGATCCTGTTTTTAATTTGCTATTTAAAACTTGGAGTGAAAATCCTAAAGATGCAGTAACAAACTGCATACGTATCATAGAAGCACTGAGGGCATTATTTGATACTGGCAACAACACTCTACAACTAGAATACATTTATGGTTTTTACGTGGCATTTAATAAGCTCAAGCAGCTCATGGATACACAAGACCACATTAAAGATATACCAACGTTTATACACTTCTACAGAGAAATATTATCTTCAGAAACCATAGACTTGCGTGGTGATCCTGAGCAAGGTCTTCAGATTATGGGTGTATTAGAGTCAAGGGTATTAGATTATAAGCATGTAATTATAACCTCTGTTAATGAGGGAATATTACCTTCTGGAAAAAGTCAAAATTCATATATCCCGTATGATTTAAAAATACTCTATAATTTACCTACCTACTCAGAGAAGGATGCGGTTTATGCGTATCACTTCTATCATTTATTACACAGGGCTAGCGCTGTAGATTTATTATACACCACACATAGTACTGGGCTAGGAAGCAGTGAGAAAAGTAGATTTATTAGACAAATAGAAGAGGAAGGTATACACAGTATAAAAAAACACGTCGTTACTCCAACTACCATTAAGATTGAAGAACGATTGCCTCATATTCCTAAGGACACAGCAATTATTGATTCGCTCAAGAACTTATTTAAAAAAGGTATTTCACCCTCTGCTCTCACGACCTACTTGAGAGATCCTATCGTGTTTTATGAACGATATGTTCTTGGTATCAATTCAAGTAATGAAGTTGAAGAAACTGTGGCGGCAAATACTATGGGTACAATCGTTCATAATACACTTGAAGAATTATACAAACCACACATAGGGCAACAATTAACTGTTACCATCATTGAAGAATTACTTACAATGATAGAGGGGGAAGTTCGCAATCAATTTAAATTGGTATATGGACTTAATCATATCACTGAGGGTAAAAATAAGATTGTCTACGCGATAGTTACCCGCTATGTAGAGAATTACCTCAAAAGAGAAAAAGGACTCCTCAAAAACGGCGATACGGTGATTATTAAATCTGTAGAAGATGATTTAAGAAACATACAGCTTGCAGAAGATATATTTTTGAGAGGAAAAGTAGACTTAGTAGAACAACGCAATAACAATCTCAACATCGTAGATTATAAAACCGGAAAAGTAGTACAGAAGGATTTAAACCTGTCTGCCTTTGATGATTTACTATTGCCAGAAGGTAAGTTTGAAAAAGCCTTTCAGGTCTTGATGTATGCCTATATGCTTAACAAGAAAAAACCGCTTGATTTTCCAGTAAGCGTTGGTATCATATCTTTCAAAAATTTACAGTCGGGATATCTTCCATTTAGGTATAATAAAAATGAGCAGGTCACAGAAGATACACTTCTGGAGTTTGAAGGAGTTTTAAAATCACTCATAGCAGAGATACTCAATCCAGAAATTCCGTTTACACAACGGGAGGTATAAGGGGTGTTATGCTTTCGCGAAAGCATAAAAATCAACAATATCGCAAATAAAAAAGGCATTTACAGAAATCCTGTAAATGCCTTTATATCTTGGTGAAGAATACCAGATTAGAACTGGTCGCCTCTAGCCAAATAAGCTAATCCTCATCTATATTATTGTACTCTTAAAATAAGAAGTGGTTTTGTTGTAAAAAACTCCTTTTTTAAGACCACATTTTTCTCCCAAAGTTTTTTAAAGAAACCACGTTTTCTACGCACAACACATAACATATCTGGCTCTACAGACTGGAAGTGCTCTAGCACTCCTTGATAAGTAGTTGCATTTGTTGTGTTTTTATAAGACGCACTCATTTTTTTAAGATCATCAGATACTTCTTTCATAGCTTCGTCAGATTCTGGAGTTTCCACGTGCAACAAGTGAAGCTCTGTCCCAAAATGCTTTTGAAGCTTTCTCAATGGTTCTAAATGACGTTTTTTATCAAACTTTCCATTTTTAAAAGCCATTAAAATATTAGAAGGCTCCTTAAATTTTTCATTTTCTGGTACTACCAGTACCGCAATATCAGTTCCTTTTACAAGCTTCCCTGTCATGTTACCTAGATAGACCTCATCACGCACAGAGTTACTGCGTGGTGATAACACCATAAGATCTACCGGTACGTGTTTATTAAAGCGCTCTACGCCTTCTATCACACCACCTTTAATAGGGTGAGCAACTACAGATACTCCTTTATGATCTACTCCATTTACAACCTTCTCGAGCCTGCTTTCTGACTCTTCTTTAATAACAGTATTTAGCTTTGAAGCACTACCTGCTTTAGAAAACTCTTGAAAGACTGATATCGCATACACATTTGCATCAATCTCTTGTGCAAGATCTATTGCATATTGAAGCGTATTAAAAGCGCTGTCTGAAGAACCTATTGGAACGAGAATATTTTTCATACTGTAACTTGTATTTTTACCTATTAACACAAAAATACTTTTTAATCTGTGATTGTACCTGCAAAAAATTCAGAAATCCCTGAAATCCTTTCACTTACTCGTGCCTGTGCACAAGAAATGATCTCTAGAAATATCTTTCAGTGGAATGAGCACTACCCTACTGTCACTGCTTTTGAGCAAGATATTGCTCGTGATGAGCTCTTTCTTCTCAAAGAGAATGATAGCATTATAGGTACCATTGTATTGTCCACATTAATGGATGATGAGTATCTAGACATTGACTGGCTTACACCATCTAAAAACAATTTGTACATCCATAGACTCGCAGTACATCCAGACCATCAAGGTCAAGGAAACGCTCGCAAACTAATGGATTATGCATACGCTTTCGCGAAAGCGCACTCGGCACCCTCAATACGTCTCGATACTTTTTCTCAAAATAAACGCAATCAAAAGTTCTATGAGACTCGAGGTTATAAGAAGCTAGGGAGTATCTATTTTCCAAAACAAAGTGAGCACCCATTTTATTGCTATGAAAGAGTTCTGTAGAGGTGGGTTATCATTTTATTAGTCTGTAGTTTTACATTTTATTGATCTTTCTATTTAAAAAACTATCCTATCAGTACCACCACAAGTAATATAGATATTTCATTCAAGCGTATACAACAGCTAGCTATTCCAGCACTTATTGCTGGTATTGCAGAGCCTATACTGTCGAGTACAGATGCTGCGGTAGTGGGAAATATGGCAGAAAATAGCGTTGAGTCACTTGCTGCGGTAGGTATTGTGGGTTCATTTTTATCTATGCTTATATGGATTTTAGGTCAAACACGTAGTGCGATATCTACCATTATCTCTCAAAATCTAGGTGCAGGAAAACTAGACGATATTAAGGTTCTCCCTGCCCAAGCAATTTACTTCAATATCATCTTAAGTATTGTGGTACTTGCCAGTACCTATTTCTTTGTTGCCGAAATTTTTACGCTACTCAATGCAAAAGGCTTAGTGCTCTCTTTAAGTATAGATTATTATAATATTAGAGTATGGGGCTTTCCGCTCACCTTATTTACGTTTGCTGTTTTTGGAATTTTCAGAGGATTACAAAACACTTTTTGGCCTATGATTGTTGCCATCATTGGTGCTTCTTTAAACATAGGTTTAGACATTGCATTAGTGTACGGTGTAGAGGGAATTATTGAGCCGCTTGGTGTAAAAGGGGCTGCGTGGGCTAGTTTAATTGCTCAGGCTTTTATGGCAGTTATGGCTCTCATACTTTTACTAGTAAAAACAGAGGTTTCTCTTAAACTTACATTGCCCTTACATCCAGAAATAAAAAGGCTTATCTCCATGAGTCTCAACTTATTTGTGCGCTCATTTTCTCTTAACGTAGCACTTGTGCTGGCTGTGAGAGAAGCAACTGCAATAAGTGATGAAACTGTAGCGGCACATACTATTGCTGCCAATATCTGGCTATTTACAGCCTTTTTTATTGATGGTTATGGTGCTGCAGGAAACCTGCTAAGTGGTCGTCTACTTGGAGCAAAAGACTATCCTAATCTATGGGAATTAACCAAGAAGGTTGTTCGTTACAATCTTGTTGTTTCGGCTGTATTAATTATTGTTTGTACATTTTTATACAAACCTCTAGGTCTTCTTTTTAGTAATGAAGAAACGGTACTCTCTGTTTTTTACGGAGTGTTTTTTATGGTAATTATCATGCAACCCATCAATGCTGTGGCATTTACACTAGACGCCATTTTCAAAGGGCTTGGTGAGATGGCGTGGTTACGCAACACCCTACTACTAGCTACTTTTGTAGGTTTTGTACCTGTTCTATATTTAAGCAAGTATTTAGGATGGGGCGTGATAGGCATCTGGCTCGCCTTTATAGTATGGATGCTTTTTAGAGCAGGCATGCTTATCATCTTTTACAAGAAAAAGTATTATAACAGACTATCTTAAGGTAATTTCTAATCACCTATTGGGACAACAATATCCTCATCATTATTAGATGGTGTCTCGCTAGCTTCGGTTACTTTGGCTAGATCTTCATCAGTAATAGGTTTACCTAAGTAGATTAAGTGGCTTCCCTGAAAAGATTTTACATCTACATCTTGCATAAATGAACTTATGATTTCTAGAGTATTATCCTTCTTCTTTACAAACAGCGGAATCATATTTTTATCATCTGCTACAAGTTTTCCTATAGCCATGTACTCCTCTTTTGAAGATACAGCGACCTCATTGATTGTAGGATACTGTCTCGTAACATCTGTCATATTAAAAAAGTCATCTGTTGCTGAAAATAATCCTTCCTTAGGTAGTTGTGCTATGTTGTCCATCTCTCTCTTGGAGATAAGGCGGTAAGCTCCATTTTCTCCAAACTGCTTTCTAAAACGATTAATCGCATACTTATTTATATCGCTATTTCCTGTTAAAGACATTAGATATCCTATATCACTAAGCTCAACATCAGCTGTAAGATCATCTGCATAGACATTTGCTTCTAGCGCCATGAGCCCAGCTTCTTTTGCTGTGCGTATGTGATTTGTATTACTATCAAGAAGTACTACGTGGCGACCATTTTTTTGGAGATATTTGGCTATCAATCGTGGCATTTCTGATGCTCCTACAATTAATATCCCTTCAGATTTAGTAAGAAATACACCCACCATCTTTGCAAATAGTCGCGCAGTGGTCGCATTAAGTAATACCGTACCTAGTACAATCATAAATACCAGCGGCGTTATGTACTCTGCTCCTGGCTCGCCTTTAATTAATAACTTAGAACCAAAAAGTGAAGCAATACCTGCTGCTACAATTCCTCGTGGTCCTACCCAAGAAATAAAGAGCTTGGCATTGGTCTGTAAATCTGATCCCCAAGTGCTTAAAAATACACCTATAGGTCGTACCACAAATACTACTACTAGAAAAAGTGCTAGTGTCTCCCAGCGATATAATAACTCAAGGTCCACAAGATTCATATTTGCCGAAAGCAAGATGAATAGCACAGAGATAAGTAATACACTTAATGATTCTTTAAAGTATAGTAGTTCCTTAATGTTAGGAAGATTTATATTTCCTAGTACCATTCCCATCACTACCACTGCAAGTAGTCCAGACTCGTGAGCAAACTGGTCTGACATTACAAACACACCAAGTACTGCGGCTAGTGTAAATACATTCATTAAGTAATGTGGTACAAGCTTCTTTTTGATAATAAAAGCCAGCGCATGAGCAAACGTAAACCCAAACGTACTTCCAAAAAGTACAATCTTACCAAACTCCACTAAGGCCGTCTTAGTAAAAGCTGCCCCTTCTCCTACAGAGATAAATTCATACATTAATACTGCCACAAGTGCTCCTATAGGGTCTATAAGAATCCCTTCCCATTTAAGTACTGTAGAGATATCTCGCTTTACGGGCACGTTTCTTAAAATAGGCGATATCACGGTAGGTCCTGTTACAATGATAAGTCCTGAGAATAATAAAGAGATCTGAAGGCTGAGTCCAAATATCCAGTAGGCGGCAAATCCTGCTCCTAAAAATGTTACAAGGCTGCCTAAAGAGATAAGCTTTGTAATTACTGGACCTACATTCTTAATTTCATCACGTTTAAGTGTAAGGCCGCCCTCAAAGAGTATAATAGATATCGCTAGCGAGACAAAGTAGTATAGACTCTCTCCCGGAAATAATCCTTCTTCTCCATTCCATATAGGTTCTATCCACTTTGTACCATCTTCAGATATGAGTGTAGATACAGGTCCCACAAAAAGCCCTATGAGTAGTAGTGGTAAAATGGCAGGTAATTTTAAACGCCAAGCAGCCCATTGTGCAATGATCCCTAAAATTATGATTCCGGCTAGTTCTAACATATGAATTCAGTTTTGATGCGATATTAATGTTTTAAAGCTTTTGGCTCTCGTTGTGAAGTTACAATTCTTTGTTAAAAACTAGTGTGTATAAGGGTTTAAAAACTCTCTTTTTGGTATTTTGCAGAGATTTATGCGGTGGTTAACACGCTTTTTTTGAGGTCTATTACGCTTTCGCGAAAGCATAAAAAAACCATTATCATTCTTATTGACACGTTTTTATGAAAATATACCCTATTGAGGCAGGAAATTTTAAACTGGATGGTGGTGCCATGTTCGGCGTGGTACCTAAGTCTATCTGGAGCCGAACAAACCCTGCAGATGCTAATAATCTTATAGATATCGCCGCAAGATGTATGCTTATAGAGGATGGCAAAAGACTTATCCTCATTGATAACGGGATGGGAGATAAGCAGTCAGAAAAGTTTTTTGGCTATTATCACCAGTGGGGAGACCACTCTATAGATGCATCACTTGCTCAATATGGTTTTCACCGTGATGACATTACAGACGTATTTATGACGCACCTACATTTTGATCACGTAGGTGGAGCCATCCAGTGGAATAAAGACCACACAGGTTATGAACCTGCATTTAAAAATGCAAAATTCTGGACCAACGAAAATCACTGGCAATGGGCTGTGGAGCCTAACAATAGAGAGAAAGCTAGTTTTTTAAAGGAAAACCTCATCCCTATGCAAGAAAGTGGCCAGCTTCACTTTATAGAACGAGGAGAACAAGCTTTTCAAAAAAACAGCGAGCTCAACTTTGGTATTCTCTTTGCAGATGGTCATACAGAAAAGCAAATGCTTCCACATATTGAGTATCAAGGTAAGACCATTGTTTTTATGGCAGACCTACTTCCTACGCTAGGGCACTTACCTATTCCTTATGTGACAGGTTATGATACAAGACCGCTTCTTTCTATTACAGAGAAAGAACAGTTTTTAAATATCGCTGCAGATAATAATTACTATCTCTGGCTAGAGCACGATGCTCACAATGAAATTATTACCGTACAGCATACCGAGAAAGGCGTGCGTGCAAATGAAATTTATACCTTTAAAGACTTATTTAACTAATATGATGAATTTACAACACACAAAATCTCTTGTGATTGCAGCTATGGCTGCCACTTTTTTAGCCTCTTGTGAGACTCCATCTGCACTGGTAACTGTACCCGTAGAAAATGTAGATAGCAATCCTCTCAAAGTTTCTGCACTTACAGAAAGTGAGAAACAAGCATGGAGCTCAAGAGATCTTAGAACTGATACCATCCCAGGCATGAGCGTAGATCGTACGTATGCAGAAATTCTTCCTGGTAAGTCTGGACAGCAAGTAATTGTTGCTGTAATAGATTCTGGTATTGATATTAACCACGAAGATCTTAAAGGTCGTATCTGGACGAACCCTAAAGAGATTGCTGGTAACGGTAAGGATGACGATAACAATGGATATATAGATGACATACATGGCTGGAATTTTCTAGGCGATGTAGGTGCAGAGCAACTTGAGTTTGTACGTATCATCAAACGTTTTGAAAGTGAGTTTGCTGGTAAAACACTAGCAACTATTCCTGCTTCTCAAAAAGATATCTTTTTACAATATCAAAAAGCAAAAGCTGAGTATGACGAGAAAGTTGCAGGTGCACAGCGCCAAAAAACACAATACGAGCAAATCGCTAGCCAGCTTAAATCTTCTCATCCTGCGATAGTAAAAGCATTAGGAAAAGAAGATTACACGCAAGCAGATCTTGCAAGTATTAAAAACCCTTCTGCCGAGATGCAGAACCACCTTGGGTTTATTACTCAAATGTTTCAGTACACAGATAACATTCCTGACTTTATGAAAAACATAGATGAAGGTGTTGAGTACTTTACAGGACAGCTAGAAGCAAATTATAATAAAACAGCCGATTTTAGAAAAGTGCTAGGTGATGATCCTTACGACATTACAGACACAAAATACGGTAATAACAACGTGTATGGACCTGAACCAGACCGTGCAAAGCACGGTACTCATGTAGCAGGAATCATTGCTGCAACACGTAACAACGGTAAAGGAATGAATGGTGTTGCAAATAGCAACATTAAGATCATGGCAGTACGCGCAGTGCCAGACGGAGATGAGTATGATAAAGATATCGCACTTGCAATACGCTACGCAGTAGATAATGGTGCAAAGGTGATTAATACTTCTTTTGGAAAGTATTATGCACAAAACCCGGAGTGGGTTTATGATGCAATAAAATATGCTGCCAAAAATGATGTGCTTATCGTAAATGCTGCAGGTAATGAAGGGTTATCTCTCGATGATCCAGCAAACCGTGTGTATCCTAATGATCAACTAGACAACGTAACAGAAATGGCAGATACTTTCTTAACGATAGGCGCACTAGCACCTAAATATGGAAGCCAGTTGCTTGCAAACTTCTCAAACTATGGGAAATCTAATGTAGATGTATTTGCTCCTGGAGTAGATATTTACTCTACTACACCAGAAGATACGTATGAGTATCTGGGCGGTACGTCTATGGCTGCGCCTAACACAGCTGGAGTTGCTGCAATGTTACGTAGCTACTACCCTAAGCTTTCTGCAAACGAGGTTAAAAACATTATCATGAAGAGTGGTCTTACTACTAATACTTCGGTAATTCTAGGTGGAGATACAGAAAAGCAAGCACGCTTCAATGAAGTATCAAAATCTGGCGAAATGGTAAATATGTACAACGCTTTTAAACTAGCAGAACTACAAAAATAATTTTAGTAATTTCTCAAAATCCCAAACTCCTCAATAACGGAGTTTGGGATTTTAACTTTAAATCAATCTATAATGAAAAACGCTTACAAATTACTGTTGATGGTATCGTTGTTCGCTTTCGCGAAAGCGTATGCACAAAACAACACCTCTTACTGGCAACAGCACGTCGATTACGAAATGGAAATCGACATGAATGTAAAAAACTATCAGTATGATGGTACACAAAAGCTAGAGTACACAAACAACTCTCCAGAGACACTAGACCGTGTTTTCTATCACTTATATTTTAACGCGTTCCAACCTGGAAGTGAGATGGACGTGCGCTCACGCAACATTGCAGATCCAGATGGTCGTGTAAAAGATCGTATCAGTAAGCTAGCTCCAGATGAGATTGGGTTTATTAAAGTAAATAGCCTTACCCAAGATGGTAAGCAGTTGACTTACGAAGTAGCGGGAACGGTACTTGAAGTACAGCTTGCAACTCCTATTGCACCCGGAGCAAAGACTACTTTTGAGATGGATTTTAAAGGTCAAGTACCTACACAAATACGCCGTAGTGGTCGTAACAACAAAGAAGGTGTTGCACTATCTATGACGCAATGGTACCCAAAAATGGCCGAATATGATTTTGAAGGATGGCACGCAGATCCTTATATCGCTCGTGAGTTTCATGGAGTTTGGGGAGATTTTGATGTAAAAATCAATATTGATGAAAACTACACCGTAGGTGGTACAGGATATTTACAGGATCCAGAAGATATGGGTCATGGATATGCAGGAACTTCTATGAAGCCAGGTAAAAATGCAAAGCGTGGTAAATTACAATGGCACTTTAAAGCACCAAACGTTCACGACTTTACATGGGCTGCAGATCCTGAGTATGTGCACGACATGATCATGGGAGAAAATGATACAGAGCTTCACTTTTTCTATAAAAATAAAGAGTCTATCAAAGCAAACTGGAAGAAACTCCAGCCTATGACGGCAGACTTACTTGCCTTTTACAACAAGCACGTAGGTACCTATCCATATAAGCAGTACTCTGTGATACAAGGTGGTGATGGTGGTATGGAGTATGCGATGAGCACACTTATTACTGGTGAGCGCAAGTTTGGAAGCCTATTTGGTGTGACTGCACACGAGATGGCACACACTTGGTTCCAGTTCTTACTAGCAAGTAACGAAGCAAAACACGAGTGGATGGATGAAGGATTTACGTCATACATCTCTTCTCTTGCCGAAAATGAACTTACAGGAGGTGATAATCCTAATCCGCTTTCTGGGTCGTACAGAGGCTACTATTACCTCGTTAAAAGC
The DNA here is from genome assembly GCF_000355805.1 of Dokdonia sp. PRO95. Taxonomy (NCBI): domain Bacteria; kingdom Pseudomonadati; phylum Bacteroidota; class Flavobacteriia; order Flavobacteriales; family Flavobacteriaceae; genus Dokdonia; species Dokdonia sp. PRO95. The sequence continues at coordinate 1,200,900 of NZ_CM001837.1, forward strand.
GGTAAAGAGCAACCACAAACTACGCACGCAGATCGTTACAACGAGAATATGCCTTACAGCATCGCTGCATATAGTAAAGGAGCAGTATTTCTTGCACAGTTAGGATATGTTATTGGTGAAGACAATCTTAAGAAAACGCTTAAAAAGTATTTTGATGATTTTGCTTTCAAGCACCCTACACCTAACGATATTAAACGTACTGCAGAAAAAGTTTCTGGAATGGAGCTTGACTGGTATTTAATGGACTGGGCACAGACTACAAACACTATTGATTATGGTATCACAAGTGTTGAGGCAGATGGTAATAAAACAAAGGTTACGCTTACGCGAAAAGGACTTATGCCTATGCCTATAGATCTTTATGTTGATATGGCAGATGGTTCTCAAAAATCATACTACATGCCTCTACGTATGATGCGCGCCGAAAAGCCAAACCCAACGCCAAACATCGCTCGTGAGCAACTAGCAGACTGGCCTTGGACAAACCCTACGTATACATTCACCATTGATGCACCACTAAGTGAGGTAAAAATGATGAAAATTGATCCTACATCAATGATGGCAGATATTGATCAAACAGATAACGTTTGGGAGAAAGAGTAAGGAACTCTTTTAAGAATATAATATTATAAACCAACCCGCAATGGGTTGGTTTTTTTATTTCCCAATCTCCAGTAAACTATTCCATTACTTTGTATGTCGCGGCTGCGGTCTTCTTTGATGAGTTCCTTCTTAAGAAAAGAATCCATTTTTAGGCATCAGATATCCTTGTCAGGATAGATTAAAAACTACATATCCGGGTAATACCAAAAGGGAATGCTACCCAGTGTGTCATTTACGATAGCGTCTTTTTTGTTTAATTTTTTTGATATTATTTGAAATGTATGTCGCCCTCGTTCTAGGTTCTTTAAATCCAGATAGGTCTCATAACCCCTCTGACCATTTTCTAAAAAACTAGCAACTAAATTCTCTTTGTACATTATACTATCTATCTTAATGATAGTATTCTTATTCAATGTGTTCAAATATTCTTTAAAATTTTCTGAATCATATTCTATGTCATCTTTAAAGAGCTTTGAAAAAAAGGTGTTTACACCACGTTGATCGTTTTTTAAGGATAGTGAATCATTTAATTTCAGTACAATATCTTCTAGACTTGCATTATGCGTGAGAAAAACACGTAATGAATTTTTTGAAACATTTTTTCTTTGAATTGCAAAGTCCCTGAAATATCGCTTTCTATTATCCTCAACTCCCTCTAAGTACATTCCTCTAGAAGCAAAACTTTCACTTGCGGCATTCTCAGATCTGTGAAAATTAGATTGCTCGTACTTTAATGTTGTTAAAGTGGCTATTATAATATAAAATGGAATCATCCAAAAGAGAATCCTTTTGCCTTTTTTATCATCTAAAAAATTATAGAGAATAGGTCGGTAAATGAATGAAAGAGATACATAACTCATAATCCAATATAATGGAAAATAGAGCATCGCAATCGTTTCATTTTTCTTAAGTATTCCTTGTCCTAAAAAATCAATAAGCATAATCAATAGCACAATCGCAAAGCCTATTACCGCCAAACCAACAAGCATAACAATCACTATTGAGTCTAAATTTGAAGCAGAAATTACACCAAGTGCAAAAATGATGGAAAAAAATATAAAGAAAGATAACCCTATGAATACTAGTAAAAAACTCAAAGAGAAAATGATACTACAGTAATCTTCAAGTTTACCTATATACTTATCAAACGATCCTATCTTCTTATTAAGATAGTCTGTGAATTTCTTAGAATAATTTAATTCATCAAAAATTATATCTCCTGAGTAGTAACGTAAGCCAATAGCACCTATCCACAATCCTCTCAGTACAAGGTGCACAATCAAGTTAAATATGAGTATATAATTAATACTAAGTAACACAAACCCAGCTGCAGCAACTAACCCACCTGTGCGTCTATCTACAGAGTTAACTATACTATCCACTTTAGCAATTAAGGGGTCTATGGATGAAAATAGTCCGAAAATCACAAAACCAGATACTAGCAATTCCAATTGCCAGCTCTCTCGCTGTAATTTATCAAGCCATTTTTTAAATTTCTTAGAAGTATAATCGTTTTGCATAGGAAAATTTTCAGAAAGTACTTGTATTTCCTCAGCAATATAAGTGTTATTTTTAATTACCTATTCCCCTATCTCCAGTAAACTATTCCATTGCGTGGTATATCTAGGGCTGCGCTCTTCTTTGATGAGTTCCCATTCCTTGTTGCTTTTTGTGGTGCCGGATAATCCCGCAGAAACTGTAGACTTCCCGTAGCGGTTATTAATAGCATCAAAGGCTTTTATGAGACGTTTATCTCCTGTTGCTTCGGGCATAAATAGATTACCTTGTACTTGCTCCTCTGGGATGAGACCTAGGAGGTCTACTCCTACTTTTTTATACTTAAATCCTGGCTTGTAGATTCGTTTTAAAGCTTTCTTAGCCTCTACTATGAGTATGAAAGTATCATTTGTGGGTACAGATAAAGTGACAATGGTCTTATCTGCATGTTGAACATCATTTGTGCTGTGGTAGTTTGTAGTAAGATATATGCGCAGCTGTGTACAGCAACATTTCTGGAACCGTAGCACCTCGCTTACTTCGCTTATATAGTAGGCACAAGCCTCCTCAATTTGAGGCAGATTATCCAGTTTTTTGCCAAAGGACTTTGCGGTACCTATTGCTTTCTTCTTTCGCGGAAGCGTATCAAAAGGAATACATGATTCTCCATTGAGTTCGCGCCAGAGCCGCTCCCCTATTACCGTCATCTCCTTGCGTACCCACGCTAGCGGCAATTGTGTAAAATCATAAGCTGTGAAAACACCCACATTTGCCAGGCGTTCTACATGCTTTTTACCAAGTCCCCAAACATCTTTTGTTTCGGCCCATTTGAGACATTCTATACGGCGTTCTTCGGTGTCCATGACAAAGACATAATTAAAGCGTGCTATCTTCTTTGAGATTCTATTGGCAAGTTTTGCAAGGACTTTAGTGGGTGCAATTCCTACGCCTACAGGAACTCCCGTGCGTCGCACAACGGAATCTTTTATTTTATGCCCATATGTTTCGAGGTTTACGTGGGTGATACCAGATAGGTCTACAAATGACTCATCTATACTATATACCTCAACGGCTGGTGAGAAGTCTCTGAGCACGTTCATCACGCGATCAGACATATCGCCATAGAGCGTATAATTAGAAGAAAATAAGGTTACATCATTTTGAGCCAGCAACCCTTTTATCTTAAATAGCGGATCGCGATAAGGAATATGCGTGAGCGCTTTTGCTTCTTTATTTTTGGCGATAATACAACCATCATTATTGCTGAGTACCGCCACTGGTCTTCCTCGTAAATCTGGACGAAATACTTGCTCGCACGAGGCGTAGAAGCTATTACAATCTACCATTGCAATCATACCGCTTTGTGAATTATGTAGCTTATCATTCCCCAGAATTCCACTGTTTTATTGGTGTCTATCCTCTGTACATCAAAACCATCTGAGGTCACTACTAATGCAAGTTTGCCCTGACTAGGATGCAAAGCTCTGTCTATAATTAAAACATCTTGATCTAGAATATTGTAGTCCTTCCAGATATCTCCTTTTACGCGTACAAAGAATGTCGCATCTCGTGAAGAACTGAGCTCTTTGTTGAGGTCAATCATAGGCTCACGATAGTGCGTTGCAGGACTGGGAAACCCAGTTTGCACAGACCGATTACCTGCATAGTCTTCTTTGGCTCTTTTTACTTTATGAGGTTGTAGTTCATTCACGCTACAAATTTATGGATATATTCCTATTAAACGTATTTTATCCATAATTTTATGTGCTTTTTTGCTTTCGCGAAAGCGTAATACTACCACACAACCTATTTCAATTCTACTATCTTTGCCAGCAATGCCACATACCTATCCAAAAGCCGAAAAATTAAAGTCTAAAAAATTGATAGACACCCTTTTTATTGAGGGAAAGTCTGTAAAGTCTTTTCCGCTTAGGATGGTTTATATAGAGACCCCACTATCTACTGATGCTTATATGGTCCAAGCTGGAGTCTCTGTATCCAAGCGTAATTTTAAGCTGGCCGTTTCTCGCAATCGCATAAAACGTTTAATGCGAGAGTCCTATCGTTTACATAAAGACCTTATAGATACAAAAGGCACGACATTTGCGATGCTTATTTTATATACAGGCCAAGAGGAAGTCCCGCAAGCAGTTCTTCATAAGGCAATGGTCAAACTTATAAAACGTTTTAACGATGCGACAGCTCCTACTACTTCTTAGTTTTTTACTCATTCTTTCATGTGAGAATGCTAATAACGGTACTTCTAGCACTAGCGAACCAGGACTAGCATACGAGTCTTTTGACGATATGGAGATTGATGAAATAGTACTTGAAGAAACTGCTCCAGATACTCAAGCCACTGCACAAAAAATTATCAAAACAGGAAATCTACGTTTTGAAACTCAGGATATGGCGACAACGCACGCACATATTCTCAATATTATAAAAAAGACTGAAGGATATATACAGAATGATAATTCTGGTAAAGAAAGCTACGGTGGCGTTTTTCAAAATCTTACTGTACGCGTTCCTACTCGTAATTTCCGGATGGCACTTGATGAGATTTCAAAAGGTGTAGCATATTTTGATGAGAAAACCATCTCTCAAAAAGACGTTACAGAAGAGTTTGTAGACCTCAACGCCCGCCTTAAAGCAAAGCGAGCGCTAGAAGATCGTTACATTAACTTACTTTCTAAGGCAAAAAATGTCAAAGAAATGCTAGAGATAGAACGCGAACTCGCAGAGATAAGAGAAGAAATAGAAGCAAAGCAGGGAAGACTTAAATATCTACAAAGCCAGGTCTCGCTCAGTACACTACACATCCATTTTTATAAGAACGAGGTGGCGACTAAGGTCACAAACTCCTATGGTTCAAAAATGATGAATGCCCTTAAAAGTGGCTGGAACGGTGTTTCAGTATTCTTTTTAGGTTTGTTGCATCTTTGGCCATTTCTTATCTTGTTAAGTGTAAGCACGTTTTTTGTGCGTCGCTGGATAAAAAAGAAAGATAAATAATATACGTACGCTTTCGCGAAAGCGTTATACTCACAACTACGGTCTACTACAGATATAAAAGATTATGAAAAAGAAAATATTCATCCCCATCATTGCGGTTGCGATTGGTATAGGAACGGTAAGTTTTAAAAGTGACTTTTTTGAAATTGCAAAGCAAATCGAAATTTTTACAGAGCTTTTTAAGGAGCTTAACATGAATTATGTAGATGAGACTAACCCTGCAGAATTGATGGATAGCGCAATAGAAGGGATGCTTGCAGATCTTGATCCTTATACTAAATACTGGACTGAGCAAGAGGTTGAGGACGCCAAAATTAATCGCTCTGGAGATTACTCTGGAATAGGAGCAACGGTAAGAAACGTAGATAATAAAATGACCATAATTGAACCTCGTAAAGGATATCCAGCAGATAAAGCAGGATTAAAAGCGGGTGACAATATCCTTAAAATAGGAGATATCACCGTTGCAGATATGGACGGAGATGCAGGAGATTTATTAAAAGGAGCGCCTAACAGTGAGGTTGTTATCACTTATGAACGTCAAGGAAAAACGAATACCACTACGATAAAACGCTCTTCTGTTGAGATTGATGCGGTTCCGTTTTCAAAATTAATTGATGGAGATACTGGGTACATCGTACTTACTACTTTTAGTAAAAAAGCATCAAGCCAAGTGAAGGATGCACTCGTAAGTTTAAAAACGGATGGGGCAAAAAAAATCATTCTAGATCTACGTGGTAATGGTGGTGGATTACTAAGTGAAGCTATCAATATCTGTAATCTATTTTTACCTAAAGGATCTCTTATAACTACGACAAAGTCTGTTGTAAAAAAGTATAATAAAACCTATGTAACCCAGCAAGAACCGGTGGATATTGAAATACCACTCGTAGTGCTCGTAAACGGTAGATCTGCCTCTGCATCTGAGATTGTATCTGGTGGTTTACAAGATTATGATAGAGCAGTGGTAGTGGGAGCAAGAACCTTTGGGAAAGGTCTTGTACAGCGTCCTAAGCCTCTTACTTATGGGACTTCTGTAAAGATTACGATATCGCGATATTACACGCCTTCTGGACGTTGTATCCAAGCGTTAGATTACTGGAATCGTGATAATGATGGTAATGCCGTGCGTACGAATTCTGAAGATTATAACGAGTTTAAAACTAAGAACGGCCGTAAGGTTTTTGATGGTGGTGGTGTACTACCAGACATTCAAGTATCATCTGCAAAGCTTAGTCCTGTGACTACAGCGTTACTTAAGGATAACGCCATTTTTGAATACGCTACAGATTATTATTATAAGCATCAGTACAGCGATATGAGCGAATTCTCATGGTCTCAAGCAGATTTTAATGACTTTAAAAACTTCTTGACACGTACAGGTTTCAACTATGAGACTGAGACTGAAAAAGCATTTGCAAAAGCGCTTCTTCAAGCAGAAAAGGATGATCTTAAAAAAGAAGTACAGACTGCATACTCACAACTAGACAATGCTATTGCACAAGCTAAGGAGAAAGCGATAGATGAACGTCAAGAGGAGATTCAAAATTTACTGATTGATGAGATTGTAAAACGATACTTCTATCGTGACGGACTGTATGAATACCAGCTTATTAACAATACAGAAATTAAAGAAGCGATTACTGTGCTCAATGATAGTAAACGCTATAGTAAGATTTTAAATTATTAAGTTCCTTGCGTTACATATTGTATGTTACCTCTGTGTACTTTCTGCAAGTGCGCAAGTAGATCGCACTCATGAAACCTTTTTTGACACCGATAAATCGGCGCTTATTAAAACGGAGTTAGCGTCTTTAAATCGCTTTATCGTATCGCTGCCTAAGGATAAAATAGAAGATATATCAATCTACGGTTATTGTGATGATCGTGGCACAGATGCCTATAATAAACGTCTCTCGCAAGATCGCGCAAATACTATTAAAGACATTTTTATGTTGCAAGGTATTGCAGACACGATTATCAAAAATTCTGATGGAAAGGGAGAGCTTTTACTCACCAGATTAGATGATGCGGGGAGCGAGATACAACGTAAACTTAATCGTAAAGTAGAGATTATTGTTTCTCTAAAACAAGCCCGCAAGACTACTCCAGAAGAAGTAGAAGTGGCTGAAGAAATCACGACCAAAGTAGATCGCTATAAAAACTACGAGGAAGACACGATAGCCAAAGGAGATCGTATTTTACTTAAAAACATCCTTTTTAAAACTAACTATAGCTACATACACGGGAAGTCATACAATGATCTAAAAAAACTAGCCAAATACTTAAAAGAACGCCCTGAAATCATATTTAAGATTCAAGGTCATGTATGTTGTGTAGATCACGGTCGGGATGGTATCAATCTTAAAACTGGCAAGCGCAATCTTTCTGAAGCAAGAGCAAAGTTCATTTATGATTATCTCGCAGATCAAGGAGTAGCAAAAAAACGCATGCGTTATCAAGGTTTTGGAAGTAGATTTCCACTAGGTGGTGATCCTTCTGAGGATAAGCGTGTGGAAATTTATGTGACTTATATCAAGAAGGTGAAGCCTAAGAAATAATAAAATTGACGTGAGAATATTATTGCTTTTATGTTCTGATCATCACAATGTGAGGAATCCCATCTTCTAGATATTCTGCTCCTTGTTCTTTAAAACCTAGGTTGTTGTAAAAGCTTTTTAAATACTTCTGCGCAGATATTTTTATAATGCGCTCATCATAGTATTTCTGTACGGCTTCTATAGATGCGTTCATAAGATCATAACCGTACTTGAAGTTTCGCTGGTTTTCTTTTACAAGTACGCGACCTATACTTGCCTCATCAAAATATGCACCTGGTTTGAAAATACGCGTGTAAGCAATGAGTTCATCACCTTTATAACCCAGAACGTGTACGGCCTTGTCATCCTTACCATCTATATCTTGGTAAACACAGTCTTGCTCAACAACAAAAACCTCAGATCTGAGCTGTAGTATAGCGTACAGCTCGTCTCTACTTATAAACTCGTACTTCTTTATAATAAAACTAAGGCCAGCTTCTTCCATATGTATATCGCGCAGCGAATTTTTTTTTGAGTTATTTACAAGCAATCTTATCTACGCGTCTTTGGTGGCGTCCGCCTTCAAAATCTGTTGCGAGAAACGCTTTAACCATGTCTAGTGCTTGATTTTCTGAGGTGTATCTAGCAGGAATCGCTATTACATTTGCATTGTTATGCTCGCGTGCAAGCACAGCAATTTCTTTAATCCAGCAGAGTGCTGCTCTTACACCTTGATGTTTATTAACAGTCATGGCAATACCGTTACCACTTCCACAAATTACAATCCCAAAATCTGCCTCACCCTTCTCTACATCGCTAGCGACTGGGTGTCCAAAGTCTGGATAGTCTACACTTCCATCATCGTTTGTACCGTAGTTATTAACGGTATGTCCAGCTTCTTTTAAAAATTTTACAATAAGATTCTTATAACTGGTTCCTGCGTGATCGTTACCTATAGAGATTTTCATAGTACGTTTGTTTTACACATCAAAGTTAAGGAATAGCATTCTCGTTTTATAAATAAGTGGTAACGTGATATCCTTCTTATATGAACAATAAGGTGAATGATAGCTCTTAACTACATTATGGTATAAAGCACGACAATTATTAATAACGTTAAGTGATTGAAATAATGACACTTAACTTAATATTAATTGTGTTTATTATCCTAATTAGCTATAAAATGTTCCAATTCTAGTCCATTGTTAATAACCCTTGAATAGCTGTTAATAGCGTTTGTCAATAACTTTTGACGGTAAATGATAAGTCTACTTGCAGATTAAGATTAAAAAAACAATACTAGACATAAGGTACACGAACCAAATTTTTCTTTGCTTAATAGTGATCAATTTTATGAGCATAAAAAGAGTCGATTTTTAATAAGTTAATAACTCGACTTATGAGCAATTTGTAATAATCTCTGGTTATCAACATTTGTTAACAGCGCTTCATAAATCTCATGTTTTCAGCGAAAAAAGAATCTAATAAGTGCATGATAAGCTGTGAACAAGTATCAAAAAGTGATATTTACAATATTCTCTCTTAAAAGTTATACCGCTATTCACAGTATATAATAAGCATCATTATTTTTTAAAATTTTAAAAGAAAACAAATGATATATATATATATGTGAATAACATCTAAAATTTAAAAAATTGAATTCTGTAAAATGAAATCTTTCTTTAGTCAATTAAATGAAAAAAGAGATTGACTACTTTATATTATTCTGAAGTGATTTGTTTTTTTAATCGATTACCTGACTTTCGGTATACTTAAAAAGGAAAATGCTAGGAAGATGAAGGAAAGAGTATATGCTTCAATTTCTTATAAAAAAGGAAGGGCCACTCAAAAAAAGAAAAGTTTTAATAGAAAACTACGAGTTGTAAGAAACAACTTTGATTGTAGAAGGTGTTGCTGTCTGACGACCATTTGATTCCTCTTCAAAAGTTGCATTAATATATATCACAGCGACTACAATCCCTATCAAGAAAATAGCGAGTAGTAAAATCGTGTTTTTATGTATTAATTTAGAAGAGTTCATAGATGTCATCTACTTAAAGACGCAATAAAATTTAAAACGTTACAGCAAAATTAAGATTTAATTAAGATAATCCTAATTTTTTGTTAAAATTAGAGTGTTAAACTTTAGAACTGATTACGTTAAGATGGTAAGACTATCTAAAAACGGTATAAGAGTTGCTTTACATATTATATCTTTAAAGTACGCTTTCGCGAAAGCGTAAAAAACCAATTTAAAGTATACAAAACGTTACTAAACCTTAAATTTTTAACATAAAAGCTATAGTTGAGCTTTTTAAGGCTAATTTTGTGACAGAAATAAAATAGATGAATAAGAAGAAGAGAAGGAGAGGACCGGGAAAAATATCAAACCTCTCAGAAAGAATCGTAAGAATATTAAAAGACGATCACCAAAAGACCTACAATTACAAACAAATAGCGGCAAAACTTGATGTAGACGATCCATCGAGCCGTAATCAAATTATCAAAAACTTACAGCAACTTAAGGCCAAAGAACAAATCGTAGAAGAGGGACGTGGCCAGTTTAAGATTGCAGCAAATAAAAATTACCACACTGGGATACTCGATGTTTCTGGTAAAGGTGGTGGTTATGTGATGGTAGATGATCTCGAACAAGATATCTATGTACCACCACATCACTTAAACAAAGCACTTAATGGTGACGAGGTTGAGGTTTACATATATCGCCAGCGACGCAGCAAGAAGCACGAAGGTGAGATTACTAAAATCATAAAGCGCAAGACAGAAGAATTTGTTGGTGTTGTAAAACTTCAAAAAAAGTTTGCCTTTGTACTTACCTCTGAGTCTAACAAGATGTATACAGACATCTTTGTACCACTTAAAAAAATAGGTGATGCACAAGATGGTGATAAAGTAGTAGTTACCATAGAAGACTGGCCAGAAAAAGCAGACTCTCCTTATGGTAAAATCACAAAAGTACTAGGTAAACCAGGTGAGCATAACACAGAGATACATTCTATCCTTGCTCAGTATGGTCTTCCATATGAATTTCCAGTAGAGGTAGAAGAGTATGCAAATAAGATAGATACCTCTATTAAAGCTGAGGAAATTGCAAAACGTCGCGACATGCGTGATGTACTCACTTATACCATAGATCCTAAAGATGCAAAAGATTTTGATGATGCATTAAGTTTTCAAAAACTTGAGAATGGTAATTATGAAATAGGAATTCACATTGCAGATGTAAGTCATTATCTCGTACCAGGAACAATACTAGATGATGAAGCTTATGAGCGTGCAACATCTGTATATCTAGTAGATAGGGTAGTACCTATGTTACCAGAAATATTAAGTAATGGTGCTTGTTCCTTAAGACCTCATGAAGAGAAGTATACCTTCTCTGCAGTGTTTGAAATGAAAGCAGACTCTGGAAAAATAGTAGATTCTTGGTATGGACGTACTGTAACTTATAGTGATGCCCGATTTGCATATGAAGAAGCGCAAGCAATTATAGAAAGCAGATCAAACCTCATCCCAGTCGAAGTTTCTCTTACTGGAGAAGCTTATAAAGTATCTGATGAGCTTGTAGAAGCAACATTAGAAATGGATAGAATTGCTAAGATTATGCGTCGCCAGCGTATGAAGGATGGAGCTATTTCTTTTGATAAAGTAGAAGTAAAATTCAAGCTTGACGATGAGATGAATCCAGAAGGCGTTTATTTTAAAACCTCTAAGGATGCAAATAAACTCATAGAAGAATTTATGTTGCTGGCAAATAGAAAAGTGTCTGAGTTCATTGGTAAACAAACACCTAAAAAGACATTTGTATACAGAATACACGATGAGCCTAATGATGAAAAACTAGCGTCTCTTGAAAAAGTGATAGGGAAGTTTGGTTATAAATTAGACTTAAAAGATCGCAAGACTACCACCTCTTCTTTAAACCAACTTCTTACAGATGTACAAGGGAAGAAGGAGCAAAATATGGTAGATACACTAGCTATACGCACCATGAGTAAAGCAGTATATTCTACAGAAAATATAGGTCATTACGGTCTTGCTTTTGATTATTATAGTCACTTTACATCTCCTATACGTCGTTATCCTGATGTAATGGTACACCGTTTACTACAACATTATCTAGATGGTGGTAAATCAGTAAGTGAAGAAGAGTATGAGCAAAAATGTAAGCACTCTTCACAAATGGAGCAGCTAGCTACAAGTTCAGAACGAGACAGCATCAAGTATATGCAAGTTAAGTTTATGCAAGATCATCAAGATGAAGAGTTTGTAGGTGTTATTTCTGGAGTTACAGAGTGGGGAATCTATGTAGAGATTATCTCAAACAAGTGTGAAGGAATGGTGCGCTTAAGAGACATTAAAGGTGATCACTATGAATTTGATCAAGATAGCTACTCTGTAATAGGGCAGAAGTCTGGTAACCAGATTACCCTAGGTGATGAAGTTATTGTAAAAGTAAAAGAAGCAGATCTAGTGAAGAAGCATCTAGATTTTACACTTGTGGGTGTAAAGGAAGGGTTGCATCAGTAGGTAACTTATTACTTATATTAAAGTTTAAACCATCACACTATCATAAGTGTGATGGTTTTTTTTATGCTATTAATTATTCTTAAAAGTTTAGTAAATTATTAAGAAAAAGCGCACTAATTTTGTCATTCTGTAGAAGAATTAAAAATCACTCTTCTTACCCATGATACATGTCAACACCTATAGAAAATATCGAGCTTAAATATCTTACGCTCAACGATTACGAAGAACTTAAAAGTGCAATGATACAGGCGTATTCTAATATGCCAGACATGTACTGGAATGAGAAGCAAATCACTGCACTTATTAATAAGTTTCCAGAAGGTCAAGTTGTTATTAAAATTGATGGAAAACTTGCAGGTTGTGCGCTCTCTATAAAACTCAATGAGTCTACTTTTGACAGTGTTCATACCTACGAAGAAATTACAGGTAATTATACGTTCAACACACATAAGCCAGATGGAGATATTCTATACGGTATAGACGTGTTTATTAAAACAGAATATAGAGGTTTACGTCTAGGAAGAAGATTATACGATTACCGTAAAGAGCTTTGTGAGGAGCAAAATTTAAAAGGAATCCTCTTTGGTGGGCGTATTCCTAACTACCACAAACACGCAGATTCTGTAACTCCTAAGGAATATATTGAGAAGGTGAAACGCAAGGAAATTCATGATCCGGTATTAAACTTCCAGATTAATAATGATTTTCACCCTGCTAAGATTTTAAAAGGATACCTACCTGGTGATGAAGACTCAGGTGAGTTTGCCGTACTTCTAGAGTGGAATAACATCTACTATGAGAAAAAATCTGTTGTAGCAGCTACGCAGAAAAAGGTAGTAAGACTTGGCTTGATACAATGGCAAATGCGTTTGTATAAAGATCTTGAAGAACTCATGCAGCAAGCAGAGTACTTTGTAGATGCAGTTTCTGGTTATCGATCAGATTTTGCACTCTTTCCAGAGTTTTTTAACGCTCCGCTTATGGCAGAAAATAACCATTTACCAGTTTCAGAAGCTATACGTGAGCTTGCAAAACATACAGAGGAGATTAAAAATCGTTTTTCACAGTTAGCAATATCTTATAACATCAATATCATTACAGGTAGTATGCCAGAAGTGGTAGATGATTTACTATACAACGTAGGCTATTTATGCCGTAGAGATGGAAGTACAGAGCGTTATGAAAAACTTCATGTAACTCCAGATGAGGCAAAAGTATGGGGAATGCAAGGAGGTAATAAATTACACTCTTTTGATACAGACTGTGGTAAGATAGGAATCCTTATTTGCTATGATTCTGAGTTTCCAGAACTAAGCAGGATTCTTGCAGATGATGGTATGGATATTCTTTTTGTTCCTTTCCTTACAGACACTCAAAACGGATATTCTCGTGTGCGTAACTGCGCACAAGCAAGAGCTATTGAAAATGAATGTTACGTTGCCATTGCAGGTAGTGTGGGTAACTTACCTAAGGTGCATAACATGGATATCCAGTATGCACAGTCTATGGTATTTACTCCTTGTGACTTTTCATTTCCAGCAAACGGGATTAAGGCAGAGGCTACACCTAACACAGAGATGATTCTTATTGCAGATTGTGATATAGACTTACTACGTAACCTCAACCAGTTTGGAGCAGTGAAGAACCTAAGAGATCGTCGTAAAGATTTATTTGAATTGAGAAGAAGATAGTTTTTTAAATACGCTTTCGCGAAAGCGTAACACATCTCACAAAGAGCTGTTTCATAAATAATTTGATATTAAAACAAAGGCCTGTCATACTTGTAACAAAGAAATAACTGTAGCTTTTAGAGCAAGGTTAAATCACGCCAAAGAGTGGGTTTTTATATGTGAAACATGTTGCAATAAACATCGTTATGAAGAAGGTTACACCTATGGTGGAACATGGAAAGGGAAGAGGCATTAACATGTAAACTGTAACAATCTAGTAATAGCTAGGTCTCTATATCAAACAAAAACAATGAATATGAAATTTATATATACCATAGTAGCGCTAGTAATTACAGCAACAGCATTTGCTCAAAATCCAGTTACAAAAGACGTAGGAGATTTTACAGAAGTAAAAGTGTATGATCGCATTGTAGTAAATCTTGTAAAGTCTACCGAAAATAAAGTTATTATTACGGGAGAAGATGTAAGCCAAGTTAATGTGGTAAACAAAGACGGAACGTTAAAGATTAAAATGGATCTTGATCTTATTTTTGACGGAAACAAAACTTTTGTACATGTGCATTACAACAACCTGCAAGTAATAGATGGAAATGAAGGAGCTGTTATTACCTCAAATGAGCTTATAGAGCAAGACAAAATTGAAATCAAAATGCAAGAAGGAGCTCGCGTTAAAGTAGGTTTACAAGTACGAGAAGCTCTTTTAAGGGCAGTTACAGGTGGTGTAATAGAAGCAAGCGGTCAAGCAAGCCTGCAGAAGGTAAAAGTAAACACAGGAGGCATTTATGAAGGTAGAGATCTTGAGACAGAAACAGCAGAGATATTTGTACAAGCAGGAGGAGAGGTAGAAGCTTATGCTAGTAAACTAGCAGATCTAACAATAAGAGCTGGTGGAGATATTGTGATTTATGGTAACCCAGCAGAGGTAAAGCGTCGTCGTACTTTTGGAGGACGTATCAAAATAATGTAAGTAATTAAGACTGTAGTGCAATCAATCAAAATGATTTGAAATACACTTTAATCTTTAAATGATTAGATATATACAAAGGATGTTTACATACGTAGGCATCCTTTTCTTTTTACTGTATGCTTTTGTCTAACTTTGTGTAAAGCACTTTCTATATGTTTCAAGATTTACACACGGCTATACCTCTAGGATTTTTCTTAGCGTTCTTAATAGGCCCTGTATTTTTTGTGTTATTAGAAACGGCAGCTACCAAAGGTTTTAGAGCTGCACTTACCTTTGACATAGGTGTTATTATTGCAGATATTGTTTTTATAGTAGTTGCATATTTAAGTAGTTATCAATTACTAGAAAATTTAAGTAATCAGCCGGGTCTTTATGTTTTTGGAGGAGCGATTTTAATCGTATACGGACTTACTATTTACCTCAAAAAACCAACAAGAGATGCACTTGACCCTAATAGGGCAAAAGTGAAGAAAGGTGGTTACTTACAGCTTTTTATAAAAGGATTTTTACTCAATTTTATAAATATAGGTGTACTTGTTTTCTGGCTAGGTATCTTAATAATTGTAGGTCCTACGGTAGAGAATGATGGTGAACGCCTATTGGGTTTCTTTATTGGGATGATAGGTGCTTATCTTATTACAGACATAGGTAAAATAGTGCTTGCAAAACAACTCAAGCGCTACCTTACACCACGTAGAATTTTTAAAGTAAAGAAATCATTAGGTCTTATTCTTATCTTTTGTGGTCTTGTACTAGTAACAAAAGGTTTTGTTCCTTCAGATGAGTTTAATATCCAGCAAGAGATGGAGCGTTTTCAAGAGATTCCAGAAGTCAAACCAGACACTATCCATTAATTTATTAGGGTTTAAGACAAAAAAAAAGGAACTCCGTGAGAAGTTCCTTTTGAGGTATCGAGCGGATTCGAACCGCTGTAGATGGTGTTGCAGACCACTGCCTAGCCACTCGGCCACGATACCAGTTTGTGGGTGCAAATATATGAATAGTCCCGACAAATATCGAAATGAGATATTCTTTTTTTATTTTAAAAATATCCTTTTTGTTAAGTGATTGTTTTACCCACAATTGTAAGTGGTTAATATGGTTTTATCGCACTCGCGTGCGCTCTACGGTAACCATCTCAACATCTCCACCTATAGGAGGATTTACTTTTGATACTGCAACTGTAGCTAGCTGTATAAGAGCCTCTTCCTTAAAAAATCTACTTAAAATACGCTCGCATACTACTTCTAGTAATGCAGATGGAATTGCCATTTCTTCTTTTACAATACGATTAAGTAATACGTAGTCTACTGTGTCTGCAAGTTTATCTGTTTGCGCACTTTTTGATAAATCTGCTTCAATCTCAACATCTACTCTGTAGTCTGATCCTATGGCAGTTTCCTCAGAAAGACAACCGTGGTAGGCGTATGCACGTATATTTGTTACTCTTATTTTTCCCATAATATGGTGTTGTTTATAAGTGTTCAAAGTTACAACTCAAAACATGATGTTGCATTTTTAAATCCCAAGGTTAAACCTTTGGTTTATCCCCCAAACAAATCAAAAATATTGCTAAGTGCTCCAGTTTTTGCCTTGTAAAACTCGGTGTAAGAACAATTGCGGCAAGTGACTGTGCTGTACTTTTCTGTTTGCATATTGAGCAATTTTGTTAGAAAACTACCAGTAGCGCGCATTTCACCTATTTTGTAAGTATGGTTTTGGCATTTTACGCAAGTATAATTAAGTGGTTTCATAATGTATTGTTGTTGTAATAGATGAGTGTCTATTTTTTTAAAATGTTACACAATGCCTGTTTAAACCTTATAAGTCAGTTATAAACAACAGCTTTTGATACTATGCTTGGTAAGAGAGTTACCTAGCACAATGATTTGTATGAATGCTTTTGTATAATGATTTCAAGTTTTCGCGCAAGCAATAAAACATCAGTTAAAACACTTATTAAATCCAACTACAAATTGATTAATTTTACCCCTACAATCATACATCATGACAGAGGATAATAAATCATTGAATTTTCTAGAACAAATCGTTGAAGAAGACCTTAAAGGTGGCTATAGTAAGGAGGATTTGCGTTTTCGCTTTCCACCAGAACCTAATGGATATTTACACATAGGTCACTGTAAGGCAATCTGTATAAGTTTTGGACTAGGGGAGAAGTACGGGGCACCGGTAAACTTACGTTTTGACGATACTAATCCTGCAAAGGAAGAGCAAGAATATGTAGATGCTATCAAGGAAGATGTTTCTTGGTTAGGGTATCAATGGGATAAGGAATGTTTTTCTAGTGATTATTTCCAGCAGTTATATGATTGGACTGTCCAGCTTATTAAAGATGGAAAAGCTTATGTAGATTCTCAATCTAGTGAGGCCATGGCAGAGCAGAAGGGAACACCTACACAACCTGGTGTGCCTGGTCCTTATCGTGATCGTACGGTAGAAGAAAACTTAGACCTTTTTGCTAGAATGAAAGCGGGTGAGTTTAAGGAAGGAGAGCATATTTTACGTGCAAAAATTGATATGGCGCATGTAAACATGTTAATGCGTGATCCCATTATTTATCGTGTGTTGCACAAAGATCACCACCGTACAGGCAGTGACTGGTGTATCTACCCTATGTATGACTGGACACATGGAGAGAGTGATTATATAGAGCAAATAAGCCATAGTTTATGTTCGCTTGAGTTTAAGCCTCACAGAGAACTTTATGATTGGTTTTTAGACCAAGTATACTCTGGTGAGGATTTACGTCCCAAGCAGCGCGAGTTTGCACGTCTCAACCTTAACTACACGATTATGAGTAAACGTAAGTTACTCAGACTGGTAGAAGAAGGAGTGGTATCTGGATGGGATGACCCACGTATGCCTACTATATCTGGACTGAGACGTCGTGGTTATACAGCTGCAGCAATACGTAATTTTATAGATGCAGTAGGAGTTGCAAAGCGTGAGAATGTGATTGATGTTGCATTATTAGAATTCCATATTCGTCAGGATTTAAATAACATTGCTCCAAGAGTAATGGCAGTATTAGATCCAGTAAAACTGGTGATTACTAACTATCCAGAAGGGCAAGAGGAGTGGCTAGATGCAGAGAATAATCCAGAGGATGAGGCTGCAGGAGAGCGCAAAGTTCCTTTTAGCCGAGAGTTGTACATAGAGCGTGAAGATTTTAAAGAAAATGCTGGAAACAAGTATTTCCGCCTTACTACAGATAAAGAAGTACGTTTAAAGAACTCATACATCATTAAAGGTGGTGAGGTTATCAAAGATGAGAACGGAGTTATCACAGAGATACATTGTACCTATGACCCAGAAAGTAGATCTGGAAGCGGTACAGAAGCTTCTAAGCGCAATGTAAAAGGAACACTACACTGGGTTTCTATTGCTCATGCTATTAAAGCTGAGGTACGTTTATTTGATAGACTATTTAGTGATGAAAATCCTGATGGTCATGAGGATAAAGACTTTATGGAATTTATAAATCCTAACAGTCTTACTACTATTACTGGATATCTTGAGCCTAGCCTTAAAGATGTTGAGGTAGGTGATATATTCCAGTTCCAGCGTAAAGGATATTTTAATGTAGATAAGGAATCTACGGCAGAGCATCTTATTTTTAATAGAACAGTAGGTTTACGTGATTCATGGGCAAAAGTGAAGCCTAAGCAAAAACAAGCTAATGGTCAAGGTCAATCAAAACCACAGCAGCAGCAAAAGGCTTCAGCTCTTAGTACTATCAACAAACTAGGTAAGAAACTTGCAAATCTTCCAGAAGACAAGCGTGTTGCAACTATTACAGATATACAGAAGCTAGCAGCGAGTTTAACAGAAGATGAGGTAAAAGGATTCTTTAATACTTCGGCAAAGAAGGTGGGTACTCGTATTGCGGGTATTGAGAGTTTGTACGCTTTCGCGAAAGCGCAAAATAAAAACATTAAAGACATTGAAGGAGCCGAAGCATTTGTTGAAAAGGCAAAAGATGATAGCAACGAAATATTAAAAGAAGCAGCGTCTAAATTTTAATATCTAGGTTCTATATTTTAACAATTATTGGCATAAACGTCTCATTTAAGGGTCATAAGAGACTTGTTTTAACAAACATTGTGAGTTGGTTAAAGAGATATTAACCGGTTATTAACGGAGTAAAGAAACATATCAAAATATCTTTACACTCAACCAATTATTAATATAAAATAGAATCATATGAGTAAGTCAAGTAATACATTGTTAGCGTTAGTTTTAGGTGGTGCAATAGGTGCAGCAGCAGGAATATTATATGCTCCAGATAAAGGAACTAAAACAAGAAAGGATCTTTCTAAAAAAGCTAAGAAGGAGCAAGAAAAGCTTGTGAAGCAACTTAAGGAAACTAGAGAGTCACTTTCAGATAATGCGCAAAAGGCAAAGCTAACTTTTGAAGAAAAGTTAAATGATAGTATTTCAACTGCAAGTCATAAAGCAGATGATGTAATCTCAACATTAGAATCAAAACTAGCTGAGTTACGTGTACAAAATGCAAAACTTCAAAAAGATGCAGTGGTAGATAAAAATGCAGCCAAAGTGGAGAAAGCATTATCATAAGCCAAAAGAAACCAATCAGATATGGCTTTTGAAAAGTTAACAAATAACTTAAAAGGACTCACAGATAACGGGCAGGAATATGCCAAAGTCACTGCAGAATACTACAAACTAAGCTTGTTCAAAAATGGAATGAGAGGATTAGTAAGTAGTGCAAACTTAGCTTTAAGAGCCACTTTTGGTCTTATAGCACTGATGTTCTTTTCTATAGGCCTTTCAATTGTGATAGGGGAGTCTCTAGATAGCTTGAGTGCAGGATTCTTTATTGTAGGAGGAATTTACTTAGTTATATTCTTTCTAGTGTTTCTTTTTGCTGGAAAGCCTTTAGAAACTATGTTACTTAAGAAATATAGTAAGCTTGCCTTTAGCGAAGATTCACTTCCAGATGTTTCACCAGTTGCTCCTGTAGCTTCTAAAAATATAAACATTGATGAGAGAGTATAGTAGTTTTGAACAAATAGAGCACGATCTTAAAATTCTCAAACTTAAAAGACAAATAAGCGAGGAAGAAGTAAGGCTTAATGTAAACGGTGCAAAGAGCGGTATGAGCTCTGGATTTTCTCCAGTATCCTCATTAGGAACTGTCTTAGGATCTTTAATTCAAAAAGCAGTAGTTACAAAGTTATTAGGTACAATCTTTGGCTATAAGCGTGTTAAGGAAGTCAATAAGAAAGGTGACTACAAAGTGTAAAGACTTATTTTATAAATAAATAAAAACCCCAATAACAATTTGTTCTTGGGGTTTTCTTATGAGGTCAATGATTATTATTAATCTTCTTGAGCGTCTCTATTTTTCTTATTAATGATACCTTTTGCTTCGTTATCCTTTTTCATTTGCTCTCCTATTTGATTAGAAGCTACAAAGGAGGTGATCATATCATTAAGCATATTACTTCCAGCTTGTGGAGAGTTAGGCATTAAAATTAAGTTAGAATTAGTTTGTTCACCCATAGATTGTAAAGTGTCATAATGTTGTGTTACAACTATAAGCGCAGATGCTTCTTGAGAATTGATCCCCACATTATTTAATACATCTACAGACTCTTCAAGACCACGAGCAATCTCTCTACGCTGGTCTGCAATACCTTGTCCTTGTAAACGCTTAGATTCTGCCTCTGCACGAGCTTTTGCTACTATCTTGATACGATCTGCTTCTGCTTCAAACTCTGCAGCCACTTTCTCGCGTTCTGCTGCATTAATTCTGTTCATTGCTGCCTTTACCTGTAAATCTGGATCAATGTCTGTTACAAGTGTTTTAATGATGTCAAAACCGTAGTTAGACATTGCTTCGTTAAGCTCACGCTTTACTGCAATGGCAATATCATCCTTACGCTCAAAAACATCATCTAGTTTCATTTTAGGTACCTCTGCACGTACTACGTCAAAAACGTATGATGTAATTTGATCTCCAGGGTTTTCTAGTTTGTAAAAAGCATCATATACTTGATCTTTTACTACTTGAAACTGTACAGAGATTTTAAGTCTGACAAAAACGTCATCTTTTGTTTTTGTTTCTACTACAACATCTAGTTGTTGAATTTTTAGGTTGATACGTCCCGCAATTTTATCAAAAACAGGGATTTTAAATTGAAGTCCTGAGTTACGCACTCCTATAAATCTTCCAAAACGCTCCACAACGGCAGCGGTTTGCTGTTTAACCATAAATATCCCTGAGAGGATAATAAGTATGGCTAGTACTACTAATACTGGTAAAAGAATCTGTCCCATAATGGATATTTTAAAAATTATTGATGGTGATTATTGTAATCTTAAAGATAAGTAGCCATAATCGATTAAATGTAACACATAAACTAAAAGTTTCTTGATTGCCTTAAAGTTATTATACCTTACAACAATAATTAAGCATAATCCTCTTTACATAATCCCCTATGAAATATCTATCACTTCTCGTTTTACTAATTGTTACATCTACAGCTATGCATGCTCAATCTTACAGAGGTAGTGGTAACTACAATCGGATAGGACTTCAAGGTAAAGTAGCATTGATAGATTTAGACACAAAGAATTTTGATGTACAAGGAGAAACCGGTTTCCTAGCAGGTTTTACTACTAGAGGAAATGTGTATAATAATTGGGGTATGGTTTACGGAATTGATTTTTTAAGCACTGCGGTTACAGTTCAAACAACTTCCTTAGATCAACTAACTAGTGAGGATACTCAATATAATATTATAGGTGCTCAACTTAATCTATTACTCAGTTATAATTTAATAGCAAACCATCTAGCAGTAGATATTGGACCTGCACTACTTATCAACAGTAAGATGAAGCTAGATAATTCTAGTCAAAGCACAAATATAGTAAGTGGTTATACTACTCTTACTGCAAGTGACATACAAGAAATATCTCGAGTAAATGGTTTTGGCGTCATAGGACTCACAGGAGGTTTTGAACACGTAAGGCTTAGTCTACAATATCAATATGGATTTACAAACATCCTGAATAATCTTAACGATCAAAACCTTGTAATTGATAACAATGCGAGAGATTTTAAAGGCAATGCATCAATAATCGCTGCTGGAGTTGTCTTTTATTTATAAACTATCGGTAAAAAATTAAGGCTACAAATCAATGATTTGTAGCCTTAATTAATAATGTGATGTATAACAATTACCCTAGTGTGGTAATTGCATAGTCTATACGTCGCAATGTTTCTTCTTTACCAACGGTGGTAGCAATATCAAAAACATCAGGTCCTTGCATAGCGCCCACAAGTGATAATCTAAAAGGTTGCATTACTTTTCCAAAACCTAATTCCTTTGCTACAATCCACTCTTTAAGAGCTGTTTGAGCCTCTATTGTTGTAAAGTTTGATACACCAGATAAGATAATTTTCACCTCTTGCATGATGGCTGCGGTATCTTCTTTCCAAGCTTTTTTAGAAGCTTTGGCATCAAATTCTGTTGGTGCAGTAAAGAAGTAACTTCCTAGTGTCCATAAATCTTCTACAAAGATGGCGCGTTCTTTAATTAAATCAACTACGTGTGTTGTATACTCCTCTGTCGTAGTTACATTCTTATCCTTTAAGAATGTCATAAATTGATCTGCTATAAGTGCTACAGGAGATTCTTGCATATACTGCTGCTGGAACCACTTAGTTTTTTCTGGATCAAATTTTGCTCCAGCTTTATTAACACGTTTTAAATCAAAAGCTGCTACAAGCTCTTCTAGACTAAAAATTTCTTGCTCTGTTCCAGGATTCCATCCTAAAAAGGCAAGCATGTTTACCATGGCTTCTGCAAAGTAACCATCTTCTCGATATCCAGATGAGATTTCTTTTGATTTTGGATCTTCCCATTGTAGCGGAAATACTGGAAATCCTAGTTTATCACCATCACGCTTACTTAATTTTCCTTTTCCTACAGGTTTATGAATAAGTGGTAAGTGAGCAAATACTGGTGCATCCCATCCAAAGGCTCTATATAATAACACGTGTAACGCTAGAGATGGTAACCACTCTTCACCACGTATCACATGAGTAATTTCCATTAAATGGTCATCTACTATGTTTGCTAGGTGATAGGTAGGCATCCCGTCAGATTTAAATAACACCTTATCATCTAGAATGTTAGTATCAATCTCCATAGCACCACGTATTTCATCACGTAGTTGCAACATTTCGTCTTGTGGAGACTTAAAACGGATTACATAGTTTTCACCAGCAGCAATACGTTTCTCTGTTTCTTCTTGTGATAGAACGAGAGAGTTATCTAGTTTAAGGCGATTGTGCCAGTTATAGATAAAGGTCTTGCCGTTTGCCTCGTGATCTTTTCTGTGTGCATCAAGGCTTTCGGCAGTATCAAATGCATAGTAAGCATTATTGGTGTCTACTAACGCTTTCGCGAAAGCGTGATACTTATCCTTACGTTCACTTTGTCTATAAGGTCCAAAACCACCGTCTTTTGTAGGTCCCTCGTCATACGAAATCCCGCACCAGTCTAGACTTTCACGTATATAATCTTCTGCACCAGGTACATAGCGATTTTGATCTGTATCTTCTATACGGAGGATAAAAGTACCTCCATGTTTTTTGGCAAATAAATAATTAAAAAGCGCCGTACGCACACCACCGATGTGCAATGGCCCAGTAGGTGAAGGTGCAAATCGCACCCGAACGTTTTGAGACATAGTCTTAGATTTTGTGCAAAGATACTTTTAAGCCTTTAAAAAGGCTTAACGATTACCGTTTAAAGTTTTTTATGAAGTTCACAGTGATATCTTTGTAAATGTTGACATCCTCTTAAAACATAATAAAATAGTACTTTAGAGGTTGCTATAAAGAGAATTAGGATAGATGACGAACAGATTTGAAAAAATAGAGAGGAAGCTAGAGGGATTTATTAGAAAATATTACACTAATGAATTGCTGCGCGGTGCGATATTATTTTTTGCACTAGGGTTGATTTATTTTTTAATCACACTGCTCATTGAGTACTTTTTCTGGCTTAGTCCTGCGGGAAGAACGGTTCTCTTCTGGGCATTTATAGCGGTAGAAATTGCCTTACTCATCAAGTTTATAGCAATACCACTAGCCAGATTATTTAAATTGTCAAAAGGTATCAACTATAAGGATGCTGCTAGTTTGATAGGAAATTATTTTCCAGAAGTAAGCGACAAGCTTATAAACACCTTACAATTACATAGTGAAGTTACAGACTCAGAGCTAATGCTCGCAAGTATAGAGCAGAAGAGTGAAGAGCTTGAGCCTATCCCTTTTAGACTAGCTATAGATTTTACAAAAAATAAGAAGTACCTCAAATATGCTGCAATACCTGTAGTTATATTTCTCATTGCAAACTATGCAGGGAAGGAAAAGGTTTTCTCAACAAGCTATGAACGTGTTGTAAATTACAACGAGGCGTATGAGCCACCAGCACCGTTTAGTTTTTATGTAGTCAATGAGAATTTACAGGCGATAGAAAATAAAGATTTTGAATTGCGCGTGCGCACACTGGGAGATATAATTCCTGAGGAGGCCTCTGTGAGATTTAATGATGAGGTGTATTTTTTACAGCAAATTGCTCCGGGAGAGTATAGCTATATATTTGAACAGCCTACAGAAAATATCACCTTTAACCTTAAGGGTAATAAAGTCGTATCCCAGCCTTATACCATTGAGGTACTCAAGGTTCCTGTACTTATGGATTTTGATATGGAGCTCAACTATCCTGCACATACTCGCAAAGGAAAAGAGACTGTAAAAAATACTGGGAATGCAATCATCCCAGAAGGAACTACCGTTACTTGGAATATAAGTACGAGGCAGACGGAAGGTGTAGATCTTGTGCTTAAGGATACTATTATTCCTTTCGCTTTAAGCGAAAATGTGACAACCTCAAAAGTTTTTAAAGCAGTAAAACGTATCTATAATAACACGAGTTATGAAGTAAGTACAAGTAATAGCCAACTGAAAAACTATGAAAATCTAGCTTATAATTTACAAGTCATAAAAGATCAGTATCCTCAAATATCCTTAGAAGCAAAAAAAGATACTGTAAACGAGCAGCAGAATTATTTCTACGGAAAAGTGAGCGACGATTACGGGCTTAAAAAATTACAAATTGTTTATTATCCTGCAGAGAGTGATAATAAACAGTATGAGGAAATCAGTATTTCAAAGGGTAATGTAGATCAGTTTATTTATGCATTCCCTAATAATCTTGATTTACAAGAAGGAGTAAATTATGAGTATTATTTTGAGGTTTTTGATAACGATGCCATCCATCGCTTCAAGAGTACGAAGAGCACGATTTATAGTTTTGTGAAACTCACCGATGATGAGCTTAAAAATAAACAGCTTGAACAACAACAAAAATCTATAGGTAATCTTGACAAGTCCTTACAGAAGATGAAGGATAGTGAGAAAGAATTACAAGAAATCTCACGCACTCAGAAAGAGAAAAAGCAACTGAGTTTTAACGATCAAAAGAAACTTGATAGTTTTCTGAAACGCCAGAAACAGCAAGAGGAAATGATGAAAGATTTTTCTAAACAATTAAAGGTGAATCTTGATGAGTTTCAAAAGGAAGAAGAGCTTACAGATGAGGATAAGGAAAGACTCAAGGAACGTCTAGAACGTCAAGAAAAGAAAGCAAAGGAAAATGAAAAGCTTCTAAAAGAATTACAAGAGCTACGAGAGAAAATGCCAAAAGAAGAACTCTCTGAAAAGCTTGAGGAACTTGAAAAACAGAATAAAAATAATAAGCGCAACCTAGAGCAAATGGTTGAGCTTACAAAGCGCTATTATGTTCAGAAAAAGACTGAGCAAATTGCTCGTGACTTAGAAGAACTTGCAAAAAAACAAGAAGACTTAAGTAAGAAGGAGGGCAAAGACAATACTAAGGAAAAGCAAGATGAACTCAATGAAGAGTTCAAAAAACTTGAGGAAGCATTAAAAGATCTTGAGAAAGAAAATCAAGAACTTAAAAAACCTATGGAGCTTCCTGGTGACGAAAAGAAACAAGAAGAAATTAAAGAAGAGCAGGAGGGAGCTAGCGAAGAATTAGAAAAACAAGAAGATCAAGAACAACAAGACGGAACACCCCAGGATAAATCTAGTGCTCAAGCGAAACAGAAAAAGGCTGCAGAAAAGATGAAGCAAATGAGTAAGTCTATGCAGTCCCAAATGCAAATGGGTGGTGAAGAAAGTCTTGAAGAAGATGCAGAGATGTTACGCCAGATATTAGATAATCTTCTTGTTTTTAGTTTTGAAGAAGAGACTATAATGATGGAATTTCGTAAGATGGATGGGAAGAATCCTAATTACGCACGTAAATTAAGAAGGCAAAATGTACTCAAACAAAATTTCAAACACATAGATGATAGTTTATATGCATTGTCACTGCGTCAGCCTAAATTGGATGAAGTTATTAATGAGACTTTAGTAGATATTGATTACAGCATGGATCAAGCCTTATCAAGACTTGCCGAAAATCAAATCATGCAAGGAGTAAGTAGCCAGCAATATGTGATCACTGGAACTAATAAACTAGCAGACTTCCTTAGTCAGACGCTGGATAATATGCAAAATGCAATGATGTCTGGTAGCGGCTCCGGTAAAGGAAAAGGTATGGGCATGGGTTCTGGCAGTGGTGGCGGAGGACAACTCCCCGATATTATACAGAGTCAAGAAGAACTCAATAAGAAAATGGGTGAGGGTAAGAAACCCGGGGAAGGAAAAGAAGGTGAAGGCAAGGAAGGAGAATCTGGTGAAGGTTCTGATGGAAAAGAAGGAGAAGGAAAAGGAGGCGGTGATCAACCTGGGTCTGAAGGCGAGGAAGGAAAAGATGGTGAAGGTGGTCAAGGTGGAGGAAAAGGCTCGAGTAATAGTGATTTAAAAGGTGATGGAAATGGCGAGAATGGGGATGGAGAAAATGGAGAAGGACAAAGTGACGAGTATGAGCAGGGACTTCTTTATGAAATATATAAAGAGCAGTCTAAGTTAAGACAACAACTAGAAGATGCTATTCAAAGGGAAGGTCTTGGGGACAATGCAGAGAAGCTTGTTAAAGATATGAAGGATGTCGAGCAGCAATTATTAGACAAGGGTTTTAATAATGAAACCTTACAACGTATGACTAATCTTAAGCACGAACTACTTAAACTTAAAGAAGCAACGCTACAACAAGGAGAGGAGAATAAGCGTGAAGCAAATACCAACTTAAAGGAGTTTTCAAATCCTGTAAACAGTGCTCTTGAGAAAGCAAAAAAGTATTTTAATACAACAGAAATATTAAACAGAAATGCACTTCCGCTTAAGGAAGAATACAAGCGTAAAGTGCAGGATTACTTCCAGAAAAACAATGATTGAATTTAATAGTACAAATGATTTTGAATTATCAAATCCTGGAGAGTTACTTCAGTGGTTAACATCCGTTATAGAAGCCGAGCAAAAACAAATGGGTGAGATCAATTACATTTTTTGTGATGATGCTTACTTGCATAAACTCAATGTTGAATATTTGAATCATGATACCCTTACAGATGTAATTAGTTTTGATTATACAAGTGGAGATGTGATTAGTGGAGATGTTTATATTTCTGTAGAGCGTGTCGAGGATAACGCTGCAGATTTTAAAACTTCATTTAAAGACGAATTAAGCCGTGTTATGGTTCACGGACTACTGCACTATTGCGGTTATAAAGATAAGAGTGAGGATGAGGCTAAGGAGATGAGAGCTAAGGAAAACTTATATTTATCAGTTAGATAAGTAGTAAATTTCTTACAACTCTCGAGTTCAAGGTTTAACATCTGTCCCAGTGGGAAGTTGTGTTAGAGAGAACTAAAGGCTGTATCTTTGCACGCCTTTAAAAGAATGTATATAATGCTTTCGCGAAAGCGTAACTTCTCTTAGAGATATTAATATTTTAATGTTCCACGTGAAACAATGAGTCTATTTCAAGATACATACGATGTTATAGTAGTAGGTGCTGGCCATGCAGGTTGTGAAGCTGCCGCTGCCGCTGCAAATATGGGAAGTTCTACACTTCTTATAACTATGAACCTACAAACCATTGCCCAAATGAGTTGTAATCCTGCTATGGGAGGAATTGCAAAAGGGCAAATAGTAAGAGAGATTGACGCGCTAGGAGGATACAGTGGTATCGTGTCTGATAAGACAGCGATACAATTCAAGATGCTCAACAAATCTAAAGGTCCTGCCATGTGGTCTCCACGTGTGCAATCTGATAGAATGAGATTTGCAGAGGAGTGGAGAATGAAGCTTGAGCAAACTAAGAATCTTGATTTTTATCAAGAGATGGTTAGCGGTCTTATCGTAGAAAATGATAAAGTAGTTGGTGTAAAAACCTCACTTGGAATCGAAGTACGAGGAAGATCTGTAGTGCTAACTAATGGTACTTTTTTAAATGGATTAATCCACATAGGAGATAAACAATTTGGTGGAGGTAGAGCAGGTGAAAGAGCAGCCACCGGAATTACAGAACAGCTAGTTGGATTTGGATTTGAATCTGGTAGAATGAAAACAGGAACACCTCCACGAGTGGATGGTAGATCGTTAGATTTCTCTAAGATGATTATTCAACCAGGTGATGAAGTTCCAGAGAAGTTTAGTTATAGTAAAGAAACAAGTCCGCTTACAAATCAGCGTCCTTGTCATATGAGTTATACTTCGCTTGAAGTTCATGATATATTGAGAGAAGGTTTTGATCGTTCACCTATGTTTAATGGTCGAATTAAATCTCTTGGGCCAAGATATTGTCCATCTATCGAAGACAAGATTAACCGCTTTGCAGATAAGGATAGGCATCAATTATTTATTGAGCCAGAGGGTTGGAATACTTGCGAGATCTATGTAAATGGATTCTCAACATCACTTCCAGAAGATGTCCAGTTTAAGGCTTTAAAGTCTGTAGCAGGTTTTGAAAATGTAAAATTCTTCCGTCCAGGTTATGCCATCGAGTATGATTATTTTCCGCCTACACAGTTAAAGCATACTTTAGAAACTAAGCTTGTGAGCGGACTGTATTTTGCGGGACAAATTAATGGAACCACTGGATATGAAGAGGCAGCTTCTCAAGGATTAATGGCAGGTATGAATGCACACCTTAAAGTGCATGAGAAAGATCCTTTCATGCTCAAAAGAGATGAAGCATATATAGGGGTTCTTATTGATGATTTAATTACAAAAGGTACAGAAGAGCCGTACAGGATGTTTACATCTCGTGCAGAGTATAGAACACTGTTGCGTCAAGATAATGCAGATGAGCGTCTCACACCTATGTCAAATGCTGTAGGTTTAGCCTCTGAGGAACGTCTCATTACCATGGAAAAGAAACAGGCAGAATCTAATGATCTCGTAAAGTTCTTTGAAGAGACAAGTATTCTCCCTGAAGAGGTAAATGATATACTAGAGGAAAGAGGATCTTCTCCTATGAGACAATCTGATAAAATGTTTAAAGTATTTTCTAGACCTCAAATCACGCTTGATGATATGAAAGGCTTTGAGAAAGTAGCTGCCTATATTGAGGAGAAAGATCTTGATCGTGATGTATTAGAACAAGCAGAAATTAAAGTTAAGTATGCAGGTTACATTGCAAAGGAAAAAGCAAATGCAGACAAGCTACAGCGATTAGAAAATATTAAAATCCCAGAAGGTTTTGATTATGCAAAACTGAAGTCGTTGTCTTTTGAGGCTAGGGAAAAATTATCTAAAATTAGGCCAACTACAATTTCTCAAGCATCAAGAGTGAGCGGAGTTTCTCCTTCAGACATAAGTGTAATGTTAGTTTATATGGGGCGATAGTTTTTAAATAGTATACGTTCCACGTGAAACAAAGTTGATGAAAGAAGATTTTAAAGTAAGAGATCATTCGGTAAGTGGAGAAGAATTTACACTAAAGTATGATAAGAAGTACCACATGTATTTTACAAATCCTAAGCCGGATATTTCTAAGCTTCCTTCATATTATGAAAGTGAAGATTATATATCTCACACAGATGGAAAACGATCTTTATTTGAAATCGCATATCAAACTATAAAAGGTATCACGCTTTCGCGAAAGCAAAAACTCTTAAAAAAGTTTCATCCTGACCAAGGTTCTGTTTTAGACATAGGAGCTGGAACTGGAGATTTTTTAGAATTTCTATCTAAAAAAAAATGGAACGTAAAAGGAGTAGAGCCAAATGATAAAGCTAAAAAGCTTGCTCAACATAAAGGACTCGATATTTATAACACTATTGATGAAGTAGGAGGGGAGTTATACGATGTGATAACGATGTGGCATGTGCTAGAACATGTTTACGATTTACAAGAGCAAATAGCATGGTTGAAAAAGCAACTAGCAAAAAATGGAACTTTATTTATTGCCGTTCCGAATTTCGAATCTTTTGATGCTAGTTATTATAAATCATATTGGGCAGCTTTTGATGTGCCAAGACACTTATACCATTTTTCAGAAACTTCTATAAAAAGACTTTTTGCAGAACAAGATTTACAATTAGTAAAAACACTGCCTATGAAATTTGATTCCTATTATGTGAGTCTTCTTTCAGAAAAGTATAAAAGTGGTAAAATGAATTTCTTCACTGCATTTGTGAGTGGATTCAAGTCAAATCGTAAAGCAAAGCAGTCTGGAGGTTATTCATCTCATATTTATGTCCTTAAACACGCTTAAATTGCAAATAAGCGCTTTTAAGGGCTTATGAGCACGAATGCTTTAAATATATATAGCTAAATGCCGAAACCGCTTAAAAACAGTGTTTATAGGCTTCGTTTTTAATAAGGTTTTATTATTAATTCATTTTTTGACGATTAGTTTTTCTTATGACGGCTTGTTTCGACAATTTTTCATTTTTTATTTAATCTGGAATTGACAATTTAGTTTTCAATGTTTCTGTTCAAAATGTAATTTGATATGAAATGTTCCACGTGGAATATTTTCAATTAACAATGTCATTTTTATATCACACAATTACTATCGGCTGTAATATGTGTATCAATCTTCCAGATTATTTCATTTCTGTTTTCAATGTTAATGCTTTCAGTATATCGTATTGATTAATTACGAATTAATTCTCTTTTTGAAATTGTAGCCTTCTCAATAAATTCTCTAAGTGTAGGTTTCAAAAGATTCAAGTTTTAGTGAATAATCGATAAGGTTAAGTCTTTTTACATTTATTTGAGAATCAAAATGGAAATAGAATTAATTTTAATTCAGTTTTAATGGATTCTACCTATTTTCGCATCAAATAATCAAAACAATAAAATGAAAAAAATAGGAATGCTACTTGTTACCGCTATGATGGCTGTAGCTTGTCAAACAGAAAAAACTGGTTTTGTAGATACTGAAGAGCTACTTACAGAATATGCAGAGCTTAAAAGCGCAAAAGATCGCTTTACAAAGCAAAATGATGAAATCATGGGCGAGCTAGAGGTAAAAATCAAAGCTTATCAAATCAAAGAAGACTTGTTTAGAAAAAACGGGCCATCTATGTCTCGTAAAAAGCAAGAAGCAACTTATAACGAACTAGGAGCAGAGGCACAACAATTACAACAAGAACGCCAGGCAAGAATAGGTCAACTACAAGTAGAAAGCCAGAAAGTAATAGACTCACTTATTACAAAAGTGAAGGACAAGGTAAAGGATTACGGAAAGACAAATGGTTACTCTTATATCTATGGATCTAACGATGCTGGAAGTGTTCTTTATGGTAAAGATGAGTTAAATCTTACAGAAGCAATTCTTACAGAAATGAATGGAGAATATGCTCCAAAAGAAGACTAAATTCTAGTCTTCAAAATAGCTTAAAAAGCGATGAGAAATCATCGCTTTTTTTATGCCTAATACTCATTGATTATCTCGTCCCGAAATGACTAGAGAGCGCCGTAAAATCTCCGTACTTTTTATCAAGATAATCAAGCTTATTTAAATAAGATTTCACCAACCAAATGGTACTGCTTAACGGGATAGAAACCGTGCCGGTAGATTATAGAGCCTCTAAGTGTTGTCGTTTAGTAAAAGATCTGAGATCATCTAGTATATTGATAGCGTATACTATTGATTGTTTATCTAAAAATATATTTAGTCGAGGCTAAATATAGATGTAACTATTTGATATGATCAGCTCTTACGATGTAAAAATCGAGTTAATTTAATTGAGAGATCTGTTAAGATTATTTTTGCATTTCCATTACGTTCTATATGATATGAAGCGTCTTGTATGGCCTCTACAATAGGAAATATATTATTATTGTGAACAAACGGAGCAAATTTTGAGAGATCAAAACCGGTCTCTGGTTCCATAAAAACAAGATCATTTGCCTTGTAATTTTTAAGCAAAGCTTGACGAAAAAATTGCACGCAATAAGCCAGGAAATTCTTTTGAGTTTCACGACCAGATTTTGCTATGATTTCGCTCCACTCCATAAGTCCTAAAACGGCTTCTTTTTTACCCTTTGCTTGGAAGGCTGTTCGTACCCATGTAACAAACCATTTTTCAAACTGAATATCGTCTCCATCATGATGCAATAAATGCATTGCTTGCTGGTAATCTCCTTGTGCTTGATGAGCAATTTTATGAGCTTCGGCATCTGGAGTATTATGATGATTAATTAAAGCATCGGCAATTTGTGGTTCGCTTAATCTTGGGAAATGTAATACTTGGCATCTTGACTTTATCGTTTCTATAATGCTATCCTCATTTTCAGATATGAGAATAAATAAAGTTTTTGCTGGTGGCTCCTCTAGTAGTTTGAGAAGTTTATTTGATCCAGCAGTATTCATTTTATCGACTGCCCATATAATCATTACTTTATAACCTCCTTCATAAGATTTTAGGGCGAGTGCTTTATTGATTTCGGCAGCTTCATCTACTCCTATTTGCCCTTGCTTCTTTTCAATACCTAGATGCTGGTGCCATTCAAAAAGATCTCCATATGGATTTTCTGTAATAAATGATCGCCACTCTTTCATAAAATTATTAGAGACAGGATGGCTTTTTACTTCAGGAGTAGTGGCTACAGGAAAAGCAAAGTGCAAATCTGGATGTGATAAGTGTTCAAACTTTAAATTACAAGCTTGAGATCCTCCCTCATTTTCGCCTTGAGCGTTATTACATAAAATATATTGTGCATAAGCAATCGCCATGGGTAAAACCCCTGTACCAGATAAACCTATAAAAAGTTGAGCATGAGCAATACGCCCTGCATCAACACTTGTTGTGAGATGATTTTTGATAAAATCTTGCCCGATAACGTTTGAGAACAGCATAGCTCCAAATATAAAGGAATCACTGCATTTTTTATCCTCTGTATCTATTATATTTGTTAGCAAAACCAATGAAAATGATTACAGTAGACGACTTTAATTTTGAGAATAAGAAAGCTTTAATCCGCGTAGATTTTAATGTTCCCCTTGATGAAGATGGTAATGTTACTGATACTACAAGAATTGAGGCCGCAAAACCTACTATTTTAAAGATATTAGAAGACGGAGGATCTGCTATCCTTATGTCTCATTTAGGTCGCCCTAAAAACAAAGAAGAGGAGTTTTCTCTTTCTCAGATTTGTAGAACTGTTTCTGAAGTCATTGGTGTAGAAGTAAACTTTGTGGAGGATTGTGTAGGTACAAAAGCTATAGAGGCAGCATCTAACCTTGAAATGGGAAAGATATTATTACTAGAAAACCTTCGTTACCATAGCGAAGAAACAGCTGGTGATGTTGAATTTGCAAAGCAGCTAAGTGGGCTAGGAGATATTTATGTAAATGATGCCTTTGGTACTGCACACCGCGCTCATGCATCTACTACGATCATAGCTCAGTTTTTTCCAGATGCAAAATGTTATGGTTATTTACTAGCTAAAGAAATTGAGAGTCTTGATCGCGTGCTTAATAACAGCGAGAAGCCTGTACTAGCTATTCTTGGTGGTTCTAAGGTATCTTCAAAAATTACGGTTATTGAGAATATTCTTG
The DNA here is from genome assembly GCF_000355805.1 of Dokdonia sp. PRO95. Lineage (NCBI taxonomy): Bacteria > Pseudomonadati > Bacteroidota > Flavobacteriia > Flavobacteriales > Flavobacteriaceae > Dokdonia > Dokdonia sp. PRO95. The sequence continues at coordinate 1,234,814 of NZ_CM001837.1, forward strand.
ATAAAGTAGATGAGATGATTATAGGTGGAGGTATGGCTTTTACCTTTATTAAGGCACAAGGAGGTACCATAGGAGATTCTATTTGTGAAGATGATAAAATGGAGCTCGCACTTGATATTCTTAAACAAGCCAAAGAAAAAGGAGTACAGATTCACATACCAGTAGATGTTATTGCAGCAGATGATTTCTCAAACGATGCAAACACAAAGGTGTCTGATATCATGAGTATCGAAGATGGATGGCAAGGCCTTGACGCTGGACCAAAATCTCGCGAACTCTTTGATGAAGTAGCAAGGCGTGCAAAAACTATTTTATGGAATGGACCATTAGGAGTTTTTGAGATGGAAACATTTGCCGGAGGAACTATCGCACTAGGTCATAGTATTGCTGCAGCTACAAAGGATGGCGCGTTCTCACTAGTAGGAGGTGGAGATAGTGTTGCTGCTGTAAAACAATTTGGTTTTGATACAAAAGTAAGCTACGTCTCTACTGGAGGCGGTGCAATGCTTGAGATGCTGGAAGGTAAAACTCTACCAGGTATAGCTGCTATACAAGAATAATTAACAATACATCAATAGATAAGACCACCTCTTGAGGTGGTCTTATTTTTTTATACTTAACAGAAGTTGTGCTGGCTAGAAGTTATATCCCCTATCTTTAAAACCATACGATTTTCCCGTATCTTTCGTTCCTTGACTATGACTCTAATGCAACATAATTTTAAAATATCCCTAGTAGCTTCTATACTCTTGTTTTCCGCTTTCGCGAAAGCGCAAGATACCCTCTCATATGAGGCCTACAAACAGAAAGCTCCGGTTATAAAAGAAAATAAAAAACCAACACTCCAAAGAGATACTATCAAAGTAGTAGATACTGTCATTACAAATACAATCTCTCAAGATTTACCTCAAGTATTACTAGATACACAAGTGAGAGATTCTATAACCTTTAACTTACCAGATAATCCTCAAGCAGCACTTATAGATATGCGCTGGCGTAAGGAACTGGCAAGAATGGATCTATTTGATTCTATAAATAATATACGTGAAAGCCACACATACCGTCCAGAAGTAAACTTAGAACTTCCTACAGACACACTAAAAAAACGCCTTGCCGAAATAAATGCGCGTACTCCATTTAACGTGGAGTATAACCCGTCGCTAGAAAGCGTGATAAATCGTTACTTAAAGCGTCACAAACCTACCATGGAGAAGCTTATGGCCGTGAGCCAGTTTTACTTCCCTATGTTTGAGGAGCGTCTCGATAAGTACGACATTCCTTTAGAGATGAAATATCTCGCCATTGTAGAGAGTGCACTGCGACCTAGAGCAAAATCAAGAGTAGGAGCAACGGGATTATGGCAGTTTATGTTTGCAACAGGTAAAATGTTTAAGCTCGAAGTAAACAGCTATGTAGATGATCGCATGGATCCTATTGCAGCAACAGAGGCGGCTTGTGCTTACTTATCACAACTTTATGACATACATGGAGACTGGGATCTTGCGCTAGCATCTTATAACTCTGGTCCAGGAAATGTGTCTAAAGCAATAAGACGCTCTGGAGGTGCTACAAATTACTGGAATATTAGAAAGAATTTACCTCGAGAAACCGCTGGTTATGTACCTGCGTTTCTAGCCACGATGTATCTTTTTGAATATGCAGACGAGCATGGATACACACCAGAAAAAGCTCCTGTAAATTACTTTGCAACAGACACCATTCACATAAAACAAAGCATCGCTTTAGATCAGGTTTCTAGTATTGTAGGTATTCCTTTGGAGATTGTTCAGTTTTTAAATCCGCAGTATAAATTAGATATTATTCCGGTGGTAAAGGATAAGAAATATTACGTGCGACTCCCTATCGAGAGTGTGGGTAAATTTGTACAAAATGAACAGGCTATTTACGCTTTCGCGAAAGCAGAATTAGACAAACGTGAAAAACCATTACCTGAGGTACTTACAGCAAGTTCGCAGGTGAGATATCGAGTACGTAGTGGGGATTATTTAGGTAAAATTGCCAATAAATATGGCGTAAGAGTAAGCCAAATCAAGAAATGGAATAACCTCCGATCCAATGCCCTTAAAATAGGACAGCGATTAACGATTTACCCTAGAAAACCTGTTACTAGTAGCTCATCAAATAGCAGTAAAAAAACTGTATCATTTAAAGGAAAGAAAACATATATCGTTCAAGACGGTGATTCGCTATGGAAAATTGCAAATAAATATCCTGGAGTAAGTATTGAAAATATTAAAGTTTGGAACGATATTAGTAGTTCTAAACTCAAACCAGGAATGAAATTACGCGTTTCTAAATAATTAGATTATGAAAAAGTTATTTCTCGTCTTAAGCCTATGCTTTACAGCAGCACTTGCCGCACAAGAAGTAACTCTCAAACCTTTTGACCCTGCTGCTTATGTAGCAATAGATAGTGAAGGAAATGAAAATCGTACTGTTAAGAATCCAGTTTATACATACTTGATAGATAACTACAAAGCCATTTCAGAAAAGGAAATTCTTTCACCTAATGGTGGCGGAGATTGTGGTTTTACACAAAATTTTGATAATGGGATCATCTACACAAAACGTAATTGTGGCGATGCATCACTTGCAACTGGAGAAGTACTCACTATAGCAAACCCTGATAGAGAATCTGTGCTGTTATGGGTAGAGTCGGTGAATAAGATTTTTGGAGATTATGGTCAGAATCATTGGAACTTCGACCTTACAGAATACAGACCTACGGACAATATACTAGGCGGTTTTTTTACAATTAAGAGAGATACAGATTACACCACGATCCTTGTGATGTCTGGATGTTAATCATTAATAATAGCAATATGATAAAAAGAATATTTTTAAGTATAGTAACAGCGTCCTTACTTATTTCTTGTGGGGATAATGACGGTAAACGCATTTTAAGCCAGTCTGTAGGTAATATTAACAACGTTAAGGTAATTGTGACTAAAGCACAATGGCAAGGAGCTATAGGAGACGCGCTACGCGATGTGCTGGCAGATCCTGTTTATGGATTACCACGTGAGGAGCCTAAGTTTTCTATAGATCAGATTCCGCCTGAGGCTTTTAGTGATTTTTTACTTAAGAATAGAATTTATTTGCAAATAAAACCGGCAGATAGTGCTTCTTTAACTATCGTAAAAGATAAGTATGCACGCCCACAAACAGGAGTAATTGTTACTGGAAGTAGCCACACACAAATTGCAAATCTTATTATTGATAATGAGGAACGTATTGTAACTGCTTTTAAAGAACAAGAGCTTGTTGCAAATCAAAGTCGAATTAAAAAGGCATTGAAGAAAACAGATTCTTTACAAAAGGTATTTGGAGTAAAACTTAACTTTCCAAATGCATATCGATATGCAGAACAGAAATCAGATTTCTTCTGGATGCGCAAAGAGCTAAAGCGCAGCGGTAACATGAATATCACAGTGTACGAGGTGCCGCTACAAGCAATTGATAAGGACACCTTAACAATCAAGAACATTATACGCATGCGTGATTCTATAGGAGGAAAGAAAATACCAGTAGATGATGGTCGCTTTATTACAGAACGTGCTTTCTCACCATACTTACAAGAAACAGAGATAGATGGAAAACTAGCTTATGAAACTAAAGGAACATGGGAAGTAGACGGTCGTTATATGGCTGGACCTTTTGTAAACTATGCCGTAAGAGATGAAAAAAATGGAAGATACTTGATATTAGAAGGTTTCATCTTCTCCCCATCACAAGACCAGCGTGATAATATGTTTGAGCTTGAGAGTATCTTGAAAAGTGCTAGGTTGAGGTAAAAACGTTATCTTTATTATGTTGTTAAACAGTATATTATGGGAGCACTAGAGTTACGAGAAGAAGTTTTAAGAAAAGTGCAAGATGCAGATGAGCGTTTACTTGCAATGATAAATGCCCTAGCAATAAGCTATCAAGAATCTGAAGTAATTGCTTATACTGTGGAGGGAGAACCTTTGAGTAGAGAACAATACAAACAAGAGCTACAGGAGGCAAAAGCAGAATATAAACGAGGAGAGTATACAGCCGTAGATGATCTCAAGAAAGAAATAAAGGATTGGTAATTGATGCTTAATACTGTCTGGACCAATACAGCAAAAAGAGATTTAAAGCAAATTTACAATTACATAAAGAATGTAAAGAAATCACCACAAGGCGCTCTAAATGTGGTTAATGATATTATCGAGGCTAGTGAAACTATTATTTACTTTGAGCAATATCAAAAGGATGAAATTAATAATACCTTTAGAAGGATTATAATAAGACATTATAAAATAGTGTATGATAGAGAAGGTGATGACATTGTTATTTTACGAGTCTTTAGCACATATCAAAACCCTAGTAGATTGATAAATGACGTTTAGAAATTATGCTTTCGCGAAAGGTGGTAAATATAAAAAAACCGCATAACTCAAAGAGCTATGCGGTTTTTCTATATAAGAAAGAGGGAGTATTACTTCTTCTCTTCTATCATATCGTCTTCTTCGTCCTTAGACGCTTTCTTAAATTCTTTGATACCGCCACCTAAGCCGCGCATCATTTCAGGGATTTTCTTACCTCCAAAAAGTAATAAAACAACTAATACAATAAGTCCTATTTGCCAAGGGCCTACCATTCCTAAAAATATTGCTAAAAAATTCATCTTCATCTGTTTTAGAAAAACAAAGATAGTAAGAAAACAGACATACGAGCGTTAAAGTGATAAAAAGGACTTAATTGGTGCTGAGTGGTTATCGCAATCCAATTTTCGCGAAAGCGTAAAGACATCAATTATCTCATATCTAAAAAGTATATTTGTATCTCAAATGACAGAAAAAAAAGAGAAGAAAAAAAAGATTGCAAAAAAGCTACTGCATAAGTATCGCTTAGTTATTCTCAATGAAGATACTTTTGAGGAGCGTATTTCTTTTAAACTCACACGACTCAATGTGTTTATTCTAGTAGGTATATCTGCTATTATTCTTATTGCACTTACTACATTACTTATCGCATTTACACCATTAAGGGAATATATTCCTGGTTACTCAAGCACAAAACTCAAGCGCAATGCGACGCTACTCGTTGCAAAAACAGATTCTCTTGAAAATGCAATTAGAGTAAATGAGCAATATTACTCTTCTATACGTAGAGTGTTAAGTGGAGACGTAGAGGAGCTAGAATTTGATAGAGATTCTATACGCGATGCTGTTTTTAATGATGAAGAAATATATGTGCTCCCTAGTAAGGAAGATAGCCTGTTGAGGCAAACAGTAGAGCAGGAAGACAAGTATAATGTGTTTGATAAAGCTATTGAGGATACAGATTTCTCACTATTTCCTCCTGTGAAAGGAACCATATCGTCTGCATATAATGCTAGCCAAAAACACTTTGCAGTAGATATTGTAACGGTAAAAGATGCCCCAGTAAAAGCGGCAGCAGATGGTACTGTAATTTTTGCCGAGTGGACTGCAGAGACAGGTCATGTACTTATTATAAATCATGGTAAAAACCTTATCACTGTTTATAAGCACAACGCTTCTCTCAATAAGTCACAAGGAGCCTTGGTTCAAGCAGGTGAAGTTATTGCCACGGTGGGTAATACAGGTGAGTATAGTACTGGACCACACTTACATTTTGAGTTGTGGAGTAATGGTTACCCTATAAATCCGACTAATTTTATAGATTTTAACTAATGTCGATAAAGTCTTTTGGAGCAAAAATTTTTGCGTCGTACATACAGCGAAGTATAAAAAAATGGGCAGACAACCCTATTGAGACTCAGCACAAGGTTTTTGAGAGTCTTATAGATGCGGCTCAGTATACGACCTTTGGTAATGATCACCGTTTTGACACAATAAAATCGCATGCAGATTTTGTTAAGCAGGTGCCTATAAGAGATTATGAAGACTTGCGCTACTATGTAGATAAAATGGTTGCTGGAGAACCAGATATACTCTGGCCAGGTAAACCTCTTTACTTTGCAAAAACTTCTGGAACGACTTCTGGGGTAAAGTACATACCGCTTACTAAGGATAGCATGAAAACGCATCCTAACAGTGCACGTAACGCAATTCTCTCTTACATCGCAGAGACAGGAAATACAGACTTTGTAGATGGTAAGATGATTTTTTTACAAGGAAGCCCAGAGATGACCGAAAAGAATGGCATCAAACTAGGCCGTCTTTCTGGTATCGTCGCACATTATGTGCCTAATTATCTACAGAAGAATAGGCTTCCTAGTCTGGAAACTAATTGTATAGACGACTGGGAGCAAAAGGTAGATGCTATTGTAGATGAAACCATAGATCAAGATATGACGCTCATAGGTGGGATTCCTCCGTGGGTACAGATGTATTATGAGCGCCTTATCCAGAAGAGTGGTAAAACGGTGGGAGAACTCTTTAAAAACTATCAGTTGTTTGTGTACGGAGGTGTAAATTATGAACCTTACCGTCGCAAGCTAGAAGATCTTATAGGTAGAAGCGTAGATAGCATTGAGTTATATCCAGCGAGTGAAGGGTTTTTTGCCTTCCAAGATTCACAGACAGAGAAAGGAATGCTGTTGCAACTAGACAACGGTATCTTTTACGAGTTTGTAAAAGCAGATGAGTTTTTTAATGAAAACCCAACGAGAATAACGCTTAAGGATGTAGCTCTTGACGTAAATTATGTGATGATTATCTCTACCACAGCCGGTTTATGGGCTTATAACATAGGAGATACCGTGATATTTACGAGCCTTAAACCCTATCGTATCATGGTTTCTGGTAGAATCAAGCATTTTATCTCTGCTTTTGGAGAGCATGTGATAGGCAAGGAGGTAGAGCAGGCCATGCTTGAAGCCTCAGCCGAAACAGACATTAAAGTGACAGAGTTTACCGTAGCACCGCAAGTAGCACCTCAAGAAGGATTACCTTATCATGAGTGGTTTATAGAATTTGAAAATGAGGGTAGTGATGATTTGCACGCTTTCGCGAAAGCGTTAGATTCCTCACTACAAGCTCAAAACTCATACTACCTTGACTTAATCACAGGAAAGGTACTCCAGCCATTAAAAATCACGAAGGTGGTAAAAGATGGCTTTAATAATTACATGAAATCACAAGGAAAGTTAGGTGGTCAAAATAAAATTCCAAGACTTTCAAACGATCGAAAGATTGCCGATCTATTGCAATCAAAATAGTAGTTAATAATCAACTTGAACACGAAATTACCGCGGTCAAGTTCAATTAAGTACCTTTATCCCCAATTATGAGCACACAAAAAAAACAAGGCCGTACGAGAGCCCAAGAGAGCAGCAGCGCTATAGAACGCATGTATATTACTATGCGTCACCTTTTTAATAGAGGATTTTATAAACCTATGGGAGTCTCTGGTGAGACACTTAGAGAGTCACTTCTTATACTAAGACCAGAAATTTACGGTACCATCGCCGAAGAAAAGGTAGAACTAGATGGTCTTCTTTACGTTATTGATAGACTTCCAGAAGGAATAGAGCAGTGCAGGTTTATTAACCTAACAAGTGATGAGGGTTATAAAAACAGCCACTTTGAACCTATTATTCCAGCAAAACGACGTCGTAACTGCTACCGCATAGATGAAGAACAAATGAACATCGAGATTACTCGTGGTCGTTCTGAAATTTATGATATTCTTACACACGTGACGTTCTTATTCATAGAGTCTCACAAGATTATGAAACGTGTCCTTATAAATGATGAGGGTGCAGTAATACGCGATTGGGAAAAGCTAGAAAAAGCAGTTTTAAATAACGAAGAGTTAGATCAAAATAGCTGGGAGATTGCCACCACGCATACTGCAAACATCTTAGGACGCACCTTTGCAGAGGTACGAGCTATTGCACCGCACTTTAATACTAGATCAAACAATAAACGTTTTTTTGAACTTATTTACTGGTTAGGTAAGCTGGCTATAGCAGAAGTACTTAGAGAGGAAAAGCGTACAGTTACCTTTAGTCCTGTTCTAAGAGAGCGTCTAGGTCACCACATACATGGTGAGATCTGGGCAAATGATATAAAGGCTACGTTAAAAAAGAACAACCTTCTAGGTAGGCCTTTACATATTATAAGTGCAAATATGCACTCTGTAATGAACACACTGTATGCTCCACTCGCACTTAAATCTGAGCTTAAGAAAAAGTCTAAACTAGAGGTGTATGAGATGCTTAGTGATAGCGGTAATAGTGCTCTACGTGCCAAAGTAGAGAGGGCTGCATTACAAAATGGAATGATATACCTACCAGATGATAGTGGTACTAATATCAATGTGCAAATTTTTGACATGTGTAAGCTACCAGTAGCCGAAAATGATTTTTGTAGTAATGATCTAAAAAAGGAGGAGCAGCCAGTCATTATAGTGATGGACTACGCCTTTGGAGAGCAGGCTTATGAAACTATGGAAGAGCTTCTCAAACCGTATGAAGAGGGAGAGGAGAAAACATATTTAGACGTAGATTCTGTATCTATTATGGGTAAAGCAGGTATTCTAGAAGGTGGAAAGGGAGACCTTATGATACCAAGTGCACACCTTTTTGAAGGTACGGCAGATAACTATCCGTTTGAGAACGAACTTACTAAAGAGGATTTTGAAGGACATGGATTAGAAGTGTTTGAAGGTGCTATGGTTTCTGTATTAGGAACATCACTGCAAAATAGAGATATCCTTAAATTCTTCCATGACAGTACTTGGAGTGTAATAGGTCTAGAAATGGAAGGAGCACACTATCAAAAAGCAATACAAGCTGCCGCAAAACTACGTAAGAGTATACAAGAAGATGTAAAAGTAAGATATGCGTATTATGCTAGTGATAACCCACTAGAAACGGGTAGTACACTCGCATCTGGCGGACTAGGAACTACAGGAGTAAAACCTACGTACCTTATTACAGAAAAGATTCTACATCAGCTTTTTACCTCTAATAAGTAGTACGGATATAATACAACTAACATTCAATTTTAAGTAAGCTCATGAGCGATCACAACAATCCGCCTGTAAATCAGCAAGAAATGGACCTCTCAGATATCTTTTCTTTGATAGGTAGACTATTTAAAAATATAGTTTATTCATTTTTTAGGGTTGTTGATTACTTCATCAAAATGTGGTGGGCCTTCTTATTACTCATTGTTGCTGGAATAGCTCTAGGGTTTGTTTTTAAGGAGGAGCCATCTTATGAGGCAAATCTGTTATTAAAAACTAATTTTACTAGTCAGGCGTATGTTTATACGGCAATAGATCAGTTTAATAATAACCTTGAGGAAGACGATGAAGGTTTTATAACCTCCCTTGGTAAATCACCAGAAAGCTTTAGTATTAAAGAAGTAAGCGTAGAGCCTGTAGTTGAGGTGCTAGATTTAGTGAATTATATTGGAGAAAATGACGGTGCACTAGGAGAGATGACTAGAGAGTTTAAGCTTGAAGATGATCGTGAGTTGTTTGCAACAGATCGGTTTTTATCTAAGTTTAAATTTCATAAACTCAAATTTGTATTTGATAGTGATAAAAACTTAAACGATATTGAGACTTTCTTGTCATTTATTAATGACAACTCGTATGCTAAAGAATTGAAAAAGGAAGGCCTCAAAAACCACATAGCTTACCTTGAAAGTCAAGAACAATCTATTGCTCAGATAAATGAGCTTATTAATTCTATTAGTACGGATAAGAATATATCAGATCAAAAAGGGCAGCAGGGGTTCTATTTTAATAATCAAAATGAAAACTTAGCATCATTATTTCACACCAAATCAAATCTGGTAGGAAATTTAGAAATAGAAAAGAATGACTTTGTAAGTTATAGTAATCTAGCAGTAATCGTAAGTGACATTCAAGTATCAAAGAAATCATCTATAACAGATAACTTAATTGTTATCTACCCATTAGTATTTGTGATAATATTTTTAATACTCTCGGGTATTGTAAGTGCATATAGATCATACAAGCGTGAAACTTCTGCATTAAAAAGATAGTTTTTCATACATATTAATAATTATTTATGAGTAATAAAGTAGCATTAATTACCGGTGTGACTGGTCAAGACGGAGCGTACTTAAGTGAGTTTTTACTTAAAAAGGGCTATGAGGTACACGGTATTAAACGCAGATCATCTTTATTTAATACAGATAGGATAGATCACCTTTATGAAGATCCTCATATAGATAATCAGCGATTTTTTCTGCACTATGGAGATCTTACAGACAGTACAAACTTGTTTAGAATTATTCAAGAAGTACAGCCAGATGAGATTTATAACTTAGGTGCAATGAGTCATGTACAGGTATCCTTTGAGATGCCAGAGTATACAGCAAATGTAGATGGACTGGGTGCCTTACGATTATTAGAAGCTGTGAGAGCTCTAGGACTTGAAAAAAAGACGCGCATTTATCAAGCAAGTACATCAGAGTTGTATGGAAAAGTACAAGAAGTACCGCAATCTGAAACCACACCTTTTTATCCAAGAAGCCCTTATGCAGTAGCAAAACTATATGCATACTGGTCTACCGTAAATCATCGTGAAGCTTATGATATGTTTGCGTGTAACGGTATTTTATTTAATCACGAGTCTCCAGTACGAGGAGAAACTTTTGTGACTAGAAAGATCACTAGAGCTACATCAAAAATTGCTTTAGGATTACAAGATAAAATGTATTTAGGTAATCTAGATGCAAAGCGTGACTGGGGTCATGCTAAGGACTACGTAAGGATGATGTGGATGATCTTGCAAGCAGAAGAGCCAGAAGATTGGGTAATCGCCACGGGAGAGACTACAACAGTACGTGACTTTATAAAAATGGCCTTTACACATATAGGTGTTACCTTATCTTTTGAAGGTGAAGGAATTGATGAAAAAGGAATTGTTACTGCATCAGAAAATGCAGATTATCCTGTAAAAATAGGGCAAGTAGTGGTTGAGGTAGACCCAAAATATTTTAGACCTACGGAGGTAGAGCTTTTAATAGGTGATGCTACAAAAGCCCTCAAAAAGCTGGGCTGGAAGCCCGAATATAAACTTCAAGGTCTTGTAGATGATATGATGCAGAGCGACCTAAGGTTAATGAAAAAAGATAGCTACCTCAAAGAAGGCGGATATAAAACGATGAATTATTTTGAGTAATACATCCATACCTACAAACGCTAGAATTTTTGTTGCTGGACATCGCGGCTTAGTGGGAAGCGCGATTGTTAATACACTTGTAGCAAAAGGCTATACGGATATAATCACGCGCACTCACAAGGAACTCGACTTAACAAACACAGTAGCAACACAAGAGTTTTTTAAGAAAGAAAAGCCAGAATATGTTTTTCTCGCAGCTGCAAAAGTGGGTGGGATTATAGCAAATAATACGTATCGAGCAGATTTTCTTTATGTGAATCTCATGATTCAAAACAATGTGATTCATCAGAGTTATGTACACGGAGTTAAGAAATTGTTGTTTTTAGGAAGTACTTGTATTTACCCTAAAAATGCACCGCAACCTATGCCAGAAGACGCTCTGCTTACAGGAGCTTTAGAATATACAAATGAGCCCTATGCCATTGCCAAAATAGCCGGCATCAAACTTTGCGAGAGTTATAATTTGCAATACGGGACAGATTTCATTTCAGTGATGCCTACTAATCTTTATGGAATTAATGACAACTTCGACTTAGAGAAATCTCATGTCTTACCAGCATTGATAAGAAAGATTCACCTTGCAAAATTACTTTCAGAAGGAAAGAATGATGAGGTCTGTAGAGACTTAGATGTTTCCGCTTTCGCGAAAGCGCAACCTATACTAGAAAAGTACGGTGTAACAGCCAAAAGCGTTGAGATATGGGGAACAGGAACGCCTAGAAGAGAGTTTTTATGGAGCCAAGATATGGCAGATGCTTGTGTGCACATTTTAGAAAACACAAGTTTTGATGACGTAAGAGGAAGCACAACCGAAGTAAGAAATACACACATAAACATAGGCACAGGAGAGGATATATCTATAAAAGAGCTAGCAACGCTTATTAAAGAAACGATAGGTTTTAAAGGACAACTAATTTTTGATAGCTCAAAACCAGATGGCACACCGCGCAAGCTTACAGACGTTACAAAACTTAATAGTTTAGGATGGAAACATACGGTAGCGCTTGAGGATGGAGTTAATAGATTATATAATTGGTATTTAGATATTAAGAACCGATAAGAATGTCATTTTACAATACACTTAAATTTATAGTTACACATCCTCTTAATAAGAAAAATCCTGTAGCTGGCCTTGTACGTTTTGGTAAATGGCAGTTAAAAAGTAGGCTTCTTAACAGGCCTATAATTTGCAATTTTGCTACTAAAAGTAAGCTATTAGTCTCTAAAGGAATGACTGGAGCAACCCAGAATATATACTGTGGCCTTCAGGAATTTAATGATATGTCTTTCCTTCTTCATTTTCTGCGAGATACGGATCAATTTATTGACATAGGGGCAAACGTAGGTAGTTACAGTATACTTGCTTCTTCTGAGATAGGTGCTACCACGTTTGCTGTGGAACCAGTTCCTAAAACTTTCGAAAGTTTACAAAGAAATATTGAACTAAATAATAGTCAAGATAGAACGCAATCATTTAATATGGGTGTGGGTAGTACTAAAGGGAAGATTTTATTTACTGCCGGATTAGACACAATGAATCATGTAGCTATAGAAGGAGAAAAAAATACTATAGAGGTCCTTGTAGACACTTTTGATAATCTGTTTGAATTAAATAAAACTACTCTCGTTAAGATAGATACAGAAGGATTTGAATCTGCCGTTTTAGAAGGAATGGAGGAATCAATCTCAAATAGCAACTTGCAAGCTATAATCATTGAGTTAAATGGACTATCTAAAAGATATGGTTATGATGATAATAAAATTCACAATAAGCTCATAGAAAGCGGTTTTAAGCCATATGACTATAATCCTTTTACACGCACTCTGAATTTACGCAAATCGTACGGACAATATAATACTTTGTATTTACGTGATTATAATTTTATTTTAAACAGAGTTCAAGCGGCTCCATTATTTAAGATTCATAACACTGAATTTTAAATGTAACAATCACATTAGAGTTTGAAAAACCTTCATGAAATTAAGGCGTTAATTCATTCCTCATTTGGGAAGAGAATTTCTGTAAATTATATCTCGCTTTTACTTATTCAAGTTACAAACCTAGTATTACCTATAGTTACCTTTCCTTATCTCATCTCAATATTAGGCTTGCAGAAGTTTGGGTTGATAATGTTTGCACAAGCCATTTGTTCTGTACTTTACATTTTTGTTGATTATGGGTTTAGTCTCAGCGCAACAAGACATATAACGCTACAGAGATCTGATAAGGAAGAAATGGCAACTGTTTTTTCAACTGTCCTTCTTATAAAAATTGTAATCGCTACAAGTGTATTTATGTTATACGCTATTACTGTTTTTGTTGTGCCCAAATTTCAAATTGAAAAAGAAGTGTTTTTATTAAGCTACCTTATGGTCTTTGGACAGGCGTGCTTTGTAGATTGGTTTTTTCAAGGAATAGAAAAGATGAAAGTGATGGCACTCTTGAGTCTTTTGGCAAAAGGAGTTTTTACACTTCTTATATTTGTGTTTATACGTGATGTGTCAGATTATGTTCAAGTTCCATTCTTTATGGGTATAGGATATATTCTAGCAGGAATTCTAAGTATTATTTTAGCTTTGAAATACGTTTCCATTGTTAAACCTAGTTTCACCTTAGTAAGAAAATTATTAAGGGAAAGCTTTAGTTTATTTGTGTCTAACCTCGCTGCTAGATTGATTAACACTATTCCCATCTTAGTGCTAGGTTTCTTTGTTAATGAGTCTACAGTAGCTATTTACACAAGTATGGAAAAGCTTATCACAACTTCAAAAGGGGTCTTTGTTTCCCTATATCAAGCGTTATTTCCATGGTTAGTTAGTCAAACACGTGTAAAACAGAGAGAATACGTAATAAAAATGTTACCTATAGTTGGCTTACTTGCAATTATGGTTACACTACCATTCCTAATTTGTGGAGGATGGCTGTTAAACATATTGTATGATAATGTAGCTATAAATGAAAATAGTTACCTTTTCTACATACTTGCACTTAATATCATTTTCACTAGTTATTTTATGCTATTTATTGCCCATTATTTTCCAGCGGTTGGTGATTTTATGTCTCGATTGAAGACATTGGCTTTTTCAGCTGTTTGCGGGATTATAATAGGCTTAATTTTTATCAGTCAGCTTGAGATACTTGGAGCAGTTATCACGGCGGTTTCTATAGAAGCTATTCTATTAATATTCTCAATATATTACTTTATTAAAACGAGACCTGTTGGAACTATCTAAAGATAAAAAGTTGATTATTATTCAAACGGCTGTCCCAGATTATAGAAAAGGTTTCTTTAAAGCCTTGAGAGATAATCTAGGGGATAATTTTGAGTTGTATAGTGGTAGTCACTATTTTGAAAAATCTATACAGTCTGACGCGACAATCCCTTATAAGAAAACTAAGAACACTTACCTTTTTAACGCTAGATTTTTAATTCAATTTCAAATCATAAAATTAATAGCGAGTGATAACCTGTTAGTGCTTGAACTCAACCCTAGAATAATTTCGAATTGGATATTATTGATAGGTAGAAAAATTTTAGGTAAACAAACGATACTGTGGGGTCACGCATGGCCACGACAAGGTAAAGATGCTAGTACTGATAGTTTAAGACATCTCATGCGTAAACTAGCAAGGGCTATAGTAGTATATACTAATAAACAGCAATTAGAACTTCAAGAGAAAATGCCCCGTAAAATCATTCTCGCAGCACCTAATGCACTTCTCAATACATCTCAAATGGGTGCAATTGCTGGAAACCCTAAACACCTTATTTATGTGGGGCGTTTAACAGAAAGTAAAAAAACACTTTTTCTTGCAAAGGCATTTAGCAAAGCACTTAATGATATTCCAAACGATGTACAGCTTTTTATTGTAGGAGATGGAGAAGAAAAGGAGGCTCTAGAATCATTTATAATAGAAAACAACTTGTCTCACAGAATACATTTGCTGGGCCATATAAATGATATAGCTCGATTGAGAGAATTATATAGCAACAGTTATTTTAGTGTTTCTCCTGGTTACGTTGGGTTGTCTGTAACTCAAAGTTTTGGTTTTGGTGTACCTATGATCGTTTCAAGAGATGAAAACCATTCCCCAGAAATTGAAGCAGTTTTAGATGGTGTAAATGCTCTTTTTTTTGATACTAATAGCGAATTAAGCTTTCGCGAAAGCTTAATAAATATGTACAGCAATATTGATTTATGGACATCAAGAAGAGATGAAATTGCCGCATTTTGCGCCAAAAATTATTCTGTAGAGGCAATGGCTCAAGTATTTTGTAAATTGTTAAATACTAAGAGGTAATGAGCCTCTATAACCACTAGCCCGTCAAGCGAAGCTTTTTTTACTTGTACTCAATAAAGAAAGTGATAATTTCTAATAATTCTCAATTAAATGGATATAATAAGGAGCCAAAATAGTATCAAGTTAGTAGAGGGTGCTCTCTTGTTATTATTTGCCTCTATTTTATTACCCTCTAATATAAAATCGATTGCAATCGGCCTCTTTGCCGTTGTGAGTTGTTTACATTTTTTTAAAAGTGGAAACACCTTTAATATTAGGTTTTTCTTTTTAAATAGTGCCGTTTTTATAGTAATGGTCTTTACGTTACTATATAGTGATAATCTTGAGTATGGAGTACAGAGACTTATCATGTTTTTATCTCTTGTAGTTTTCCCACTTTGCTTTTCTATGTACTCCCAAAAAGATATTAACTTCTTATATAGAAATAAGTATAGGTACTTGTTTGCATATATAATTACAGTGGTTCTATTTAATGTAATACCTTTTTTGTGGTTTTATATCACTCATTACAGTTTTATAGAAATGTTAGAACACTTTCCTATGACAATGAAATTAAATGTAGGAAAATATGGAATGCATGCTATATATCTATCCATGCATTGTAGTGTTGCCCTTATCTTTTCAGTGTATGTATTACAGTCCTTAACAACAAAATGGAAAGTAATATGTTTAATTGCCTTAGATCTAATATTAGTATGTTTCTTATTAATTTACGCAAAGAAAGGATCAATGATTGGTTTAACTATAGTTGCTTTTCTCTTTATACTCTTTCGACGAAAAAAGGTAACTATAAGGCCTTATCTTTTTGCTTTAGTAGGACTTATGGTACTTATAGTAGCAATTCCGCGCACTCGAAATAAATTTTTAGAATTTAAGAAAATTGAGGCAGTAGGTGAAGGAGCCCCTACCTCCACAAATATTAGATACACTATCTATAATGTTGCTAAAGATGTAATACTAGATAGCCCTATTTTAGGTTATGGAGTAGGTGATTTTAGATCAGTTTTAACTGATAAATATCAGGAATTAGAAATACCAATATTGCAAGAAGGAGGATATAATGCACATAATCAGTTTCTAAGTTTTTTGATTATTGGCGGTATTGTAGCGCTTCTAGCTTTTATATGTACGCTTTTAATAAACTTTATCTTTGCTGTAAAGTTTAATAACGAATTACTAATACTATTTATCATTTTTTATGGTATTTTAATGCTTACCGACAATATTTTAGAGAAGGAGGCAGGTGTTGTATACTTTTCATTATTCTTCAATTTTCTTACTGCCAAATCACTATTTGCAATTCCTAATCACAGTGACTTAAGAAGATAATTAGAATGGGTTTAGTTGAAAATATTCAAGTTTAAAGATGTATGCTAGGTAAACTCATATTGATGTTATCTTATCTACTGATAAGTATATTTCTATTTGCAACATTCAGTGCAGATACTTCTGTATGGATATCATTCTTTATAAGTAATCTCTTATTATTTGGGATGTTCTGGTGGCATTTGTATCAAGAGAAAGAGTTTTCTCCTTTCATTTCTGTGTTTCTTGTCTTTAGCTTTCTGTTTTTCATACTTTCTCCGCTTCTCCAAGTAGGAGAATTAAACCTTACAAATGGAGTTTTCATAACTAAATTAAAATACTCCCAAGCGGCAATTGTACACACAAATGTACTTGTAATCATATTCAACCTGACCTTTGCTGTAGCATATCTTTATTTTAAAAAGTTTCGAAAACTGAGAGTTATTCCAGTTTATGATCAGACCAAATATAAAGCCCTGCCAGTACTAATTAGTATAATCTCTATCGCTACAGTGCTAGTGTTTATTGCTAGCTTCGGTTTTGTACAAGAAGAAATAAGAAGACATAGTGGGACACCCTCGTCTGCGTCAATAGGGATGCTATTGTTGTGGAAAAAGGTGCTATTTATGATGCCATTTGCAGGAATCGTACTATGCTTTCAATATTTTGAGAAACGAAAAAAACTACCAATAAACATTATTATTGTAGCCTTACTTTTCTTAATTCTTGGAGCGTTTTTATTGTGGTTTAAAAACCCCTTGACAGAAAAGCGCAACGCTTTAGGTCCCATTTATATTTGTATTATATTCTTGATGGCACCTAGATTACTTAATAGCAATGTTAAAATGACGCTATTTATGTTCTTTTCAATGATTATAGTTTTCCCACTCTCTGCCATACTTACACATGTGACAGCCACGTTTGAGGAGATTTTAGACAGACCTAGAGTGTTATTGGACAGTTTTGAAGGTTATGGTATAGGTCAGGTTTTTAATACATTACACTATGATGCCTTTATAAATATTACAGCAACCTTAGACTATGTAAAATATGAGGGCTTTTCATACGGTTATCAATTGCTAAGCGGTTTATTATTTTTTGTTCCTCGTAGTCTATGGGAGACAAAACCCACAACCACTGGAAAATTAGTTGGTGAACATCTTATTGAATATCATGGGTTCCATTATAGTAATTTATCTAATCCACTAGTATCTGAGGGTTATATTAATTTTGGGATTTTTGGAGTCGTTATGATGGCTATTTTTCTCGCAATTACATGTATAAAGCTTCTTTCATGGTTTAAAAGCGACGACTATCTTAAGAAGATTTTAGCACTTTACTTTGCTATACATTTATTATTCTTATTGAGAGGTGATTTTGCAAATGGCTTTTCTTATTACATTGGCATCTTTGTCGGAGTTTATATACTTACGCGCTTTTTACAATATATAATGGAACAGATGTTTTTAAACCAGAAATCATGGAAGGCAAAACATAAGCAACGTATATAAAGAAGCCTTATACTATGCAATTTTATAAGTTAATATACGCATCATTTTGAACTGTAAAAAGTGATTTACTTATCTGTATTTTTGATTGTTTTCACTTCTAATATTTCCAAGTAGCAAATGCACATAGTCCAAATACATAATAGATATAAAGACATAGGCGGTGAAGATATTGTTGTGAGTCGAGAAAAATTGCTACTAGAGTCTGCAGGTCATAAAGTCTCTCAATATATTGTAAATAACAATGATATTAATACGCTTTCGCGAAAGCTAAAAACGGCATTGTCGCTACCATATTCGGTTTCTCAAAAGAAATTAATTAAGGCATTTTTAAAAGATTCTTCACCTGATGTTGTGCACGTGCATAATTTTTTGCCTGTAATTACTCCGTCGATTTTTTACGCTTGTAAAGAACTTCGCATACCAGTAATAGTTACTCTACATAATTACAGAATACTATGTAGTAACGGGCTTCTTTTTAGAGATGGGAAACCTTGCGAAGACTGTATAAAAAGTAAATGGGGTATTCCCGCTATTAAAAACGGTTGTTATCAAGAATCTAAAATCGCGACAGTATTTCCCGTAATCAGTAACGCCCTGCATGGACATTTACAAACATGGTCATCATATATTGACAAAGTGATATTGTTAAGCGAATTCTCTCATGAGATTTTTAAGAAATCGCATATAACTTTTAGAGAGGAACAAGTTATAGTCAAACCAAATTTTACCGAAGATAGAGGCTACCTCTATGATAAAGAGAATTATATGCTATTTGTAGGGCGTCTCTCAGATGAAAAAGGGATTGTAAACGTAATAGAAGCTTGTATTAAAGCAAATAAAAGACTCAAAATTGCAGGTACAGGTCCCCTTCATGAAGTTGTTGAGAATTATTCACACCTACATAATAATATAGAATTTGTAGGAAATCAAGATGGAGAAGAGTTATCAAGCTTATATAAAAATGCTCAAGCATTAATCACAGCATCTAAGATGTACGAGACTTTTGGGTTGGTTATAATAGAATCATTCTCCTTTGGTACCCCAGTTATTGCACCATCGTTTGGGAATGGTGGGCAATTAGTTAAAGATCAATACAATGGATTACATTACACGTTAGATGATATTGATAATCTTGTAGAAGCGATTGAAAAAACAGATTACCTAGATCAAGAAACTATGAGAAATAATGCCCGAGAAACATTTCTGAAAAACTACACAGCTCAACAGAACGTATTAAAATTGCTAGATGCGTATAAATCCGTTTTATGATTAGGAAATTCTATTAAACTATTTTTACAAGCCCTATGAATAATCTCCAAGGCAAACACATCACACTTATCTCCTTAAACTTCTACCCGGAAGACACTGCAATAGGACTTTACAGCACGCAACTAGCAGAATATCTAGAGCAGCAAGGAGCACATATTTCGGTGATTACTGCGTTTCCTTATTACCCTAAATGGGAAATAACAGAAGCATATCAAAACCAAGGAGCTTATCTACATGAGAAGAAGGGAACCATTGATATATATAGATATAAGCAATTTACTCCCAAGGAGCCTACATTCTTAAAACGGGTTATACATATAGCCGATTTTACCATAGGTTCACGCTTTAATTTCAAGCAGATTGCAGCGTGTGATATTGTAATCTCTGTTATTCCTTTTACGAGTAGTGCATGGTTAGGAAATACGCTTTCGCGAAAGCGTAACGCAAAACACTGGATTCACATTCAAGATTTTGAATTTGACGCGGCTTTTCAGTCGGGTCTTGCCGCTGGAGGTGAAAGTAAAAGTATGGCGTATAAAGCGTTGATGAAATTAGAGCGCAGTATTCTCAATAAAGCAGATTATGTGAGTACGATAAGCCATGCGATGCTTGCCAAACTAAAAGAGAAAACCACCACCGAAACCTACTATTTACCTAACTGGATAGATGCAAACGAGAGTGATCCATCTAAGTCACAAGCACATCCTTATTTTTCTAAAGATAAGTGTAGTATTTTATATTCTGGTAATGTGGGAGACAAGCAAGACTGGCAGTTATTTACAGACCTTATCAAAGCATTAGACTTTAATACGTTTGAAGTAATTGTAGTAGGAGCAGGGGCAAAAATGAATGCTCTAAAGGAGAATTTAAAACATACAGAAGTAAATTTTTATCCTCCAGTACCATTTGCCGCGTTATCAAGTTTGCTAGCTAGTGCAGATGTGCATATTTTATTTCAAAAGAGCGAAGTTGTAGATACGGTTATGCCTTCTAAAATACTAGGTATGATGGCGAGCGCTAGACCATCTATCATTACCGGTCACCCAGACGCAGAGCCAGCTAAGATTATAAATGATTCGAAAGGTGGATATTACAACTCCGTTATTAATGTTGATATAATATTGAGCCAGCTAGAGACTCTCCATTCGGCTCCAGAAACTGCTTTAACTATGGGTACAGCTGCAAGAAACTATGTACTTGAAAAATTTGCAAGGAAACCTATTTTAGATAAATTTTCTCAAACGCTGAGTAGGTTGTAGGGCTTAGGCTTTACAAGCAGGTAATACTTCCTTATTTTTACGAACACAGATTGTTAAGTCTGTATAGATTAATCAACCAATTATGAAGAGAGTTTTAATTACGGGTGCTGCAGGATTTTTAGGGTCTCATTTATGTGATAGATTTATTAAAGAAGGTTTTCATGTAATTGGGATGGATAACCTTATCACTGGTAGCCTGTCTAATATTGAGCACCTTTTTAAGTTAGAGCAATTTGAGTTCCATCATCACGACGTTACTACTTTTGTGCATGTGCCAGGTGACTTAGATTATATTCTACATTTTGCGTCACCAGCGAGTCCTATTGACTATCTTAAAATACCCATACAGACACTTAAAGTAGGTTCGTTAGGAACACACAACCTATTAGGATTGGCCAAGGTTAAAAATGCCCGTATTCTGATTGCATCAACATCAGAAGTTTATGGTGATCCACTCGTGCATCCTCAGGATGAAAATTATTATGGTAATGTAAACACTATAGGGCCAAGAGGAGTATATGACGAGGCAAAACGCTTTCAAGAATCTATCACAATGGCTTATCATCGTTTTCATGGCTTAGAAACTCGCATAGTGAGAATTTTTAACACCTATGGACCTCGTATGAGACTTAATGATGGTAGAGTAATACCTGCATTTATGGGACAAGCGCTCAGGGGAGAAGATCTAACGATATTTGGTGACGGTTTACAAACTCGTTCCTTTTGTTATGTGGATGACCAGGTAGAGGGTATTTTCCGCCTATTAATGAGTGATTATGCATTTCCCGTAAACATTGGAAACCCAGATGAAATTACAATAAAAGATTTTGCAGAAGAGATTATAAAACTCACCGGGACTGATCAAAAAGTAATTTACCAAGACTTACCGGTAGATGACCCGATGCAACGTAAACCTGATATTTCTAAAGCAATGGAAATATTAGATTGGGAGGCCAAGGTAGGTCGCGCAGAGGGTATGAAAAAGACGTTTGAGTATTTTAAAAGTTTATCTCAAGAGCAATTATATAAAAGCGAACATAAAGACTTTTCAAAACACATACGTAAATAAGTATGGCGCAACGCGTAGGTAGGTATTCCTTTTACATAAGACCCATAATTTATGTTATAGACCTAGTAATTATTTTATTACTAGCTAGGGTATGCCTCATTATGAATGAGGATTTTGTGGTGTTCTCATTGTATATCACGATAACTTGGATTTTATCAACCATCAAGTCAGATTTTTATGAAGTTTATAGGTATACTAAGCCTACACGTATAGTATCCCTTTTACTATTACAGTTATTCATTTTTGCATTACTTGTTTTTGCATTCTTCGGTCTATTTCAAACAGTAGACGCCTCTCCAATAGCTGTGTTTCTATATGTTTTATATGTTTTTATAGGTGTAGGGATCAATAAATTTGGAGTATTCTATTTGTTAAAAACGTATAGAGCAGTTTTAGGAGGTAACCATCGTCGTGTTGTTATTTTAGGCTGGAATGTGCAAGTTAAGGAGCTTAAAAAGTTTTTTGATGAAAACAAAAGGTATGGTTATGTAGTGAGTAGCACCTTTGATATAAAAGACCCAAGTGTATCTCTTGACAGCATATTTAATTACATATTAGAGAATAGTGTAGATGAGGTTTACTGCTCAGTAGAGCAGTTTACTAATGAAGAGTTGAGAGAGATATCTGAATTTACAGATAACAACCTTAAGATATTAAAATTTATTCCAGACAGCCGCGAGATCTTTACAAAGAAACTAGAATATCAATACCTAGGGATTACTCCCATACTATCTTTGCGTACCATCCCTATAGATAAACCATTTAATCAGTTTATTAAACGTGCGTTTGACATCGTTCTTTCTATTGCTGTACTTGTAGGCGTATTATCATGGCTTACCCCTTTGCTTGCAATTTTAATAAAGCTCGACTCTAAAGGGACTGTGTTTTTCAAACAGAAACGTAACGGATTAGATTATCACGAGTTTTACTGCTATAAATTTCGCTCTATGAGAGATAATGAGAAGGCAGATATTGAGCAAGTGAGTAAAAATGATAGTCGTATTACTAGAGTAGGTCGGTTCCTGCGTAAAACCAGTATGGATGAATTACCGCAATTCATTAATGTCCTTAAGGGAGACATGTCTGTCGTGGGGCCAAGACCTCATATGGTGAGACATACTCATATGTATGCAGAGCGTATAGATAAATTTATGGTGCGTCACTTTATAAAACCTGGAATCACTGGTCTTGCGCAAGTGAGTGGTTACAGAGGAGAAATAGAGACTGAAGAGGATATAGTAAACCGCGTAAAATTTGACATATTCTACGTAGAAAATTGGTCACTCTTCTTAGATATTAAAATTGTTTTTAATACTATTTATAAAGCTATTGTAGGAGATGACAAAGCTTACTAAAAATGACATACAGCCACTAGTCTCCATTATCACTCCGCTGTATAATGCAGCACCATTTATTGCTCAAACTATCGCGAGTATTCAAGCACAAACGTATCAAAACTGGGAGCAAATTATCGTAGATGATTGCTCGACAGATAATTCTGTTGATATTGTAAGAGCCCTAGCAGCTCTTGATGATAGAATTAAACTTATTACGCTTTCGCGAAATAGTGGTGCCGCACACACCCGCAACATTGCAACAGAAGCTGCTCAAGGGAAATTCATTGCATTCTTAGACTCTGACGACTTATGGCATGCAGAAAAACTCCAGAAGCAAATTGCCTTTATGCAAAAAACAGCTTGTGACGTTTCTTATACCAGCTATGTACATATCGATGAACATGGAAAACCACTTGGTAAACGCATCGTGGCATTACCAGAGCTCCATTACAAAAAGCAACACAGCAATAACTATGTGGGAAATCTCACTGGTATTTACAATGCAACCTCAATAGGTAAAATAAGCGCTCCAGACGTTAGAAAAAGACAAGACTGGGCGCTGTGGCTAGACGCGATAAAGAAGAGCGGAAAACCCGCCTTAGGTTTGCAAGAAGATCTGGCTTTTTATAGAGTACGTGAAGGCTCGATGAGCTCAAATAAATTAAATCTCGTTAAGTACAACTATCAGTTTTACAAAACTTGCTTAGGATATTCTCATGTAGTAGCTGCAATATGTTTACTCCGCTTTTTCTGGGAGTACTTCGTAGTAAGACCTGAATGGATACAGCGATATGATGTCTAAGAAACGAGAGAAGTAAACTGTTTGAGTTTACCTCTATCCCTACGGTCCAGTACGGCTACTTTTTCAAAAGTTAGCTTTAGTTCATCTTCAAGATAAGTAGTGGTAGCTTTTTCAATATTTCTTTTTTCTTGAGCATTAAGTGGTCTCTCAGAGGTATAAATAAATTTAAATGAATCTTGAGCAGTTTGCTCAATAATGAACTCACTTACATTGCCATCTTCCTCTATAATACTCTTGGTCACATAATAAAATGTTAGTCCAGGAACTACTTTGCCGCTAGGTAGCCGTGCAATATCACTTGTTCTTCCTTGAAGATTTTCTAAAATAGGATTTTTAAGCGTGCTTAGTGGTGATAAAGATCCCATATCACCTATATCATAACGTATAAAAGGATGTGCTTTATTATAAAAAGATGTGATTACAATACGCCCTACCACACCGTGAGGTACAGGCTTATCGTTATCATCAAGAATTTCGACAAATAACAACTCACTATCTACCTCTAACTGATTCTCCTTATTTTGAAAGGCTATAAGTCCTACTTCTGAGGCTCCATATTCATTAATGATTGGGACATTAAATTGCTCCTGCATTAATTCTAAATCATCGGGAAATAGCATTTCACTAGTGACAATACATGCTTTAAGAGTAGGACAGATATCAGTGAGTATAATTTGGTGCTTTTTCAAATACTTAGCAAGTAATACAATGCTACTGGTGTAGCCATTTATATAGTCAAAAGGTGTCTTGCTAAATTTTTTAACCATATCTGCAAGCTTGTGCTCGCAAAGATCAAAAATGGGAAAACGATATCTGTTACCTAGTTTATCCTTGAGTCTTTCCTTTTGATAGGCAATCGTTGTAAGCGGAATCCCATAAAAACGCGCCTGTTTTGAGGTGTCCAGGTCAAGATGATACCAGTTGTACCTCCTTTGGAAACTCACCCAGCTCAACGCATGAGCGTCTTTATCTTTTGCAAAAACAAAAGGATGTCCAGAAGATCCAGAGGTCCTACCTACGTATACCGTCTTGCGGTCGTAGTTTTGAGAAAGCCTATTTTCAAGCGGTTGTTGTAGATCTGCTTTTGTTAGCACTGGCAGTGTTTCCCAGTCTTTTTCGCCTCTTTCGGTAAGGAGACTTTTATAAAAGGAATTATAAATCTCGTGATGGGTAACTATCTTTTTTTTCTGCTCAGATATATATGCTGCATATTCACTTTCTGGGATATCTATGATACGTTGTAATTCCGCTTTCGCGAAAGCGGTATCAAATCCCTTCATTTTTAAAGCCCAGTTGAATAAATTCACATCGTCTTAATTAGGGAGCCAAAATACAAACATTTATTTTTGTCTAAACGCAAAATATACCATAATGAATATCTTAATCTTAGGTTCTGGAGGACGCGAGCATACATTTGCTTATAAACTAGCACAGAGCGAGCAATGTGATTCACTTTTTGTTGCACCAGGTAATGCAGGTACTGCTCAAATTGCAACGAATGTTGCCATAGGCGTAACCGATTTTGAGGCCATCAAAGCTTTAGTGATTAAGGAACAAATAACAATGGTTGTTGTAGGACCTGAGGATCCGCTAGTGCAAGGAGTATATGACTTCTTTAAAG
The DNA here is from genome assembly GCF_000355805.1 of Dokdonia sp. PRO95. Classification (NCBI taxonomy): domain Bacteria; kingdom Pseudomonadati; phylum Bacteroidota; class Flavobacteriia; order Flavobacteriales; family Flavobacteriaceae; genus Dokdonia; species Dokdonia sp. PRO95. Next base: position 1,260,433 of record NZ_CM001837.1, read on the forward strand.
GAGATGAAGCTCTCAAAAACGTTGCTGTCATTGGGCCCAGCAAGGAAGGAGCAGAACTTGAAGGGAGCAAGGAGCGCGCAAAGGAATTTATGATTGCTCATGATATTCCTACGGCTGCCTACGAAGCCTTTACAGTAGAAACACTAGAGAAAGGACAAGCGTTTTTAGAAACTTTAAACTCTCCATATGTTTTAAAAGCAGATGGTCTTGCGGCGGGTAAAGGAGTTTTAATCATAGAAGATCTTAATGAGGCAAAGAAGGAACTAGCGAGTATGCTTGGCGGTAAATTTGGCGATGCAAGTACAACCGTAGTCATAGAAGAGTTTCTAGACGGAATCGAGCTTAGTGTTTTTGTACTTACAGATGGTAAAAACTATAAAGTGCTTCCTACTGCCAAAGATTACAAACGTATAGGTGAAGGTGATAAAGGACTTAACACCGGAGGAATGGGTGCAATAAGCCCAGTTCCATTTGCAGATGATGCTTTTATGAAAAAAATAGAAGACCGCATTGTAAAGCCTACGGTTAATGGTCTTACTAAAGAAAATATAGATTACAAGGGATTCATATTTATTGGTCTTATCAAAGTAGGAGATGACCCTAAGGTAATTGAGTACAATGTACGCATGGGTGATCCTGAGACCGAGGTAGTATTACCACGTATTCAGTCTGATCTTGTATCACTTTTTAAAGCGGTTGATAATCAAACATTAGACCAGCAAGAGTTTAAGCTAGATGCTAGAAGCGCAGCAACAATAATGCTTGTTTCTGGAGGATATCCAGAAGCTTATGATAAAGGAAAAGTAATCACAGGACTTGAAAACATAGAAGGTTCTATTGCTTTTCATGCAGGAACAACAGAAAAAGATGGCGCAGTAGTTACTAATGGAGGTAGGGTGATTGCAATCACATCCTTTGATGAAGATTACAGAGAGGCCATAAAAAAATCCTACCAGAATATAGAAAAACTACATTTTGATAGGATAAATTATCGTACAGATATAGGTTTTGACCTATAGTGAATTAAAGGTTGCTTTCTAGCTCGCTGTTTTTACCTAAGAAACCGTGAGCTTTTGCCTCGCGGTATTCTGTATCGTTATCGTCATACTTTTTGATTTCCATAATCCAGTATACGATTGCAGCTGCACAAATGAGCATAAATAACCAGTTTACTCCGTTAGCAAGCCACCAGTTGCTCAATTCTAATTCGGCAAGGGCGTTAAAAGGTGCAAATAAAGTTGCTTCTGCAAATTCTTCAATGCCTTCGAAAAATCCTGTCAAACTCATAATGTTGTATGTTTACAATATTGAAATCTTAATTACACATCACATAAAGATGTTATTGCAAAAATAGGAAAAAAACTAGCTATGCTCACAAGATTTTTTGGGACTTCAAAACCACTCGCCATTGCGCTTGTTTTGATATATATGACCTTGGGGTTTTTCTATAGCCATAGGGATATATTTACAGAGCCATTTACATGGCTAGGCATATCTGTAACGTTAGGTATGTGGTTACTTTATGTGCTCACTATGTTTATATTGAGTTTTGTTTCTCAAAAAAATGACCTTACTAAGCGATCTTCATATGGAGTACTCTTGTTTGCAGCATTTAGCTTAGCATTACCAGTCGCTCTAAAGGATCACGCCATATTAATAGCAGGTTTCTTTATCTTAATCGCGCTGCGTAGGATCATCAGTTTCAAGTCAGAATTACACATGGAGCGCAAGATTTTTGACGCGGCATTATGGATACTATTAGCGTCACTTGCCTTTTATTTTAGCTGGTTGTATGTTATAGCGATTTATCTAGCGTTACTTTTTTATAGAATTACGGTAGTAAGATATCTCTTTATACCACTATTAGCGCTACTAAGTTTTGGTGTGATTTATTATTCTATTTTATTATTTCAGGTGGGAAATCCGTCTGAGGTTTCGTTATCATTTCAACCCATATCACTAGATTTTACAGCTTATAATAATCTACAAGTGCTCGGTGCAATCGCTTTCTTCATTGGGACATTATTATGGACCATCTGGAAGTATCTAGGTGAGCAACGAAGAGCCTCCACTGGATCAAAAAGTAGATACTCCGTTATTTTAGGAATACTAGCTGTAGGGCTATTGGTAATCTTGTTTACCACTACAAAAACTGGAGCAGAGTGGTATTTTATTATTCCTGTAATGACCATTATTGTAAGCAATTATCTAGAAAACACAGAGAGCCTGCTCTTTAAGGAAAGCTTACTATGGTTTATCATATTATTACCTATTCTTATTCATCTACTACCTTAATTTTATAGCTCTTGTTTCTAAATCCAAGGCTACTGTTAACAAGTAAAGGCAGTGGGCTATTCCAAATCAAAAAATAATATCTTTGTAGACAATGCATGTTGCCCGTAATCCTTAGGGATTTTAACCGTTTTCCGACGCACTAGGCATTATAGAACAATTACATTATAGAAAACAATTATATGTTTACAGAAAAGGCAAACGCCATTTTTAAAGAAGCAATCGATACCTATCATTTAGTAAATACGGTAGACCAACCTTTTACTAATAAGTATGATAAAAATGAAGATTTATTGGGTCATCTGTTGTACAGAAAATGCTGGATAGATACGGTACAGTGGCACTATGAAGACATCATTCGTGATCCGCAGATTGATCCAGTTGCAGCCTTGACTCTAAAACGTAAGATTGATGCGTCTAACCAAGATCGTACGGATATGGTAGAATATATAGACAGCTATTTTCTTGAAAAATATAACAGCGTTGAGGTTAAAGAAGGCGCTACAATTAATACAGAAAGTCCGGCTTGGGGAGTAGATCGTTTATCCATCCTAGCACTCAAAGTATACCATATGGAAGAGGAAGCAACTCGTACAGATGCTAGTGATGCACACCGAGCTGCTTGTAAAACTAAACTTGACATATTACTTGAGCAACGCGTAGACCTTTCGACAGCGATAGATACCTTACTTGAAGATATCTCAAAAGGTGACAAGTACATGAAAGTCTATAAACAGATGAAAATGTATAATGATGATGAGCTCAACCCTGTACTGCGCAACATCAAAAAATAATTATCTATTGTAGGTTTTAGTTTAAATCGATAAACCCTTCACAAGTCTAGCGAGATAATGACTCAACAAAAACACATGCTCATCATTCGTCTCTCTGCAATGGGAGACGTTGCGATGACGGTGCCTGTGGTGTACGCTTTCGCGAAAGCGAACCCAGAAATAAAAATATCCTTCCTTTCAAAACCTTTTTTTAGGCCTATTGTAGAAGCAATGCCTAATGTATCCTTTATCGCTGCCGAAGTCAATACCATACATAAAGGGGTGAGCGGTATGTGGAAATTATCGCGCCAACTTAAAAAGTTAGGAATTACACATGTAGCAGATATGCACAATGTAATTCGGTCAAAAATGCTGCGTAAGTTTCTTAATCTTCCCAGCGTTTCCTTAGATAAAGGTAGACCAGATAAAAAGGCACTCACTAGAAGCACAGATAAAGTTTTTAAAGCTCTCAAGACCACAATAGCAAGATATCAAGATGTTATTGAAGGGTTAGACGGACATCATTTTATACCAGAACCACTCCCTAAACCTAACAAACAAGATGAGGTTATAGAGTTTACTGCTGGTTGTCATAAAAAGTGGATTGGTATAGCACCTTTTGCTGCACACCTAGGGAAGCAATATCCACTAGACTTGATGGAACAAGTCATTAGAGAGTTAGATGGTAAAAAGGATTACAATTTATTTCTTTTTGGAGCACCAGATGAGGAGGAGATACTAAGGGATCTTTCACAAGGTTGCATGATGACAAAAGTAGTTGCCGGAAAACTCAAATTTAAAGAAGAAATTAATTTTATAAGTCAGCTAGATCTTATGCTCGCTATGGATAGCGGTAATGCGCACCTAGCAGCAATGTATGGGATTCCTACGGTGACATTGTGGGGAGTAACACACCCATACGCAGGATTTGCACCATATAACCAAGAAGCAAATTGCTTACTTTCAGATAGAAAAAAGTATCCACAAATACCTACCTCTATTTACGGAAACGTAGTTCCTGAAGGCTATGAGGATGTGATGAGGACTATCTTACCTGCTGATATTGTTGAGAACGTGACAACTATAATCTAGTTTCAAAGTGTTATGCACGCATAGCAATATTGTTTATATTTGTTTAAATTAAATGTTTTATGAGCGCTACAAAACCTACCCTAAAAGACTTACTTGGTATTACACATCCTATCATTATGGCACCTATGTTTTTGGTGTCTAATGTTGCAATGCTTAAAGCCGGAATGCAAAACGGTATCGCTGCTTGTGTACCAGCACTCAATTATAGAACAATAGACGAGCTTAAGGCGGCAATTACAGAACTTAAAGCTGCCAAAGTTCCTGGAGGGGCTTTTGGTATTAACCTCATTGTAAATAAATCAAACATGAAATACCCTGCACAACTGGAAGCGGCTTGTGAGCTAGGGGTAGATTTTATAATTACATCTTTGGGATCTCCACAGATGGTAATTGAGCAAGCAAAACCTAAAGGAATCAAAGTGTTTTGTGATGTAACAGACCTTGGCTATTCAAAAAAGGTGGAGGCTATGGGCTGTGATGCTCTTGTGGCTGTAAATAATCAAGCAGGAGGACACAGAGGTAATATCGCTCCCGAAGCATTAATAAAAGAACTTGATGAAAACTGTACAATTCCAGTAATCACTGCTGGAGGCGTTGCAAATAAAGCAGATCTAGAACGCGCTATGTCTTACGGTGCCATAGGAGCAAGTATAGGAAGCCCTTTTATAGCATCAGAAGAGGCTCCAGTATCTCAAGAGTACAAACAAGCTTGTGTAGACTTTGGCGCTAAGGATATTGTGATGACTCAAAAGATTTCTGGTACACCTTGTACTGTCATAAACACGCCTTACGTTCAAAAGATAGGGACTAAACAAACGTGGTTAGAAGGCTTATTTAACAAGAATAAGAAGCTTAAGAAGTGGGTTAAGGCCATACGTTTTGCAAAAGGAATGCGTGACACTACAAAAGCTGCTCAGGGAGCTACTTATAAAACAGTATGGGTTGCAGGTCCATCTATAGAAGAAACGACTGCTATAGCGCCTGTGGCAACTATTATTAAGAAGTTTATATAGAAGTACGCTTTCGCGAAAAAAGGAACTGTCATCTCGACGCTAGGAGAGATCACACAAGCAGCTAAGGAATATAGCTCTACAAGTAACATTTTAAAATTTATCCTATAATTTTTTCAGTGTTATGCGATTTCTCGTCACTCGTACCTCGCTCTGTCCAAATGACTACATATTGTCATCTCGACGAAAAGGAGAGATCACACAGGCAGCTAAGGAATCTAGCTCAACGAGTAGCGTTTTAAAATTTCTCACATAACGTTCTCACTCTTATGCGATTTCTCGTCACTCGCACCTTGCTCTGTCGAAATGACTACAGATTGTCATCTCGACGTTAGGAGAGATCACACACGTAGCTCAAAGTAGAGCGTTTCAAAGGTTTACTTACTTCAAATAACCAAAATCTTTCAGATCTTTTGAGGTATGAACTTCATGAGCAACACCATCTTTTAACACCAAGTTCTTAGTAGAAACGTCAAATACATCTGTATAATAGTGATCTGTGAGTATGATTCCTTTTTTCGCTTTAAGCGAAATTAAAAACTCTTTTATTTTCTCCTTGTAAAGCGGTTCAATCATAGAAAAAGGCTCGTCCAGCATTAAGAAAGGGTGGTTGAGGTTTGCGACAAGTAGTAATTCTAGATAACGTATTTCTCCCATGGAGAGTAGGCCAGCTTTTCTTGAAGCAATTTTTTCAATAAATGGAGCTCTAAAGATGGTGTCTTGAGCATCACCACTTTCATGAAATAGCGGAATAATATCTCTCACTTTTAAATGCTTGGGTAAGAAACTTTCTTGTGGTAAGTAACCGATAAGTTGCTCAGGTATGATGCTTTTAGGTACAATGGATGTACCATTTATGCTAAGCTCTAAGCGCGTAGGTTTAAGTGTTCCAAAAAGAATTTTAAGAAGTGTAGATTTTCCAGAGCCATTCTTTCCAAAAAGTCCTAAAACATCTTCTGTGCTAAGATTAAAAGATACATCTGTGAGTATATTTTTCCTTCCAAAGTTTTTGTAGAGACCGTGTACGTTAAGTTCATTTTTCATAGAAACGGCAGTACAAATACAGTGAGTATGCAGGCAAGAACAAAGTTTACCGCCCATGCACGTAGTATCAGATAGCGCTTTGTAAAGCCGAGATTATAATACATATAATATTGCTGCTTCTGAAAATATGCAAATGCCAAAACGCCTAAGCCAGTGCCAAAAACTCCAAAAATAATGATGGTGGTAATTATCCCTACAGAGATGCGTTCACTAGCGGAAACGTGAACAAGCCCAAACACTAAGCAAATGCCTGCAGCGTATAAAGTTACATCACGGTAATAGGTCCACATGGATGAAAAGTAAGGAAAGTAATTGTTTTTGCAAATGAGTAATGATGGTTAAAAAGCAGTGATTGTAAGCTTTAAGAATTATTCAAAAACCTAAAGAGCTTTCTTAAGTCATTATCTTCCTTAAAGGATAACTTTTCATCTTTCATAAAGGTTTTCACTGCATTAGACTCATTATCAAATTGATTGATAATAGAAGATTTTTTCAGTTTTATCTTTATTATTTCGTCATCTTGAGAGATGTAATAATTACTATTAATAACTATTTGATCATTTAATTTACCCCTATATGGGTCTGATCCTCTTTGTATAAGCTCTGCTTTGAAGTCTTTTAATAAAGTTTTTCCGTTATAACTTCCTAACTCTTGAAAGAGCACAAATTTATTTTCTATTTTAAAATACTTAACTACGTAAGGACTGTAGTTAATACTTACTCTTTTAATGTCATCAAGTTCAAATATGTACACAGATTTCTCTGATATTTTTGATTCAAATGAACCTTTATCAGCGTTAATGTTGAAGTTTTGCTCTAAGACATATTTTTTGCCATTATTTAACTCAATTACAGCATTATTTTCCCAATTTTCAAATACGTAATATGATCCTTCAACATTAGTTGGCGAAGAAGAAAACATACTCGAACTTCCTGATGCTGTGCCTATAGTATTAGGCGCTCCAGCATTTGATATAGAGGAAAGAGCATTAAAATTAGTCTCGGTAACACTACTTTGTTGTCCAAAGAGCGAAAATGTGGTTAAAATAAATATTGTAGTGACATGTAGGGATAGTATACATTTCATGATTAGATGTTTGCAGTTAAAACATCAATGTAATAAATATAAATAGTTTTACATGAAATATAGACAACATTAACTAATTGAATATAAGCTGTTTATTGATGTTCTTGATTGCTATATTTTATACACTCCCTTACCACCATGTTGCCCTATAACAAAAGCATTAAATTCCTTTAAAAATAATTTTTTATCTAAGGCATGCTTTTCGGCAGTTGCTCTTAGTCCTTTTTTCAGTGCGGCATTTTTCTTAAGAATGGAAACTAAAAACCAAATAAGTATAGCAATTATTAATAATCCTAGTGTGAGCATTGTCATTTCTATAATATTCTTCTCTGAATAAGTAACACGTTTTCCAGCAATAAAAATGCTGTAAATACCAAAAAGTCCAGCTACTGCAAAACCTACGTATCGTACATTATAAGTAGTTTTCATATACAATACATAACTATCAATTTGGGCTTGAAGTTCTTGAGACGGTAGTGTGGATAATATTGGGAATTCTTGTAGGTCAGTATTCATTGTGCTACTTGTTTAATACGTTTTATAATTTCTTTTGCTTGTTTTTTATTGTCAAACTGCCCAAGGCTAAAAGTTCCATTTTTAATAACACTATTAACGTTTGCAACGCTTACTATCTCGTTCTGTATGACAAGTACAAGTTTACGTTCATAAACGACGCCACCTCTTCGCGTGATGGGAATACCCTTATAATTGGTTGTGAAGTTTTCAAGCTCTTTGCCAGTGAGGTCGTCTAGCTTAAAGAATATGCTCCATATTGGATATCCTTTTGGCTTGCTTGCCATTATCTTTTGAATGTCTTTAAACTCTATAAGCGCAGTATTGCTATAATGTATAAGTCTTTTGTCATCTGGATTAATGCCAGAGGGATCTTCGTCATTTATGGTTTGTGCATAAAAGCCGTTATAGAATTTTTGTAATAGAGGCGTCTCTTGCTGAGCTTGAACAGCAGTAACAAATAAAAAAAGAAGTATAGGTAGTGTATTATAAATTTTCATCCTTATAAAGGTAGCCTGCAATATATCTACAAATGATAAGCACATGCAAGCTATTAAAAAGAAAAAAACTCATTAAGTAACTATACCCAATGAGTTTTAAAAATATGTTATCGTAAAAGACTACACATCATCAAAATCTACCACAATCGAAGCTGAGGTAGGATGCGCCTGGCAGGTAAGTATTAATCCTTCGGCTACTTCTGAGTCTGTTAAGATTTGGTTTTGTGACATGACTGCTGTTCCTTCTGTTACACGAGCAATACAGCTGCTGCATATGCCGCCTTGACAAGAATGTGGAGCATCTATGTCTTGATCTAACGCTACATCAAGAATGACAGCATCTTTCTCCATAGTAAACTCAAATTCCTCATCGTCACAAACTACTTTGATGGCAGTTTTCCCATCTAGGTTGGCGTCAATAGTTACCTCTTCTGTACTTGCAGTAAAAAGTTCGAAGTGGATATTTTCTTCCTTAGTATCGTTTTCCTTAAGCACTTTAGAAACTTCTTTGATCATGGCTTCTGGGCCACATAAGAAGTACTCGTTAAAGTTATTTGACGCATATTTATTCTTTACTACAAAATTAACTGTAGCCTTCATAATACGTCCAAAATGTGCTCCATCTACTCGTGTTTGAGAGTAAATAAACTCTATAGAGAAACGATCTTTATACTGGTCGCGTAAGGCAATTAACTCATCGCGGAACATGGCTTCTTCTTCGGTGCGGTTTCCGTACACTAGAACAAATTTACTATCTGCAGACTGTGATAATGTAGTCTTAATCATTGATAAGATAGGCGTGATTCCTGATCCTGCAGCAAAGGCTGCGTAGGTTTGCGCTTTCGCGAAAGCGGAATTTTCAATTTTAAAACGTCCTTCTGGTGTATGAACGTCCATGGTATCACCCTCCTTTAACTCACGGTTTGCATACGTAGAAAATGTACCATTCTCAACTTCTTTTATCGCAACAGTAAGTCCTTCTTGAGGAGTGCTGCAAAGAGAATATGCGCGACGAACTTCCTCGCCATTAATTTGAGTTTTTAAAGTTATATATTGTCCTGCAGAGAAGTTAAAATCTTCTTTAAGCGAATCTGGAACAGCAAAAGTTACTGCCACAGATTTTTCTGTAACGCGCGTAATGCTTTGTATATGAAGTGTATGAAATTGTGACATTATGTTTTTTTTGTAAAAATACAAACGATTGCGTTTTGTATGTAACATTATCGAGAGTTTAAATACCTATACCTCGCTAAATAACCTGTGATTATGGTAAAACAATTTATAAGTCTAGAGTGGAAGGCTTTTTTTAGAAGTGCTTCTTTTCAAACCAACCTCGCTCTCAAGATCTTGATGATTTTTGGGGTGTTGATGATGATTTTGTACCTAGGAGGTGCAGGTGTAGGACTCTATTTCCTTCTTGAGAAAATGGACCTCGAACCTTTTGCCACGGTAAACATGTTTATGATTTATTATGTAGTGGGTGATCTCATTATACGATACATGGGGCAGAAAATGCCGGTAGTAAACATCAAACCGCTATTACTACTGCCTTTTAAGAAGACTAAGATTGTAAAGTTTGCATTAGGTAAGACGGTACTTTCTTTCTGGAACTGGATGCATGCATTTTTCTTTATTCCATTCTCTATAGTCTTAATTGCACAAGACTTTAATCCGCTGGGAGTATTGGCATGGCATATTGCAATGTTCTGTTTTATATATGCAAATAACTTTATCAATGTCTTTTTAAATGATAAGTTGTGGTTAGTAATAGGTGTGGGAGCACTTTTTGCACTTCTAGGCGCTGCTCAGTATTACGAATATTTTGATATTACTGCTTTCACCCAGCCATTCTTTCAAGGGCTGTATGAAGTGAAGTGGACGGTTATTTTCCCTATAGCACTACTTGTTGTGGTGGCAACCATCGCATTTAAATATTTCTTAGCACGATTATACCTTGATGCAGGGCTGGCAAAAAAGGTGAGTGAAGCAAGCGGTGGAGATTTAGGATGGTTAGACCGTTTTGGGAAACAATCTACATTTCTCAAAAATGACATTAGACTTATAATGAGAAATAAACGCTCTAAGACTACGGTCTTTATGAGTATGATGTTTTTGTTTTATGGATTGTTGTTTTTTGGAGTAGAGGTTTATAGTGGTCCGTTCTGGATGATGTTTGCGGCAGTGTTTGTGTCGGGAGGGTTTTTGTTCAGTTTTGGTCAGTTTGTTCCATCATGGGATAGTGCTTACTATCCGCTCATGATGACGCAAAATATTGCTTATAAAGAGTATTTAAAATCAAAGTGGTTACTAGTGGTAATCGCCACTCTTATCTCTGCAATACTTTGTATTCCTTATGTTTACTTTGGGGTAGATGTACTACTCGCCATCATTGTAGGCGCCATTTTTAATATGGGAATTAACGCTCACTTAGTATTACTGGGTGGTGCGTTTATAAAAACACCTATAGACTTACAGAGTGGTAAAAAAGCCTTTGGTGATAAGAGCTCTTTTAATCTTAAAACATTACTCGTGAGCTTGCCAAAAATGCTCGGACCTATGGCTTTATATGCTATAGGCCACTTTACAGTAGGTCCCATGCTAGGGTATGCACTTGTTGCTATAGTAGGATTGATAGGTTTTGCCTTTAGAGATAAAGTGTTTGACCAGATTATTAAAATATATAAGAGCGAGAAGTACAAAACGCTTGAGGCTTACAAACAAACTAAATAATACAGACTATGATTACTATAAACAACTTATCAAAATCATATAGCGGAGTAACAGTTCTCAATCTTGAAGGGTTTGAGATTCCTAAGGGACAATCTTTTGGACTAGTAGGTAATAACGGCGCGGGAAAAACAACACTTTTCAGCTGTTTGCTAGATCTTATCCAGCCTACTTCTGGCTACATAGAAAATAGTGGGGTAAAAGTGCATGAAAGTGAAGATTGGAAAACACACACCGCATCTTTTATAGACGAGACTTTTCTCATAGGTTACTTAACACCAGAGGAATACTTTTACTTTATAGGAGACTTGAGAGGTGAGAATAAGGCAGATGTAGATGCGTTACTTGCAACTTTTGAAGACTTCTTTAATGATGAGATTATTGGAAAACGTAAATATCTGCGTGATCTTTCTAAAGGAAATCAGAAAAAAGTGGGTATTGTAGCTACACTTATAGGAAAGCCTGATGTTATTATTTTAGATGAACCTTTTGCAAATCTAGATCCAACTACGCAAATAAGGCTTAAGGGAATCATCAAGCAAATGGCCATTGACAAGGAGGTTACAGTACTAGTTTCAAGTCATGATTTACAGCACGTAACAGAAGTTTGTGAGCGTATTGTGGTGCTTGAGAAAGGAGAACTTGTAAAGGACATTATTACCTCACCGGCTACTCTTAAAGAGCTAGAAGGTTATTTTGCTGGCAATGAGGTAATCACAGGGGTGTAAATTTTGGGTAAAAAAAATGGTCACAATAAAGTAACCATTTCCTAAGTTCCCCAACTTAATTGTTCAAACCTTATAAAGGTCTGAACAGTAAAAATACTAAAGTGCTTGCAATCAACGATGAACATGGGGTAATTTTTATGAAAAAAATTCAAACGATTGCGTAAATACGCTTTTTGATACTTTTTTACTGGAAATAGGATACTTCTTAATAAGTGAATACTATTTAATTACGGATAGAAATCTTCGTTTTTTCAAAAAGAAGCGTATTTTTACGAGCCTCCATACTAATTACGGTAAATTACAGTTCCCTTTAGTAAAAACAAATAAGGTTTGAAATTACTCTTAAGACGTTTATTCTTTACTGGTGTTATTACACTATCTCTATCGAGTTGCTCTCGTAAGAACGATTCTTTTTTGAGCCGTAACTTCCATGCTGTTACTACAGAGTTCAATACATTGTATAATGGAAACGTTGCGCTAGAAGAAGGCAAGAACTCCCTCGTACAAACCTTTAATGATAATTATTGGGATGTTTTACCTATTGAGCGCATCGCTTTTGAAGAAAATACAGCTCTAGGAGAAGAGAATAGAGACCCTAACTTCTTAAGAGCAGAAGAAAAAGCCATAAAGGCAATACAAAACCATGCTATGAAAATAGATGGTGAGGAACGCAACCCACAAATGGATGAAGCTTTTCTTCTATTGGGTAAAGCACGTTACTACGATCAGCAATTTGTACCTGCTTTAGAGGCTTTTAATTATGTACTCGCATATTATCCCAAGAGTAATAACATAGCACAAGCCAAGGTCTGGAAGGCAAAAACAAATATTAGGCTTGAGAATAATGAGGTAGCAATTAAAAATCTTAAACAAATTTTTGAGGTAGAAAAAGATCTCAAAGATCAAGATATTGCAGATGCTCATGCAATGCTCACGCAAGCATATCTCAACCTTGGTATTCAAGATAGTGCATTTCAATATATACAAAGTGCGGCAAAGCTTACAAGAAAATCTGAAGAGCGCGGTCGCTACAACTATATTTTAGGCCAATTATACAATAGAGCAGGCGAGTATTCACTCGCAAATGAAGCGTTTCAAGATGTTATTGATCTCAACCGTAAAATACCACGTAAATACCATATTAACGCACGCTTGGAGCAAATGCGTAACTACGATTATAAAGTGGTAGATACGCTAGTAGTAAGAGAGCGCTTAGATAAAATGGTTCGTAACCGTGAGAATAGACCATTTTTAGATAAAATCTATTACGCAAAAGCAGACTTCTTTATGAGAACAGGAAGAGAAGACTCTGCAATTGTTAATTATAATAAGTCTTTAAGGCAAAGTAGTACAGATGATTACTTGCTTTCTAGAGATTACCTAGCACTCGCAGATTACAATTTTGAGCAGGCCTCGTATAAAATTGCGGGAGCATATTATGATAGTGTTATAGGAAAAATTAATGATCGTAGCCGTGAGTATCGTACTATCAAGAAAAAGCGAGAGAATCTAACTGACGTTATAGATTATGAAAACCTCACACAGCGCAATGATAGCATCATTGCTTTAGTGACACTTTCAGAAGACTCACTTACGGCTTATTTTGATAACTACATTGCGCAAATCAAAGCAAAAAAGGAAGCAGATTCTATTGCACGTGTTGATAAAATACGTAACAATGAATTTTTTAATGCTTCAGGTAGTGGAGCTAGAGAATCCGGTGGAGAGCCAGGAGAGTTTTATTTCTATAATGATGTAGCAGTTGCATACGGAAAACAGTCTTTTGAAAGAAGATGGGGGAAACGCCGTCTCGTGGATGGATGGAGATTATCTTCTGTACAATCTGTACCTCTTAATTCGAGTAACTTGCCAGTTGCCTTAGATAATCCAGATCTTGACGGAGAAAAAGACATGACTACGGCAGATTATATTGCAAGCTTACCAAGGGAGAAGACTCAAGTAGATAGTCTGTTAAAAGAACGCGACTTTGCATACTTCCAGCTAGGTCTTATTTATAAAGAGAAATTTAAAGAATATCCTCTGGCAGCCCAGCGATTAGAAAAATTACTAACTTTTAATCCAGATGAAAAGTTGGTGCTTCCTGCATTATACAATCTCTACCAAGTGTATGGGACTATGGACGCTTCCGCGAAAGCGAATACCTACAAAAATAAAATTACAACGGAATATCCAGATTCTCGTTATGCTACTCGCATCAATAATCCAAACAAAGCATTAGAAGCCGATGCAGAGTCTCCAGAAGAGGTGTATAAGGGATTATATAAGAGATTTCAGAACCAAAATTTTGTAAATCTCGAGAGCGATTTAAATAAAAGAATCGATCAGTTTTATGGCGACCCTTATTTACCAAAGTTCGAATTACTTAAAGCAACAGTCGCTGGAAGATATGAAGGGTATGAGGCTTATAAGAAAGGGTTGAGCTATGTAGCACTTACATATCCTCGCACAGAAGAAGGAAAGAAAGCACAAAGCCTACTGCAAAATGCACTCCCTACCATGAAGTTTGATCAATTTGATGACGAGTCTATTGCAATTAACTATAAAATAATCTATCCATTTAAAAATAGTAATATTCAAGGAGCGAGAGATTTACAGCAAAAACTTTTAGAAAGTTTTGAGGAGGTGGGCTATACGGAGTTTTCAACCTCTATAGATGTTTATGATGCACAACAATCATTTGTTGTAATTCATTATTTAAGTAGCCGCAGCCAGGCAGAAGGCCTAGTGGAGTTGCTTAGTACTAATAAAGATATTTTGATAACGTTACCTAGTATGGTAATCGCATCAGAGAATTATAAAATAATTCAAATGCATAAAAATCTTGATGCATACAAAGCACAAGATTCAAATTAACTGATTAATTTTTACTCATGTTTTCAGACAATAAGAAAGGAAAAGGACCTGATCTATCTAACCAGCAGAACCGCATAAGCCAGGGTACAACGCTTAAAGGTGATGTCACCTCAGAAGGTGGTTTTCGTATTGATGGCGTTATACATGGTAATATTACCTCACCTAATAAAATTGTAATAGGTAAAACAGGTGTGGTACTAGGAACCCTTATTTGTAATGATGCAGATGTAGAAGGGAAAATAGAAGGTAAACTAGAAATTAAGAACCTTCTTTCTATAAAAACAGCTGCTCATATTGAGGGCGAAGTAATTACAGGTAAGCTAGCTGTAGAGCCAGGGGCGACCTTCAATGCATCATGCGTTATGAAGGGAAGCGTAAAAACACTGTCTAATGGCAAAGGAAAAGAAGGGCGCTCAGCTTAATAGGTGGGTTAAATTTTCTACCATACCTTTTCAGATGGGAGCAACCATCTACTTAGGTAATTTACTAGGAACATGGCTCGATGTGAGATATGAAACAGAGTGGGTGGAAACAACAATCACATTAATTGCAGTTTTTCTTTCTATTTATATTGTAATCAAAGGGGTTATACAACTTAACAAGTAGTCGTGATAAAAAAAATACTCCTCTATGTTGCTGTCGCTGTGGCTACTTTTTTTATCAGTTACAGCTTACATAATTATATATTGATCTCTATAGACAATACCCCTCCTTATAATTTGAGAGATGTATATATCTTTCATCTATCATTATCACTTTTTATCGTTTTGTCATTTGAGTTGATCATTTATTTTTTAAAGGAATTTAAAGATCAAATAGGATTTTTATACTTAGGGTCTATTGTCTTAAAAATGATGCTCTTCTTTGTTATTTTTAGAGAATTACTGTCAACAAGCTTACAATTGTCAAAAACAGATAAATTATCATTACTCATTCCTATTGCTATTTTCATAATTTATGAGGTGATGATAGTTGTTAAAATGCTAAACAGAGCGGATTAATTTTGAAATAATTAAGAAATGCATTTTATTTTCAAGAAAATGAGTATTTTTGCACAAAATTTAAGGTTACGTTATTTATTGAAAATTTAAGAATGAAGGTAGCATCAAAATCAATCACACTTTTAGTATTAGTTTTTGTTCTTAGTATTCCCTTTTACGCTTTCGCGAAAGCGGATACTGGAAAGACTGGAGAAAAAGGAAATCCGGTTAATACTAAAGAGGAGGTAAAGGCTTACATACAGCATCACTTAAAGGATTCTCACGACTTCCATTTATTCTCAACTTTTGATGATAATGGGGTAGAGCACCACTGGGGTTTCCCGCTTCCTGTTATGTTATGGGGAGAAAACGGATTTACTGCTTTTATGTCTTCAGAGTTTCATCATGATGATGAAGGTCAGGTAATCGTAACTAAAGGTGAAAGCCGCTTTGTGAAAAATCACGGTCGCATCTACGAGCTTGAGCCAGGAGCAACAAGTCTTACTTATGATGAAGATCACCACGCAACAAATGCTTCAAAACCTTTTGATCTTTCAATCACAAAAAGCGTTTTTGGTATTATACTAATAGGGCTTTTAATGTTAATCTGGTTCTCAGGATTAGCAAGACAATACAAGAAAAAAAATATTCCAACTGGATTTGCACGAGTACTTGAGCCTCTAGTAATTTATGTGAGAGACGAAATAGCAAAACCGAACATTGGGGAGAGCTACAGAAAATTTACAGGATACCTTCTTACAGTATTCTTTTTTATCTGGATACTTAACTTAGTAGGATTAATGCCATTTGGTTTTAACGTTACGGGTCAAATCGCAGTAACTGCAGCACTGGCTGTTATTACATTAGTGATTTATGTATTTAGCGGTAACAAACACTTCTGGGGTCACATGTTATGGATGCCAGGTATACCTTATGTATTCAGACCATTATTAGGTGTTATTGAGCTTGCAGGTACATTGGTTATTAAGCCATTCTCATTGTTAGTTCGTTTATTTGCAAACATTACGGCAGGGCATACTGTTGTTATGAGTCTTGTTGCTGTGGGAATCTTGTTGCAAGATTCGCTTAGCGTTGCGGGATCTACAATAGTATCATTATTCTTATCTGCATTTATTATGCTTATCGAATTGCTAGTAGCATTTCTACAGGCTTATATATTTACTACGCTATCAGCATTATTTATTGGTATGGCTGTAGCAGATGATCATCATGACGAGGAGTTGCATGATGAGCATGGTGAAACGATAGAGGATACAGAAGTTATTAGAAAGAACTTCACTTAATTAAGAATTTTTATTTGTTTAATTTTTTATATACACTATTATGTCTTTAGCATTAGTACAAGAAGTAGCACCAATGATCCCAAATTTAGTGGGAGCTGGTTTAGTAGTAATTGGAGGTGGTATCGGTCTTGGTAAGATTGGTGGAGCTGCAATGGAAGGAATTGCTCGTCAGCCTGAGGCTGCTGGTAAGATCCAGACTGCGATGATTATCGTTGCTGCACTTTTAGAAGGACTTGCATTTGGAGCACTTATCTTAGGATCGTAATCCAAGTCAACCTTAAAATTCAACTCCCTGCAACGGTTGGTTGCAGGAGTTGAATTTAATTAAACAAAGATTAAAAGAACAAAGAATCACTTTTGAGATGGAACAATTATTAGAGAATTTTTCACTTGACCTGTTTGTAAAACAAACAATCCTTTTTTTATTGATCATATTTTTGATGGTAAAATTTGCTTGGAAGCCTATTATGAATGCTCTTAACGAGCGTGAAGAAGGTATTCAAGGAGCTCTAGATGCTGCTAAAAAAGCAAAGCTAGATATGCAAAACCTTCAAGCTGATAACGAGAAGCTTTTAAAAGAAGCACGTGCTGAGCGTGAGTCTATGCTTAAAGAAGCTCGTGAGATGAAGACAAAAATGATTGATGATGCCAAGGCGGAGGCTAAGGTGGAAGCAGATAAAATGGTGTCACAAGCACAAGCAGCAATTGAGGCAGAGCGCAAAAGTGCTATCGCAGATCTTAAAGGTCAAGTTGCAGCACTTTCTGTAGAAATTGCAGAGAAGGTTGTTAAGAGTGAACTTACAAATAAAGGAAAGCAACTAGAACTCGTAGATGAGATGCTAGGTAATGCAACTTTAAACTAATAGAATTTAAGCCGCCATCACTATGAGTAGAGCAGCAATAAGATATGCAAAAGCAGTACTAGATCTGTCAAAAGATAATGGTACTATTGAGGCAGTTTTAAATGATATGAAATCTGTTACAGCAACGCTAGAGGAAAGTAAAGGTCTTCGCAATGCTCTTAACAGCCCAATTATCAAGGCAGATGATAAGCGTGCCGTATTAAGACAAGTATTTACAGATGGAACAAAGGAGACTCTTGGTCTTATAGATGTTCTTGTTGATAATAAAAGAGCTGACTTGTTAGGAGGCGTAGCACAAAGTTTTATTACAGAATATAATAAAGCGAATAAGATAGAGGCTGCAACGGTAACAACAGCAATAGCGTTAACACCAGAGCTAGAGACTAAAGTGCTAGCAAAAGTGACTGAGCTTACTGGAAGTACGAATGTTACTTTAACTAATGTGATTGATGAGAGCATTATAGGTGGTTTTGTGCTACGTGTAGGTGATACGCAGTACAATGCTAGTATCGCTAGCCAGTTAAGTAAATTAAAAAGAGAATTTAGTAACAGTTTATAAATAAACGGCTCATCGTGAGGTGAGAAAAATTTCGCGAAAGCGAACTTATAAATTTAGATCAAATGGCAGAAGTTAAACCAGCAGAAGTTTCGGCAATTTTAAAGAAACAACTTTCAGGTTTTGAAGCAACAGCTTCCCTTGACGAAGTAGGAACAGTACTAACTGTGGGTGATGGTATCGCTCGTATTTACGGACTTGCAAACGCACAATATGGTGAGCTTGTAGAGTTTGAAAGCGGTCTTGAGGCAATTGTTCTTAACCTTGAAGAAGATAACGTAGGGGTTGTACTCTTAGGTACTTCTTCATCTATTAAAGAAGGTGATACCGTAAAACGTACACAACGTATCGCATCTATCCAGGTAGGTGAGGGTATTACTGGACGTGTGGTAAACACGTTAGGTCTTCCTATTGATGGAAAGGGACCTATCGCTGGAGAAACTTATGAGATGCCACTTGAGCGTAAAGCGCCTGGTGTTGTTTTTCGTGAGCCAGTAACAGAGCCATTACAAACAGGTATTAAGGCAATTGATGCTATGATACCAGTAGGTAGAGGGCAGCGTGAGCTTGTAATTGGTGACCGTCAGACAGGTAAGTCTACTGTTTGTATTGACACTATCCTTAACCAAAAAGAATTTTACGATGCTGGTGAGCCAGTACACTGTATATATGTAGCTATTGGACAGAAAGCTTCTACTGTTGCACTTATTGCACAGGTACTAGAAGATGCTGGAGCAATGGCATACACAACTATCGTAGCGGCAAATGCATCAGATCCTGCAGCAATGCAAGTATATGCACCATTTGCTGGAGCTGCAATTGGAGAGTACTTTAGAGATACAGGTCGTCCTGCATTAATCATTTATGATGATTTATCTAAGCAAGCAGTTGCATACCGTGAGGTATCACTTCTTCTTCGTCGTCCACCGGGACGTGAGGCATACCCTGGAGATGTATTCTTCTTACACTCTAGATTACTTGAGCGTGCTGCAAAGGTGATTAATGATGATGCTATTGCAAAAACAATGAATGATCTTCCAGATAGTCTTAAGCCTATCGTAAAAGGAGGAGGATCACTTACTGCACTTCCTATTATTGAGACACAAGCAGGTGACGTATCTGCTTATATCCCTACAAACGTAATTTCTATTACAGACGGGCAAATCTTCTTAGATGGAGATTTATTTAACTCTGGTGTACGTCCAGCTATTAACGTAGGTATCTCGGTATCACGTGTAGGAGGTAACGCGCAGATTAAGTCAATGAAGAAAGTATCTGGTACACTTAAGCTGGATCAAGCAGCTTTCCGTGAACTAGAAGCGTTTGCAAAGTTTGGATCAGATTTAGATGCTGCTACCCTTAACGTAATCGAAAAAGGAAAGCGTAACGTAGAGATACTTAAGCAAGCAGAAAATACGCCATTTACAGTAGAGGATCAGATTGCAATTATTTATGCAGGATCTAAAAACTTATTACGTGACGTGCCTGTAAACAGAGTTAAAGAATTTGAAGCAGAATATATCGAGTTCTTAAACGCAAAGCACAGAGGTATCCTTGATACACTTAAGTCTGGAAAGCTTACAGATGAAGTTACAGATACACTTGTAGCAGTAGCAAAAGACCTATCTGCTAACTATAACTAGTAGAATTTCGCTTTGGCGAAAAATATAATTCAACAACTCCCGCGCAAGCGGGAGACTTGTCAAAATTAAAGACAAATCGTGCCTAGCAAGTCTTACTTGTAAACACGGGAATTTATACAAGATGGCAAACTTAAAGGAAATAAGAAACAGAATTTCATCAGTATCTTCTACGATGCAGATTACCAGTGCTATGAAAATGGTATCTGCTGCAAAGTTGAAGAAAGCACAAGATGCAATTACAGCAATGCGCCCATATTCTGATAAGCTTACTGAGCTTTTACAGAACTTAAGTGCAACGCTAGAAGGAGATTCTGGAAGCAAACTCGCAGAAGATCGTGAGATTAATAAGGTACTTATTGTAGCTATTTCATCAAACAGAGGTCTTGCAGGAGCTTTTAATACAAATATTATTAAAGGTGTAAATGCACGTGTTGCTGCAAAGTATGCTGGCAAAGAAGTGCACCTAGTAACCTTAGGTAAAAAAGCAGATGCTATACTTGGTAAGACTTTTAAGGTAATCGAAAATAATAATGATATTTACGATGATCTTACTTTTGATAACGTATCAGCTATTGCAGAAGATTTAATGGCTCGTTTTGAAGCTGGTGAATATGACCGTATAGACATCATTTACAACAAGTTTAAAAATGCAGCAACGCAAATTGTTACTCCTGAGCAGTTTCTACCTATCGTAGCAACCGTACAAGAAGAAACAACTGCCACTGCAGATTATATCTTTGAGCCGTCTAAAGAAGAGATTGTAGAAGGATTAATTCCTAAAGCATTAAAGACACAGCTTTTTAAAGGTATAAGAGACTCTGTAGCATCAGAACACGGTGCACGTATGACTGCGATGCACAAAGCAACAGATAACGCAACAGAGCTTAGAGATGCACTTAAGTTGCAATATAACAAAGCACGTCAAGCGGCTATTACAAATGAGATACTCGAGATTGTAGGTGGTGCAGAAGCTTTAAATAACTAGTATTGATTTAAAATATCACTATTATAACTTATAGAGTAAACCCCAATCGGAAACGGTTGGGTTTTTTATTGCATATTTACTGAGGGAACACGCATATTACTTAATAGTTATGCATAAGGATTTATTTAATTTTCTTAATAATAATCTTTACTATCTTTATGGCAAGGGTTTTGAATATTAACCCAAAACAACCAATTATGAAAATGTACAAACTACTAGCGCTTTTAAGTATAGGTTTTTCCTCTTTATTATTAACCCAATGTAAGTCTAGCGCTGTGTCAGAAGCTCAAGAAACTATGGTACTATCTCAACCATCCTTTGCATCAAGTCCAGCATATTATAATACGTATGTGGCCGGTATGGCTCAAGCAGGCTCGGGAGTAGAGTTTTATTTAGATATAGAAGCATTAGAAGCAGATGTGGTATTAGAGAATGTTTATTTTCGCGAAAGCGTTGGAAAATTTATGCGTGGTAGTGATAATTATGTTGCTCGTTTTAGAACGGACCAAGGTCGCAATCAAGATCTAGTGATGTCTGATAACATAGAAGATGAGGCGGTAAATACTCCTCCTGTTCAAAATGACGTATTTCCATTTAAATTATCACCATCTGAAGCTGGTATAACGTATCGCGATAACGGAGTGCTTAAATACGCTAAAATCACAAACGTTATAAAGAAAGAAACTAAAGCCTACCCTAGTCAGAAACCACGTGGTGGTCGTAACTAGTTGCTAGTATAATTTCTGTACTTTTGGCTACTTAAATACAAAATTATTTGAGTTCTCTTAAAAGCCTTTTCAAACACACCTTTGTGTATGGTCTAGCGACGGTATTACCGCGCGTGCTTACGGCTTTACTCACACGTCTCTATACCGGATATTTACCAGATAAGGAGGCCTTTGGAGAAGTGACAATCGTATTTTCTTATGTGATGATATTCAACGTGCTTCTGACGTACGGAATGGAAACCGCTTTTTTTAGATTTTTTAATGATGATAAGTATAGTGCTAAGACGCTATCTACATCGCTCATAGCCTTACTGGTCTCTACTGTTGCATTCACAATTATAGCATTTTTGGGTATTGACACGCTATCTCAAATATCCGACGTTCCCGTTACATACTGGCGATGGGTTATCCTCATTATTGCATTTGATACACTCACCGTGATCCCTTTTGCATACATGAGAGCGCAAAAGAAGTCTGGAACATATGCACTTATAAAATTGCTCAATGTTGTTATCTCAACAGGACTCTCTGTACTTCTTTTAGTATGGCTACCTGGTTTAGATGGGGTTGCTACTTGGTTACCCTCAGACAAGATAGAGCTCGTTTTCATAGCATTTTGTTTACCAAGTATTCTCACTTTTTTAATTGTGATCAAGCCATATTTTGTAAAGTGGTCTTTTGATGCAGACTTGTGGAAAAAGATGCTTACCTATGGAGCGCCTGTATTACTGGCAGGTTTAGCTTTTACAATTAATGAATCTTTTGACAAGATTCTATTAGAAAAGTTACTACCAGAAGACATCGCCAAAGGGGAAGTGGCTATTTATGGCGCCTGCTATAAATTATCGATTGGTATGACACTGTTTGCTACTGCATTTAGAATTGGGATTGAACCTTTCTTTTTTAGCGAAGCAAAAAATGAAAATGCACAAGTCATGTATGCTCAGATTACAAAGGCATTTGTAGTCTTAGGCTCTATTGCATTATTTGCTTATGTGGTCCTCGTAGACGTTGTAAAAGTAATGTTACTCGATGGAGAAGAGTACTGGGAAGGCATGTACATCGTGCCACTTATTCTCGTAGCATACCTGTTTTTTGGAATTTATCAAACGCTGTCCGTTTGGTATAAAGTGACAGATAAAACTAGATATGGCGCTTATATTTCAGTTGCAGGGGCATTACTTACCATAGTGATAAATGTCTTACTCATCCCAAAAATAGGATATCTCGCCAGTGCCATTGCTACCTGTAGTGCTTATGGATTAATGATGGTCGTATCTTATCTCATGGGACGTAAACATTTGGCAGTTCCTTATGATGTAAAAAATATACTTTTGTATCTAGTCATGAGTATTGCATTTTCTTGTCTTTTCTTCTATGGTTTTAGAGATTATTTTGGTGTTGGGAGCTTACCATTGTATCTTGTAGGAGTCGGTATGATTGTAGTGCTAATAGGCTTTATTAGCTTTCGCGAAAAAGAGCTTTTATTAAGATTGTTAAAAAGAAAATAAAGTCAACTCTTAGTTTAATAAAAACACCGCAGCTGCGGAATTGAAATAGATTATAATGAAGATTAAAGTCATTAATAAAAGTGCACACGCACTTCCTCACTATGAAACCATTGCTAGTGCAGGAATGGATTTACGTGCAAATATCACAGAGTCAATCACGATAGGATCATTAGAAAGAGCCATCGTTCCTACCGGGATATTTATGGAACTTCCTATAGGTGTTGAGGCGCAAGTAAGACCACGTAGCGGACTAGCTGCCAAAAAAGGAGTCACCGTACTCAACGCTCCAGGAACCATAGATGCAGATTATAGAGGGGAAGTGGGAGTAATCCTTGTGAATCTATCTAATGAACCGTTTACTATTGAAAATGGTGAACGCATAGCACAGATGGTAATTGCAAAACATGAGCAAGGACAATGGGAAGAAGTAACAGAACTTTCAACCACAGATCGTGGTGAAGGCGGTTTTGGGAGTACTGGTGTAAAATAGATAACTATGAAGAAATTTATAACTTTATTTATAATATTAATATCATTTAGCCTTAATGCACAGTCTAATCCTGAGCAAATTATTGAGGATTTTTTTAGTGACTATCAGTCTAAAGGTGTGGTTCAAGCCATTGACAATATTTATGCAAGTAATCCTTGGATAAATACTCAAACTGACGCAATAATTAACTTAAAGAATAAAATGAGTGACCTCACCGAGGAATACATTGGTAAACTGCACGGTCGAGATTTAATAACTAAGAAAGAATTTTCGGATAAATATGTGATTTATACATATTTAGTAAGATATGATAGGCAACCTGTAAGATTCACCTTTGAGTTTTACAAGCCTAAGAATGAATGGCGTATACATTCATTTAAATATAATGGGGATGAATTTGAGTCAGAACTTGAAGAACTAACCAGATTGTACAATTTAGACTTAGAGAATAAAAACTAAGTAATCCATATAAATGGAATAAATAAAGATTTATAAAAGATGAAGATAATAGTACCAATGGCCGGACTCGGCTCGAGATTAAGACCACATAGTTTAACAATACCTAAACCACTAATTCCTGTTGCAGGAGCACCTATTGTGCATCGTTTAGTGCGTGATATTGCAAAAATTTTAAAGCAACCAGTAGACGAGATTGCTTTTATACTTGGTGATCCTACATTTTTTGGGGATGCTGTAATTGCACAACTTGAGGAACTTGCACAAAGCCTTGGTGCAAAAGCATCTATTTATCGTCAGGGAGCGCCATTAGGAACTGGTCACGCTATTATGAGTGCAGAGCCTTCTTTAAGTGGTCCAGCAGTAATCGCATATGCAGATGCACTAATACGTGCAGATCTGGAGCTAGATCCAAAGGCAGATAGTGTAATCTGGACTAAGAAAGTGCCTAATCCAGAAGCTTACGGAGTTGTAAAACTTAATGAGAAGGATGAGATTGTAGAGCTTGTAGAGAAGCCAGAATCATTTGTATCTGATCAAGCTGTCATAGGTATATATTATTTTAAGGATGTAGCCGTTCTTAAAGAGAAGCTTCAAGAAGTGCTAGATGAAAATCTAATGAATGGAGGTGAATACCAGATTAACGATGGTATAAAGAAAATGATGGCAGAAGGTCGTATTTTCAAAACTGGAACCGTAGATGAGTGGATGGATTGTGGTAATAAAGAGGTTGCCATAGATACTAATTCTAAGATGTTACAGTTCTTACACGATGAGAAGGAAGAGCAACTCATAGCAGACTCTGTTGTAAATGAGAACTCAACGATTATTGAGCCTTGTTTTATAGGTAAAAACGTAGTTCTTAAAAATTGTACCATAGGTCCAGGTGTTGCGATTGGAGCTGGCACAACTATTGAAGATAGTACCATAAGCCATAGCTTAATCCAAAAGGATAGTGTTATTAAAAACGCACAGTGGACAGAAGCCATGATAGGTAACAAAGTACAGTATAACGGGGAGCACACACGTGTAAGTCTTGGAGACTACACAGTGATGAAATAATCTAAAGTGATGAATAAAGGAATTTACATACTCATATTAACGGTGTTTTTTACGCTTTCGCGAAAGCGTATGAACGCACAGCAACCGCAAGAGATAACACCTTTTGCAGATGAGAATGTAGATGACTTAGGTGATGTGTCAGATGCTTTTCAAACCGCTTTTTTTGAAGCTCTTAAGCAAAAGGGGATTGAAAATTATGAACGCGCCATTACCTCACTAAATAAGTGTATCGCTCTAGAACCTGAACTTGCCATATTGTTTTTTGAAAGAGGTAAAAACCAAGTCTTTCTCAAAAACTATGATGAAGCTGCTTCAGATTTTAATACGTACTTAGATATTAAACCTAATGATGTAGATGTTTTAGAGGCGCTATATGAGGTCTACTTTCAGCAGCAGGACTATGAGTCTGCTGCCTCCACAGTAAAAAAACTTATAGGTTTTGATGTGCAGTACAAGGAAGATCTTGCGCGTATTTATACTAGCACAAAGCGATACGAAGAAGCACTTGACCTCATAGAAGAGCTCGATAATGAGATAGGTGGTGATATATATCGAGATCGCTTGAAAAGTAAATTATACAGACTTTCTGGTAATACGAATAGACAGGTAAAGGAGATAGAAAAAAACATTGCATCAAATCCAAAGAGCGAGGCAGAGTATCTCAAACTTATATTACTGTATAGTGAGCAAGGCGACACGCAAAAGGCATACGAAACAGCACTTGAGCTGCAAAAGGTAAACCCATATGCAGACGAGGTCCACCTAGCTTTATACAAGTTTAACCTTAATGATGGGAAGATTGATGACGCAATTAGCTCTATGCAAAAGGTACTTGAGAGCACTCGAATGAGTCCGCCAGCGAAGCATCGCGTGCTTAATGATTTTGTACTCTTTGTAAATAGAAATCCCAAGTACGAGCCAGCGCTTGAGCGAGCTATTGCAATTTTTGACACCCAAGTAGCAGATGCAAATATTTATCAAGAACTAGCTACATATTATATCCAAAAAGGAAATAAAGCTAAGGCCTTACCATACCTTACTAAAGCGTTAGATAGTGAGCCAGAAAATCTCGAGCTTATAAAAAATACAAGTTTATTATTGCTAGATGCAGGTGATTTTGAAAAAGTAGAAGATGTAGTGGCAGACGGTCTTGATTTATACCCATCGCAGCCGTTATTGTATCTTACTTATGGCGTGGCATTAAATAAACAGGGTAAGTTCAAAGCTGCTATTAATCAGTTGGAACTTGGTGTAGACTATATTATTGAAGATTTGTTGATGGAGATGGACTTTTACAAGCAACTAGGTGATGCACATACTGGTGATGGTGATGCTGTAAAGGCAGCTCGTTATTACAGTAAGGTAAAAGAACTTAAAGCACAAGGAAATTAATGAAGAAGCTAGGCTACATATTATTAGTAATAGTGCTCGCAAGTTGCGGAGGGGCAAAGAAAGTTACTACCACAGAGACGGTAGAAGATATTTCTTCTAAGCGCCTTGTAAAGGAATATTATAATAATGCGATAGATTTTACAACTTTTGACGCTCGTACAAAAATTAAGTATAGGGATAAAAAAGGAACTAAACCTACAGTTACTCTTACTATCCGTATTGAAAAGGATAAACAAATCTGGATGAATGCATCCTTGATAGGTTTTTCTGGTGCTCGTGCTTTAATAACTCCACAAAAGGTGCAGTTTTATGATAAGCTCAACAATCAGTACTTTGACGGTGACTTTGCATTTTTAAGTCAGTATCTCGGTGTAGAAATAGACTTTTTCCAATTGCAGCGTTTACTTACTGGGCAAACTGTGTATGACTTGAGAGAAGGGAAGTATACGTTTAAAGAAACTCAAAATGGCTACGAGGTTACTCCAAGAAAGCAACTTGATGAAGTTAGTTTATTTTTTGGGATTAATACTCAAAACTTTGTTACTCAAGAACAACGCATAGAGCAAAAGGATAATGGAGGATCACTTGATATTGCATATGGTGATTATAAAGAAGTAGGAAATAAAATCTTTCCTTTCTTGCTAGATATCCTCGCAGATGATGGTAAGAATCAATCACAGGTTCAAATTGAGTATCGCGATATTGATTTAAACGGAGAAGTACGCATGCCATTCTCTATTCCTTCTGGTTACCAAGAAATCAAGCTCAATGCAAAAAAGTAAGTTAGCATACACCTTTATTGTAAGCTGTTTCTTGACGTTGTTTATGTCTCAAGCAGCCTTTGGGCAGAGTGCAAAGCAAAGACAGCTAGAACAACGCAGAGAGGCTCTTAAAAAGGAAATGCAGCAATTGCAACGCTTGCGCGAAACAAATAAGAAGAAAGAAATATCTATCCTCACACAAGTAGAAGATCTAGATACAAAAATTAGACTGCGATCAGACCTTATTAAAATAACTAACAGTCAGGCCAACTTGCTCACTCGTGAGATTAATGAGAACCTCGAGAAAATGGAAAATCTACGCAAGGAACTTGCTATTCTCAAAGAAGACTATAGTGATATGATACGTAAGTCTTATAAAAGCAAGAGTGGTCAGAGTAAGATTATGTTCCTCTTATCTAGTGAGAGCTTCAAACAAGCATATAAGCGTACGCAATACATGAAGCAGTATGCAAATTACCGCAAGAAACAAGGCTTGCAAATTAAGGAGCGCACCACACTTATTCAAGAAACAAATAAGAAGCTAGTAAAACAAAAAGGTGATAAGGAAGCCCTTATTGCAGAGAATCGTATAGCTAGACGAGAGCTTGATAAAGAGAAAGAACGTCAAGATGAGCTTGTAAAAGAGATTAGAAAAAAATCAAGTAGTTACATTGCCCAGATTAAAACTAAACAACGAGAGGCAGATCGCATAGATAGACAAATAGATAAACTCATTGCAGATGCTATTGCAGCAAGTAATAAAAAGGCAGGAAAGTCGGCTAGCAGTAAGACATTTGCTATGACTCCTGCAGAGGTTGCACTAGCTAAAGAGTTTTCTGGAAACAAAGGAAGATTAATATGGCCAGTAGTGCGAGGTAGAGTCACTCGTCGCTTTGGTAAATCTGCACACCCTACGCTACCTGGAATCACACTTACTAATAGCGGTGTAGATATTGAGACAGCACCAGACGCAGCAGTGAGAGCCGTGTTTGCCGGAGAGGTTACTCAAATACAGGATATGCAAGGAGGTGCCATTACAGTTTTTATACGTCATGGAGATTATCTTACTGTCTATACAAATCTTAAGAGTATCAAGGTGAAGCAGGGCGACCAAGTTTCCTTTAAGCAAGAGATAGGACAAGTAACGCGCAATGCCTTTAGCGGTAAGAGTATTCTTAAATTTTCGGTACGTAAAAACACTTCAAAACTCAATCCAGCAGACTGGGTACTTAATATGTAATGTTCTTTTTGCGCTTTCGCGAAAGCGTACTTCTAAATATCATTTGGCACTTCATTTATGTTTTTTGTAATAAGCTTAACATAAGCGTGTTGTATAAGTTTTAAATTTAAGGCTATGAAACATCTTAGCCTCTTACTCTTAATTTTATTCGCTTCAATTATTAGTGCTCAAAACACTACAACCACGGCAGAACCTCGTTTTTCTCTAAACTCGATAGGTGCGCTACCTAGTAATGTAGGAGAACCCAATAAAGAATTTTATGATCAAACACGCACGCTACTTGTGGGTACATCTTTAGGTTATAAGTCTAGCTTGCAAGGTGGGATATCAAGGTCACGTGTAGGTAATGACGAGGTGCTTGAGTTTCCTCTTATTTTTAGATATCAAGCCACAAAGGGTATAAGTGCATACCTGGGCGTACAAGGACAAGTGGTGAGAGGACCTAATACTAATGGGGCGTTGTTTACAGAACTTTCTCCTACCATGGGAGTTGATGTGCAATTTACACCAGAGTGGGATGCAGGTATTCAGTTTGTGGCACCCGTATATCAAAATAGTGCTGCGCCTGCAGTAAGCTACGAGCTATCACACCCTATGAGATTAAGAACAGGGATTAAATTTTAGTGTTTACTAGGCTTGCAAACTTTAGCACAACCATAACACTTTTTAATACTCTCTTATTACAATAAAGCGCTCATTAAAAGTAATTTAGTGGTAAATTTAAAAAGAGAAGATTATGAACAGCACAGAACTAGAAGGAAAGTGGAATCAAGTAAAAGGAGAGTTTAAACAGAAATACGGAAAGCACTTTGACGACGACGAGACATTTGCAGATGGAAAATTTGATGAAGTTGTAGGTCGTATCCAAGAAAAAACTGGAAAAACCAAAGAAGCTATTAAAGAAGAAGTAGAGAAGTGGTAAACACCACAAGCATAAAAAAAAGCCTCGAATTGGAGGCTTTTTTGCGTTATATAAATAAAGCTTTAAGCTCTGTTGCGTCTTCTGGTTTCATCTTACCAGCGAGCACAAGAGATAGTTGCTTACGTCGCAGTGCGGCGTCATATCGTTTCTTCTCAAGATCAGACTCTGGAGTTACCTGTGGTACTAGAACTGGGATTCCTTGCTCATCTACGGCAACAAAGGTATAAATTGCTTCATTAGCCTGCGATTTTAAGCCGCTTTCACGGTCTTCTATCCACACATCAATTACTATCTCCATAGAGGTTCTAAAAGCGCGAGAAATCTTTGCTTCTACAGTTACTACACTTCCTAGAGGAACCATGCGGTTAAAGGCTACGTGGTTTACAGATGCAGTTACTACAATACGACGAGAGTGTCGTCTTGCAGCAATACTTGCAGCTCTATCCATACGAGCGAGTAACTCACCTCCAAAGAGATTACCCAAAGGGTTAGTCTCACTAGGTAGTACTAAGTCTGTTAGTATAGTTTTTGAATCAGTAGGCGTACGTGCTTCCATTACATTTCAATTTTGGCGCAAAGGTACGTCAAACTCGAAAGGTTAAAAATGAAAATGTGAAAAGGATTAATTCATTTCTTGTACAAGAAGCCATGCTTCTTTGTTATCTGTACTGCGTATTGATTTTAATGCAGCTAGTGCTTCTTGTGAGTCTGTATAGCTTCCATACACTACTTGATGAAGGCCATATTTATTAGTTCCTATCTTGCGAGCCTTAAAACCTTGTTCTGTAAGTTGGTCCACACGTGTTTGTGCATTTTCTTCCATACGGAAAGCTCCTGCAACAATGTGATAGCTCCCTACAGGCTTTGTAAGTGATAGCTTAATCGCTGGTAGCGGATTAGGTATCTCAAAAGTAGCTTCTTGAATTTTATCTTCAAGTTGCTCTTTTGCCTCTTGATGAGACACATAGTTATGCTGCTCTACATCTTTTACATAGTTAAATCCTACAGCGCCTATAAGTCCAAAAGCGATTACAGCCGCAGCTGCATACTTCATCCACGAGCTCGTTGCCTTGCGTTCTGGAGTAAAAGCTATAGGAGTTGTGCTTTCTAGAGCAGTAACTTCTTCTTTGTATACTTCTCTTAAAATCTCTGGAGAGGTAAATGAAGAAAGACCAAAAGAATCTGTAAGATAATTAAGGTGGTATGATGGCTCAAACTGTAACCTGCTTTCTGTGTCTAGAGAAAGAGTACCTATGTTTGATAGTGTTTGTGCTTCTCCCTTATGAAGACTGTCAAATAGAAAACGAACGTATGTTTTAATACGAGTACTCGCTTCCTCATGAGGGATCATCTCAGTTTTAGAAATATAATTTGCTAGCAATCCATCGCTATCTGTAAGTTGCGCGTTAAAAGAAAGTTTCTTCTTGGGCGGGTAGAAGGCATGGGTTGTTGAGTGAATCTGTGCACTCTGGATCTGAGTCAAAAAAGCCCCAAAACCAGGTAATATCACACATTCATATCTATATAATAAATCGCTTATGTACTGATCTAACTGCATAATTCAAAATTAATCAAAATGCATAACCCTCCAAGATTTAGTGATTTATTTTATTAACAGATATAATAGTTGTTACTTAGATGTCTTAAAATCAACAGTTAATGTCCGAAAAAGAATTACTTTCCTTGCTTACATTACAACATACTCCTAATCTAGGTGATGGTACCATCAAGAAATTAATACAACAATTTGGGAGTGCAGAGGAGGTACTAAAACAGTCCAAAACCACGCTTCTCAAAATAGATGGGATAGGAAATCATAAACTTAGTGCCTTCGGTGAGGAGAAGTATTACGCTTTCGCGAAAGAAGAACTTTCTTTCATTCAGTCTAATGATATTAAGCCAACTACCTACACAGACCCAGACTATCCACAGCGGTTGAAATATTGTATAGACGGACCAGTTGTTCTCTTTTCTCGAGGGAATATTAACTGGAATAATCCGCGAGTCATAAGTATTGTGGGAACTCGTAAAATCACTACTTATGGTGAGCATTTCTTAAAAAAGTTCATAAAAGAGATAGCTCCGCTCAATCCACTTATTATTTCGGGATTTGCTTATGGAGTAGATATTACAGCTCATAAAGCGTGTATTGACCACGGTTTACAAAACATAGGCGTACTTGCTCACGGCCTTAATCAAGTGTATCCTAAAGTACACAGCAAGTATATGAGCGGAGTAGAGGCAAACGGAGGTTTTGTTACAGATTTCTGGAGTCGTAGTAGTTTTGTGCATACTAACTTCTTGCAGCGCAACCGGATTATAGCAGGCCTCTCTGAAGCGACTATTGTGATTGAATCTGCCGAGAAAGGAGGTTCTCTTGTCACTGCAGATTTTGCAAATGGCTACAATCGCGATGTATTTGCGGTACCAGGTCGAGCAGACGATAAGCAAAGTTTAGGGTGTAATAATCTCATCAAACAACAACGAGCAAATCTCATGACAAGCGCAGCCGACCTTGTGTATATTCTCAACTGGAAACTAGAAGAAAAACAGCAGCCAGCCGTTCAAAAACAACTTTTTGTAGAACTCACAGAAGAAGAAAAGGTCGTGTGGCGATTCCTTAACGAGAATGGAAAAGAGCTTATGGATATTATTGCTCTCAACTGCAAGCTACCCACTTTTAAAATCGCGAGTATATTATTGCAAATGGAACTTAAAGGAGTGGTAAGACCATTGCCAGGGAAGTTGTTTGAGTTGACTTAATCTTTGAAATATTTTAAGAGGTTTGGTTATGAGTTAGTTACTCTCATCGTAAGTGTGTACTTTATAGATAATGCACTTATAAGAGGTTGAGAACATTTTCGCGAAAGCGAAATTAAAACACAATGACCTAATAGTTAGTTGTTTATATTTTTGGCACGCCGTTTGAATACTGTTAAGGGAATCAAAAAACAAACAGTATGAAAACGATCAAACATTTTTTTGCAGTAGCGCTCGTCGCCGTGTTGTTTACTTCTTGTTATACAGAAGAGATCGTAGTAGTAGATCCTTATGTTGAAGTAAATAATGGACCTTCACTTAACCAAGTGTTAAGTCAGTATGAAATATTTTATGTAGATATTGATGCCTCTTCCGGTAACCTTACCGTGCCGTTTTTACAAAAGGCATTTACAGTATCCTTTAGAAATGGAACCATCTTTGCAAACAATAACTTATCTGGTCTAGGTCAGAACGGTGGAGGATTTGGTATTGATGTAGGAGCATATGACACCTTTGACTATGAGCTAGATGCATACCATGATCTAGATGGTGATTATTCCTTTGATGTTCGTGTATTATCTAGCAATGAGATAGAGTTATTTCACCCATCAACTGGAGCAGTTTATATTCTAGTAGGATACCAGAGAAGCACTTTTGATTATGACTTGGTTTTTTATAACAACATCCATTACTTCTTACAGGAATTTGAAGCTTGGGAGAAAATATACACCAGTGAAGAAGGAGAAATAAATCCTTTTGATAATGAGAATTTCTTACAGTTTTTACCTGCGGGACAGTCTGGAAACTTTAGAAGCTCTGAAGATGGAAACGGAACATCTACAAATAATATCTTTTGGGACTATGATGGAATCTATGATGTAAATGATGTGCCTGGAGATTTCTACTTAAAGACTTTAACATTAGATTATAATTTTCCAGACAATGAGTTCTTTGACCTTACCGTTATTGATGATGAAACGATAGAGCTGTTTCAAGTAAATACAGGAACTACTTACCAGTTTAGAGGTAGAGGTTATATCCAGTTTAGAACAGCAACAGATGGAAAGAGTAAAAATGCTCCGAAACTTCGTAAGAAAACGGCAGACATTAAAGCAGAAATAAAAGCGCTTACCGAAAAGAAAGCAGCAGCGCTTAAAAAGTAACAATCACTGCACTAACCATAGCAGTGTAGTTTAAGATTTTTTGGTTGGTTATTTAGTTGGAGAATCCTCACCTAAGTGTTACTTAGTGTGGGGATTCTCTTTTTTATGAAGTGACTCATGTAAGCAAGATTTTACAGAAACATAGATAATCTACTCAAATGTTAGGTAAGGGTTAATATACTTTCAGATTTACTAAAGTCATCATAACAATGTATTGATAACTCTAGGTTTTTTGTAAATTGACTACACAATAAAAACACTAACTAAATATTATAATTATGGGATTATTTTCATTCATTAAAAATGCAGGAGCAAAAGTTTTTGGAATAGGAAAAACAGATGCAGAAGAAGCAGCAGAAGCAGCAGCGGTAGCTGAAGAAAAGATTGCAATGGAAAATGCAAAAGCAGCAAGTAACATGGCAGAAACTATTAATGACCTTGGTCTTGATGTTGATAACCTTGATATCTCAATAGATGGAGATGTTGCTGTAGTTACTGGAAGTGCAAACGATCAAGCAACTAAAGAAAAGGTAATCCTTGTAGTAGGAAACTCTACAGGTATTGCAACGGTAGACGATAGACTTACTGTTGAGAACCCAGAGCCAGAAGCTCGTTTTTATACAGTAGAAAAAGGAGATTCTTTAAGTAAGATCTCAAAAGCGATGTACGGAGACCCAATGAAGTACCCACAAATTTTTGAAGCAAATAAGCCTATGCTTAAAGACGTAGATTTAATTTATCCAGGTCAAGTATTACGTATTCCTCACTTAGAGAAATAAAAGAAAGCGCTCAAGCGCGATTATAGACTAATTAAAAGAACAAATATGAAGGGCGATAGTCTGGAATGTTTGTTCTTTTTTTTATGTAATAAATTCATCTAGTTTAATGAACCAAAAATGTGCAGAACCTCTTTGCTCATATTCATTAAGACTAATATCCAGAATACTACAGCGAGCCCTGCAAAGAGTTTTGCTTTGCCCAGGTGAGTATTATGAGGTTCTTTTCGAGCCTTGACGTATTTTATAATTGTAAAGACACTGGAAACAATAAATATTGCCGTGGCAAAACCTGTTAAAAAATCAGGTAAGTCATTACTTGATTTAATGACTCTGTTTAATACAAAATATACTAGAAAAGACACAACCATCATAAGTCCATAGTAAGTGGCTTCTTTTGTATTTTGGTCAGTGAGATCTCTTTTAGGCATCAGGATTATCTATAAAAACTCATCTCGTCTATAAAGGTGTAAACTTCTGGAGGAAGTAATGGTCGTATGTTTTTATCCTCCTTAATCGCCTTACGTATCATTGTAGATGAAATCTCCATTATAGGAGCGTCTACTTTGTGAATCTTTGGATGATTATCAAACTGTGTTTCAACCGTACCTTCAGAGATTCTAGGGTATACATAGATGTCGTGACGCTCCAAAATAACTTCATAATTTTTCCACTTATGAAGGCTTTTAAGGTTGTCCTCACCCATTATTAAACAAAACTCGTGCTGAGGATACTTTTCTTCTAGATGAGCTAGCGTGTATACCGTATAGTTAGGTTGTGGTAGGTCAAACTCAATATTACTTGGCTCGATTTTATCATAATGCTCTACAGCCTCCATAACCATCTGGTAGCGGTGGTGATTGTTAAGAAGACTACTCTTCTTCTTAAAAGGGTTGTGAGGCGTGATAACCATCCAGATTTTATCTAGATCACTATACTCTGCCATATGATTTGCAATAGCAAGATGCCCTATGTGAATAGGGTTAAAAGTTCCAAAGTATAGACCTATTTTCAAGGGATAGTAAGTTTTGAGTTATTTCTTTTGGAGCGGTTTTGTGTCAAAGGCAATTCCGTCCCAACCGTATTTGATAAAATTTCTAATATTTTGGTGATCTATACCCTCTGGGTTTTGTAACACATCTTCTCTGTAATATGCGCCAAAACATTGTAGCGTATCACTTTTACTTAGTCCTTGTTCTTGTGCAAATGCAAACAGCTTACAAGAGCCATTGTTCTCACCTGTGTCATTATGAATATCACCATTCTTAAAAGAGCTAGGCGTAAAAGTATATAGCGCTTCTATAACAGCTATTGTATCTGTAAACTCAATCTCAGTGGGTGCGCTGGTAAGTTTGGTATTAAAATCTTGTAATGTCATTGAGGTACTATTTTACAAAATCGGTAACAAGTGTGACCGCCTCTTTAAGAGCTTTTTCTAAATTATCATTAAGGATAATATGATCAAATTGTGGTGCTGTGGCAAGCTCAACAGAGGCTTTTGCAACACGCATATTGATTTTATCCTCACTTTCTGTACTACGTTTTTTAAGACGTATTTTGAGCTCGTCTACACTAGGTGGTTTTACAAAAACGGCAAGTGTCTTATCTGGAAACTTTTTCTTTATGCGTAAACCGCCTACTACGTCTATATCAAATATAACGTGCTTACCCATCGCCCAGATACGTTGTACTTCTTTCCAGAGTGTACCGTAAAAGTTGTCACGATAGACCTCTTCCCATTCTAGAAAGTCGTCTGCTTTGATATGATTTTTAAACTCCTTAAGAGAGATAAAGTAGTAATCTGTGCCGTGTACTTCTGTGCCACGAGGTTCTCTACTAGTCGCAGAGATACTAAACTCTAGATTGAGCTCTGGTTGACCCAAGAGATGTCTTACAATTGTTGTTTTACCACTACCAGAAGGCGCCGAAAAAACAATGAGTTTCCCCGTGTGATTTAGTTCTTGTGCGTCAGGTTGTTTTCCCATTAGAGTACGTTTAATACTTGCTCTTTTATTTTTTCTAGCTCATCCTTCATTTGCACCACTAGCTGTTGCATAGGTGCATAATTAGATTTTGAGCCTATGGTATTAATCTCACGACCTATTTCTTGACCTATAAAGCCCAGTTTTTTACCGTTAGAATTATCAGAATCTAGTGCTTCTGTAAAGTAATCTAAGTGATTTTTAAGACGTACCTTTTCTTCTGTGATGTCGTATTTCTCTAGGTAATAGATAAGCTCTTGCTCAAACCTATTTTCGTCAAGATTAACCTTGAGATCTGCAACGGCCTTTTCTAGACGTACTTTTACATCTGCAAGACGATCTTTATCAAGAGTGATAACTTCATCTAGTAAACGCTGTAGATTTTTAATGCGCAGTTCAAACTCAGTCTTGAGAGAGTTACCCTCATCTAGTCTGTAAGCGTTTATTTCCTTAAGCGCACCTTCTAGATTAGTTACAATGGCTTTGTACTCATTTTCATCCAGTTCTTCACGCTCAGTTTTGAGAGCATCTGGAAGTCTCACAGCCATTTTAAGTAGCTCTATCTCGCTAGGCTCACCAGCAACAGCGTTTGACAGCTGTTTCATATACGTGTTTACAACAGATTCATTAATCGCTGTATTAGTGTTTTCGCCAGTGCTTTCTATGTAGAGACCTACATCTATCTTACCACGTTCTAGAGCTTTTGCCACCATATTGCGTAGTGCGAGTTCCTTCTCACGATATGTAGAAGGGATACGTGCATTGAGATCAAGGTTTTTGCTGTTAAGCGATTTGATCTCGATAGTAATCTTTTTTCCGGGAAGCTGTACGACACTCTTCCCAAAACCAGTCATTGATTTTATCATAGCGCAAAGATAATGGTTCAGTAAGTAATGAAAAATTAAGAATGACTGTGGTTTTTTTACGCTTTCGCGAAAGCGTAATCACATCCTATTTTACTTTTTCTTGCATATAAGAGCGCACCTGGTAGTTAGCCAGCACAACATATGCTACTAATGCTATATAACCACCGTATGCGGCATAAGGGCTTTCTAAAAAGAGAAGACAACTACAAATTGCAAAAAGTGCAATGGTGCCTATCCCATACTTTTGAGCAAGAAAAGAGTATGCTTTATCCCAAGTGGCTTGATCTCTCATCCACCATTCTGGAGCTTTTGATAAAAAAGGATTACCCAGCGATGGCGGAAAGTAACGTGTATTTATAAATAATGCCAGACTTATGAGTGCTGGGGCAAATGTTGTAAGGAGTGCAGGGAAGTTCATTAATCTAATTTACGTAACCAAATATTTCTATATCCTACACCACTCATATCTCCGTGATCTTGCAGTACAATTGGGCCGTCACCGTGAGCATTGTTTTTTGGGAAACCTATGTATTCTGTACTTCCTTTGATCTCGTAGTGATCTTGTATGAGTACACCATTTAAAAATACGGTGATTGTAGCAGCTCTTGTTTTTTTACCTGCAGCATTAAATGCTGGCGCGTGAAAAACAATATCATAGCTGTTCCACTCTCCAGTAGGTTTTGCAGCCATAACGTCTGGAGCTTTTTGCTTATAAATAGAGCCTACCATACCGTTTACATAGGTGTCATTATCATTGTTGTTTAAGATTTGCACTTCGTACAAGCCTTGAAAAAACACACCACTATTACTTCTGTTTTGGTTAGTCTGTGTGTTGTTTGGGTCACTGCGCCATTCTAGGTGTAATTGTACACTCCCGAAGTCTTCTTTGGTCACAATATCTCCCGTTTTATCCTTTACGGTCATACTCCCGTCTTGATTAATCGTCCACTTAGGAGCGCCGCCGTCATTTTTACTTTTCCAAGCGTTGAGGTCTGTGCCGTCAAACAATACTACAGCATCACTAGGGATACCGGTTTGCCCGTTTATGGCAACCTTTGCAGGTTTTGGACCCCATACTTCTGTTTGTTCTGGTTTTGTAGGTTCGTCACCCACATTTCCTGAGCCGCAAGATGTAATGGTTAGTGCTGTTGCGATAATTCCTAAATGGTATAATTTCATAATCTATAATTCTTTTATTGTAATGTTGCGGTACCATACTTTATCTCCGTGATCTTGGAGACCTATGTGACCTTCTTGGTATTTGCCAAAGCCTTTCCAGTCTGCAAACTTAGTCTTTGCAACCATAGCATCCCACTCTTCGCCATTTACGGGGAAGGTATATGCTTCTTTACCGTTAAGGCTTACTTTACCTAGGTTGCTATCGTGATTGATATAAAGCGTTACTTTGTTCCACTCACCAGCGGGATTGATCATACCGTCTGCAGGTTTTATCATATCATAAAGAGATCCTGCTTTGTGCGTTCCATTTGCCACCTTTGCATCTGGGTGACGCTCGTCATCTAGCACTTGTATCTCTGGGCCAGTTTCATAAGCTTCTTTAAACTCTGGTGATTCCTTTACACCCCAAAAGATGCCACTGTTACCACCTTCAGAAACTTTCCACTCTAGATTGAGTTCAAAGTTTTTATAGGTGTTTTTTGTAATGATGTTTTTACCACCTTCTTCACCCGGTGCAAATGCCATTGCTCCATCTTCTATGGTCCAGTTGTCGTGCATACCGTCTGTACCATATCCTTTCCAAGCGTTGAGGTTAGAGCCGTCAAAAAGAACAACTTTATCACTAGGATCGGCAATTTTTTTGCCACCTATAGAGAAAGTGTTTCCTTCTCCGCTCCTAATGTCTACAACCGTGGTTTTAGTCTCGTTTTTACAAGCAAGTGCCATTAAAGCTACTGCTGCGATATAGAATGTTGTTTTCATAAGTAATTTTTTGATTTAAGATTTACTATGTGTCCATCAGGATCTCTAAATGTCATATATCTGAAATTATTTTCGTTCCAAGGTTGTGTAATAATCTCAAGATTGAATTTTTTAATGTCTTCTAAATATCCATCTATTTCATCAATCACTAGAGTAAACTCCAAATTGCGTGTGACTTCATCTTCTTTAACTACTTCAATTAGACAAAATTCAAAATAATTGTTCGAATAAGTGAAAAACTCCCGTTCGTCTTCAGATGTCCATTTATTAAAAAGCATACCTAGCTGGAAATAGAAATCTTCCATAACTTCAGTATTTGTAGTTCTTAAGGTAATGGTTGTAAAACTTGGAGGTGGAGCAAACATTATAATCCCAATATCTTCTTTAACTGCTCTTTGTCGATATCCTCACCTGCAAAATCATCAAAGCGTTTTTGTGTTGCCTCAATAATATGTGAAGCGATAAATGGCGCACCTTCTCTAGCCCCTTGCTCAGGACTTTTTACACAACATTCCCACTCCATCACTGCCCAAACGTCACAGCCGTATTCTGTGAGTTTTGTAAAAATAGTTTTAAAGTCTATCTGTCCATCTCCCGGAGAGCGGTAACGCCCAGCGCGATCTTGCCAGTCACTGTAACCGCCAAAAGTACCACGCTTCCCATCTGGTTTAAACTCAGAATCTTTTACGTGAAAGGCCTTTATAAACTCGTGATAGTGGTCTATGTATGCGATATAATCGAGTTGCTGCAATACAAAGTGACTCGGATCATATAAAATATTACAACGCTTGTGATTACCTGTAGCTTCTAGAAAACGCTCAAAAGTCACACCATCGTGTAGATCTTCACCAGGGTGGATCTCATAAGCCACATCTACACCACACTCATCATAAGTGTTGAGTATAGGTAACCAGCGTTTGGCTAGCTCTTCAAACCCCATTTCAACAAGTCCTGCAGGACGTTGTGGCCAAGGGTGCATTGTATGCCAAAGCAGCGAACCACTAAATGTCGCACTCACATCAAGACCTAGATGTTTACTTGCGTGTGCTGCGCTTATTACTTGCTTGCGAGCCCACTCAGTACGCTTCTTTGGATTGTTTTTACAATCGTCTGGAGCAAAATTATCAAACATCAAGTCATAAGCAGGATGTACTGCAACCAGTTGCCCTTGTAGGTGTGTAGAGAGCTCAGTTATCTCAAGCCCATAGTCATTTACTTTACCCTTAAGCTCATCACAGTAGGTTTTACTCTCTCCTGCTGTGGTGAGGTCAATTAATCGGTTTTCCCAAGTTGGTATTTGTATTCCTTTATACCCAAGGTCTGCTGCCCATTTACACAATCCATCTAGTGAATTAAATGGTGCTTTGTCATCCATAAACTGGGCGAGAAATACTGCGGGTCCTTTTATTGTTTTCATTGGATATATTTATTTTATTCCCGCGAATGCGAGAATCTTTTCTATTGTTGTTTTTTACGCTTTCGCGAAAGCGTACTTATACTACTCTAAATCTACCCACACATTTCCATCACGATGAGATTGCACGGCTTTCTCTATAAAATTCATTCCTCGTACACCATCTGTCATCCCTGGAAACTCTCCAGAATTGTAGTCTTCTCCACGTAATGCCTTTGCAACGCCTTTATAGATATTACCCATCGCGTCAAAAATACCTTCTGGGTGTCCCGGAGGTAGTTTTGTGCCATCTAGCGATAGCGCACTGTTATAAGCGTGGCCTGGCTTAAGCACTCGCATAGGTTGTCCATCTTCTAGTAAATAAAGATAGTTAGGGTTTTCTTGCTCCCACTTAAGACCTGCTTTTGTACCATAAACAGCTACGGTAAAGTTGTTCTCTTCTCCTGTTGCTATTTGACTAGATCGCAATACACCTTTTGTGTATTCATCTAGGCGTAGTAATACGGTGCCGTCTATATCCATCTCATTATCTGCATACAGATGGTTGAGGTCTGCAAGTACAGATTTAATTTTTTTGCCAGTTACAAACTCTAGCATCTGGTAAGCGTGAACGCCTATATCGCCAAGACAGCAAGAAATTCCCGATTTTTCAGGCATTAAACGCCAGGTGCTATTGCGCTGCTCCTTGTCGTGTATGAGGTTATTAATCCAGCCTTGGTAATACTGCGCGTCTACTTTTTGTATCTCGCCTAGTTCTCCATTTGCTATCATTTCCCTCATTTGGCGCACCATAGGGTAGCCTGTATAGGTATGCGTAAGTCCAAAGACGTTACCATTTTTCTTTTGGATAGCCTCAAGCTCTAGCGCCTCTGCGTGCGTCATTGTCATAGGCTTCTCACAAATCACGTTAAAGCCAGCTTCTAGAAGCTGCTTTGCCATCGGGAAGTGTAAAAAGTTAGGCGTTAGTATAGATACCACTTCCATACGCTGGTCTGCTGGGAGTTCTGTTTCCTTTTCTACAAGCTCCGTTAGATCTTTATAAATACGATCTGTCGGGATGCCTATTTGAGCAGCAAAGTCTTTACTTACCTCAATATCTGGGTTAAAAGAACCACCTACTAGCTGGTATGCGTCAAACATACTTGCCGCCACGCGGTGTAACACACCTATTAAACTATCTCCGCCGCCACCTAAGACGCCCCATCTTATTTTATTGCTCATTGTGTTGTGTTTTTATTTTTTAATTATATCAAGTAAATATGCTTTTTCTAAGAAAAGTCCGCCCTTTAGGGTAGGGGAAAGACTTTTTAAGACTTTGCTACTACTCCGTATATTCTATTTTCTCACTCTTAAATAACAGTGCAAAAATCACAAATACTGCTGCTGCAAAAATCGCTGGGAATACCCATACTGAGTTCCAGTCGTGACCTTCACCTACAATGTTTGCATCTGTTATTTTTCCTGCCACATAAAAACCTACAAGCATACCTACACCGTAAGTAGCAAGTGTGATAAGTCCTTGAGCGGCACTTTTAATTTTTGGTCCAGCTTTACTGTCTGTATAAATCTGTCCAGACACAAAGAAAAAGTCATAGCAAATACCGTGTAAAACAATACCTGTAATAATCATAAAGAAAAGGTCTCCCGTGTTACCATAAGCAAACAGTAGGTAGCGCAATGTCCAAGCGAGCATCCCTACAAGGATAGTTTTCTTAAACCCAAATTTCTTAAAGAAGAAAGGAAGTAATAACATAAAGACTACCTCAGATACTTGACCTATAGAAGCAAGGGCTGTAGACTTTTCTACACCAGACTCCGTTAGGAACGGACTTAAATTTTGATAATAAAAAGCAAGTGGAATACAAATAAGTACCGAAGAAAGGAAAAACACTAAGAAGTTTCTATCCTTAAGTAAATCTAAAGCTTCAAGACCTAAAATATCTTTAATTGCAACTTTCTCTCCTTTTGCACTTGGTGGTGTTTTAGGAAGTGTAAAACTAAAAACTCCTAGAACTGCAGAAGCAATAGCAGTCATTACAAATGTATTTTTAAGTAAACCTGCAGCGATAGATTCTTGAGAATCCCATCCAAAAGCAAAACTTATTAATAGTCCTGCCACAATCCAACCGATGGTTCCCCATACACGTATGAATGGGAAGTCCTTTGATGGGTCTTTCATCTGGTTAAATGCAACCGAGTTTACTAGCGCCAGTGTAGGCATATAAGCAATCATATACCCTAAAACATATGGATAAAACACAGCCGAGTCTGTTGCTTGTGACATCAAATACATAAGTACAGCACCTATAATATGTAATACTCCCAGAATGCGCTCTGCATTAAAAAATCGATCTGCAATAAGACCTATAATAAATGGTGCTATAATAGCTCCCCAAGATTGTGTAGAAAATGCTGCTGCAATTTCTCCTCCTTCGGCGCTTAGGTTATTACCCATAAAGGTACCCAAGGTTACAAACCAGCCTCCCCAGATAAAAAACTCGAGAAACATCATTAGGGATAATTGAAACTTAGTCGTTGATTTCATATTGCTTATTTAAGATTGTCTATTGATTTTTGAACTAGTGCTTTAGTCAGAGCGATACCTTCTTTTGGGTCTTCTAGTGGCCCTTCATATTCTGTACCCACATATCCTTCAAAACCGCTATCGGCAACGATTTGCATTAATCGTTGATAGTCTAATTTTGTCTCATCACCATTTTCATCAAAGTTATATGACTTTGCAGACACTCCTTTTGCATACGGCATCATTTCTTCTATTCCTTTATAGGTATCATATTCTAAAATACAAGGCGCGCCCCAGCGTTCTCCACCTTCACGTTTTACACAAA
Organism: Dokdonia sp. PRO95; assembly: GCF_000355805.1. Lineage (NCBI taxonomy): Bacteria > Pseudomonadati > Bacteroidota > Flavobacteriia > Flavobacteriales > Flavobacteriaceae > Dokdonia > Dokdonia sp. PRO95. Next base: position 1,303,717 of record NZ_CM001837.1, read on the forward strand.
AGTTTCCAAAATCTGGTAAGACACCTACTGTTTCCATATTAACCTCTTTCATCACAGCAACAAGCTTTTCTCCATCACTAGACCATCCTCCGTGGTTTTCTATAATTACGTTTACGCCTACTTCTTTACCGTAAGCTCCTAGTTCTTTAAGAGATGCTACAGATAGTGCGTGCCATTTTACAGGATCTAGCTCTCCAAAGAGATTTGCCCTTACCGAATGTGCTCCCATAAGTTTTGCAGCATCCATCCATATTTTGTGATTTGCAATAGCTTCTTCTAGTTTTTTAGGATCTGGATCTGCTAGTTCACCAGCGTGATCAACCATAATAAGAACGTTATCCATTCCTGCAGCATTTGCCTTAGTATTAAGGTCGTTTGCAAGTTTCATTACACGTTCTTTGTAACCTGTCCCTACTTCAGCAACAGATGGATATAGTTGTGTCACATATTCTACTCCGGTAAAACCAAGATCTTTGGCAATTTGCGGGAATTCCATCGGGTCCATAGTACCATCTTGAAACGGTTTGTGAAGTGACCATTGAGCTAGCGAATGTTTGAAAGTTGGAGCTGTTTTTTGAGAATTTTCAATTTCTGCTTTCGCGGAAGCGTTATCACCCTCTTTTTTTTGATCTGTTTTACAAGAAAAGAGTGTAAATGCGCATAAAAATGCTCCTAGAAGATATTTTTTCATAATATAATTTAATTGGAGGGTAGAACTATAACGTTTTCGCCCGTGAATTACTGTTAAATCTAGTGTTTGACTAAGGTAACCTTTTTCTCATATTAACAAAAAACAACTTAAAATTTATATATTTGGTAAACTACATCACAATTTTTTTTCATTAATACAATATATAGTGAACACAGCCAACGAAAACGAAATGTACGACGCAATCGTCGTAGGCTCAGGAATCTCCGGAGGATGGGCAGCAAAAGAGTTATGTGAGAATGGTATGAAAACGCTTGTTTTAGAGCGTGGTCGTATGGTTAATCACATTGAAGACTACCCTACTATGCATAAAGACCCTTGGGACTTTGAGTTAAAGGGTAATAATAGTGTAGAAGTAGAGGCTCGTTATGAGAAGCAAGCTCGTACGGGTTATGTTCATAAAGCAGAGAGTCGTCACTTTTTTGTAGATGATGTAGATCATCCTTATAATGAGACAAAACGTTTTGACTGGATACGTGGATATCACGTGGGAGGTCGTTCTATTATGTGGGGACGCCAGAGTTACCGTTTATCTGATATTGATTTTGAAGCAAATAAAAAAGAAGGCATAGCTGTAGACTGGCCAGTGCGTTATAGCGATATTTCTCCTTGGTATGATAAGGTGGAAGAGTATATCTCTGTTTCTGGAGAGAGTCTAGGTCTTGAAGTATTACCTGATGGTAAATTCTCACCTCCTATGGAACTTAACTGTGTAGAGGAAGTACTTAAGAAAAACATGGCCGAAAATTATAAAGACGGTCGTTTACTTACTATTGGGCGTGTTGCGCACATTACAGGAGCAAAAACATATGATGGTCGCTCTGCTTGCCAGTTTAGAAATCGCTGTGTGAGAGGATGTCCTTTTGGAGGGTACTTTTCAAGTAACTCATCTACTTTACCAGCTGCCGAACGCACAGGGAATATGACGTTACGTCCATTTTCTATCGTGACAGAAGTGGTGTATGATGATAAAACAGGGAAGGCAACAGGAGTAAAAGTTACCGATCAAGAGACCATGGAGACTATGGAGTTTAAAGCAAAGACCGTTTTCCTTTGTGCTTCTGCAATTGCCTCTGCTAGTATTCTTATGAACTCTAAGAGTGAGCGTTTTCCTAACGGGATGGGTAATGACTCTGGAGAGCTAGGACACAACTTAATGGATCACCACTTTAAAGCAGGAGCAACTGCAAAGTGGGATGGTGATAAAGACAAATATTACAAAGGACGTCGTCCTAATGGGTTATATATTCCTCGTTTTAGAAACATAGGCGGAGTAACAGATCAAAAAACCTTTAAGCGTGGTTACGGTTATCAAGGTGGTGCAGGTCGTGGTGATTATCAACCACAAATTGCCGAAGCAGGATACGGAGCAAAGCTTAAAGAAGAGATTCAAAAACCAGGAGGATGGACTATGAGTCTTATGGGCTTTGGAGAGTGTCTTCCTTACCATGAGAACAAAATGACGCTAGATTATAATGATCTTGATAAATGGGGACAACCTAAGGTAAACTTTGACGCAGAGTGGAAAGAGAATGAGTGGGAAATGCGTAAGGATATGATTGCAAGTGCAAAAGATATGCTTAAAAAGGCTGGGTTTACAGATATCCAGACTATGGATGATCCTAGTGCTCCGGGTAACGGAATACATGAAATGGGTACGGCTCGTATGGGTCGTGATCCTAAGACATCAGTTTGTAACGGTAATAACCAGTTACACGCTGTTCCTAACGTTTATATTACAGACGGAGCGTTTATGACCTCTGCAAGTTGTGTAAACCCATCACTCACATATATGGCTTTTAGCGCACGTGCTGCAAATCACGCTGCTGCTCAAATCAAAAAAGAAGCGTAAGATGAATAGAAGACAATTAATAAAGAACTTAGGATTAGGTGGAGTAGCACTTGTTGCAACACCTACGATATTGAGCCTTTTACAAAGTTGTAAAGCAGATGGACCGGTGTTTGAGCCTGTATTTTTAAGCAAGTCTCAAGGTAAAGCATTGCGCCATATGGTAGATCTTATTATTCCTTCTGACGAGATGATCCCAGGAGCGGTAGATGTAGGTGTACACAAGTTTATAGATACTTACTGGAATCAAGCAGTAGATGCAGAAGGTAAAACGCAAATTCTAGCAGGGTTTGACGCACTTGCAAATAGATTGCAAGACGCCTCTGGAAAGACATTTGAAGAGGCCGAAGCAGAAGATTATGATGCCTTACTCACAAAGTACCTTAATGCATCTCAAGAAGAACAAGCTATTTACAATAAAGGTTTAGGTGAGTTTTATCAAGTTTACGAGAATGACAAGACGGTAAAAGTAGATCCAGATGCTGGTTCTTTTAGCCTTTTAGGAAATATAAGAGGAATGACTATATGGGGATGGAAAGCCTCAGAAGAAATAGGAGAAAATGTACTCGCTTATGAGCCTATTCCAGGTAAACAAGTAGGTTGCTTACCACTAGAGGAAGCAACAGGAGGAAAGACATATTCTCTATAAATTACATCAGATGTAATTAATAAATGGAATGCTATAAATGACAATGTTGCAAGAATTTTAATAAGTTATGGACAGAAGGAAATTTATACAAAAAGGAGCTCTCACGGGTTCCTTTTTAGGTTTAGGTAGTATCGGGGTAAACGCTATGGTTAATGGGATAGGAGATGTTTCCGCTTTCGCGAAAGCGAAAAATGGAGCACACTCTTTTAATCTCAACTATGCTCCACATGTAGGGATGTTTAAAGAGCTCGCTGGCGAAAATGTGATCGATCAGCTTCACTTTATGGCAGATCAAGGATTTACCGCCTTCGAAGATAATGAGATGCGCAACCGTCCCATTGCTGAACAAGAGGCCATGGCACTTGTTATGAAAGAACGTGGGATAACCATGGGAGTATTTGTGGCTCATAAGATATACTGGACAACACCTCATCTAGCGAGCGGAAAGCAAGAATGGAGAGAAGAGTTTCTAGGTGATATTAAGAAATCTGTTACTGTCGCCAAACGTGTAAATGCAAAGTGGATGACAGTCGTACCTGGTCATGTGGATATGCGTCAAGACATGGCATATCAAACGGCAAACGTGGTAGAGACTTTAAAACAAGCTGCAGCGATTCTAGAACCACATGGAATTGTAATGGTGCTTGAACCATTAAATTTTAGAAACCACCCAGGACTCTTTTTATCTAAGTCGCCGCAAGCATATCAAATTTGTAAAGCAGTAGATAGTCCGTCCTGTAAGATTCTATTTGATATTTACCATCAGCAAATTCAAGAAGGAAACTTGATTCCTAACATAGAGCAGTGCTGGGACGAGATTGCTTATTTCCAGATAGGAGATAACCCGGGGCGCAATGAGCCTACCTCTGGAGAGATTAACTATAAAAATGTATTTAAATATATTCATAGCCGCGATTTTAAAGGAGTTTTAGGAATGGAGCATGGCAATAGTATAAAAGGGAAGGAAGGCGAGCAGCGTGTAATAGATGCGTATGTGGAGAGTGATGGATTTTTGTAAATCGGTATATTTAATAATAATACAATCAGAATCTCTTCGTTTGATAACGGAGTGTGTAGGATTTACTACTTTTACTCAAAACCCTAGCAAATGAGTTCATCTTTTGAAAAATACCAGAAAAGACGATTGATTACCTCCTATTTTTCGGTGGTGATTAGTATTGCTTTGGTTCTTTTTCTGTTGGGAATTTTGGGGTTACTAGTCCTCAATACCAAGAAGGTAGCAGATTATTTTAAGGAGACTATTGCCGTAGGTGTTTACTTTAAAGACACTGCAAAAGATGTGGAGATGAAACAGCTAGAGAAAACACTTTCTCTTGCAGCGTACACAAAATCTATAAAATTTGTTTCAAAAGAAGAGGCTGCGGCAGCTCATAGTGAAGCCTTGGGAGAAAACTTTGTAGATTACCTTGGGGAGAACCCGCTTCAAAATAGCATAGACTTATACCTCAATGCAGATTATGTATCTGCAGAGAAAGTAGAAGAAATAGCAAATGAAATCGGATCAAAAGACTTTGTAGAAGAAGTAACTTATGATAAACCGCTCATATCATTGCTTAACGATAATATCAAAAAAATAAGCCTGTGGATACTTATTATCTCTGGCATATTTACATTTATTGCAGTACTGCTTATCAATAGCTCTATACGATTATCTGTGTATGCAAAGCGTTTTACAATAAAGACAATGCAAATGGTGGGCGCGACAAAACGTTTTATAAGACGTCCTTTTGTGTGGAAGAGTGTGCGCCTCGGGATTATAGGTGCGCTTATCGCTATAGCAGGGATGGCAGGAGTTTTATACTATGCAAATAAAGCATTTCCGCAACTTACACTACTAGATGATCCCGTTGTACTAGGAGCATTATTTGGAGGTGTGTTTTTAATGGGAATACTCATTACTTGGTTTAGTACCTTTCTGGCAACACAACGTTTCTTAAATTTGCGCACAGACGAGCTATACTACTAGCCGAATTACTAGATGTATTATGGGAGAACAAAAACGTAAAGAAGTATCAAAACAACCTACCGAATTTATATTTGGGAAGAAAAATTTTACGTGGATGCTTATAGGCCTTGGAGTTATAGCCTTAGGTTTTATACTTATGTCTGGAGGAGGTAGTGATGACCCTAATGTGTTTAACCCAGAGATTTACTCTTGGAGACGCATACGTCTTGCCCCAGCAGTAATACTTATAGGTTTTGGTATAGAAGTATATGCCATCTTATTAAATCCTAATAAAGGGAAGTAACACTTGCCGCTTGTAACTACAGTTTTATCTTTGCCCTATGAATAATCTTGACGCATTTATCCTTGGTGTCATTCAAGGACTTACTGAGTTTTTACCTGTTTCATCTAGTGGGCACCTCGAGCTAGGTAAAGCCATACTAGGAGATACTTCTGTACCAGAAGAGAGCCTTATGTTTACCGTAGTGGTACATTTTGCAACAGCACTTTCTACCATTGTAGTCTTTAGAAAAGATATCATAGAAATTTTAAGCGGATTGTTTTCATTCAAGTGGAATGAAGAAACACAATTTTCGGCAAAAATCGTTTTGTCAATGATACCTGCTGTCATTGTAGGACTCTTTTTTGAGGAGCAACTAGAAGCACTTTTTGGAGGAAATATTATGCTTGTAGGCTGTATGCTACTTGTAACAGCGGTACTACTATACTTTGCAGATAGAGCAAAAGACACTCAAAAGAATGTAACTTTTTCTAATGCATTTATAATTGGTGTTTCTCAAGCAGTCGCTATGATACCTGGTATCTCACGTAGTGGAGCGACTATATCTACCTCTGTATTACTGGGTAATGATAAGAGTAAGGCAGCACGATTTTCATTTTTAATGGTGATTCCACTTATTTTTGGAAAAATTGCAAAGGACCTTATGGACGGAGCAATTACGACTCAAACGGGTAATGTCTCTGTACTAGTGATAGGTTTTATATCTGCCTTTGTTGCAGGACTTATAGCTTGCACCTGGATGATAAAACTTGTGAAGAAAAGTAAACTCTCTTGGTTTGCTATATACTGCCTCATTGTAGGAGTTATTGCGATAGGTTTCTCACTTTATAACTAAGTCTATGTCTGAGATAACGAGCCTTACAGATCAAGATTTTAGAGATGGCCAAGTGCTTATTTTTGACAAGCCTCTTGAGTGGACTTCCTTCCAGCTAGTAAACAAAGTGCGCTGGCTTATACGTAAGAACCGAAACATAAAAAAGATCAAAGTAGGGCACGCAGGCACACTAGACCCGCTCGCTACTGGTCTTATGATTATCTGTACAGGTAAGTTTACAAAGCGTCTACACGAGTTTATGGGTCAGGAGAAGGAATATACTGGCACCATCACTCTAGGTGGCACCACGCCTAGTTATGACCTGGAGACAGCCATAGATAAAGAATACCCTACCGAGCATATCACTGAGGAGGATATATACGCTTTCGCGAAAGCGTACCAAGGAAAAATAATGCAACGTCCACCTGTATTTTCTGCACTAAAAAAAGAAGGGAAGCGTCTGTATGAATTTGCAAGAGCAGGTGAGGAAGTAGAAATTCCGAAGCGAGAGATACACATCTCATCTTTTGAAATTACACGTATTGAAATGCCCGAAGTAGATTTTAAAGTAAGCTGCAGTAAAGGTACTTATATACGATCACTAGCGTTCGATTTTGGAGAAGGGCTTAAAAGTGGTGCCCACCTTACGGCGCTTAGAAGAACCAAAATAGGCGATTATAGCGTAGATAATGCACATCTTCTAGATGACTTTATAAGAGAGATTACTCAAAGCAATCCTGGCGATATCTAGAGGCGCGCCACCTACGAGTCATAACTTATGGCTTATTTTTTGTAACTTTTAAATACCTATGAAATTATCCCCATCAGATAAGGCACTACTCATTACCGTTTTTGGAGCGAGTTTTTTAGTGCTTGTATTTTTCTTTTTGGGAGTAAAACCATATCAGGGTGAGATAGCAGAGGAGTTTATAGAAATACCGGTTATTACTCAAAATCTAGAAGAACCGGAGGAAGAAACCAAAACACCAGTACAGCAAAGAACTCGTTTATCTAATCAAGCATACAACTCAAGTGAATTATCTAAAGCGCTGCAAGAGGAGGACGAGATAAGAAAGGCAATTGCACAGCGCCAGCAAAGCAGTGTTGAAAATCTTAATGAGCGCACAAATAATCAACTTAACGCCTTGCAAGAGGCTAGAGAAGCTGCTCTAGAAGAAAAGAAGAAAGAAGTACAAGCCGCAATAGAGGCAAGAGAGGATGCTAGAGACATTAAGAAAAAGAGCGCTTACAGACAGAGTACTGTTTCTTATAATTTAGTAGGTCGTACAGCAATTGCTTTACCTAACCCCGTGTATACTTGTGACGCTTTTGGCAAGGTGGTCATAAATATTACTGTAAATAATAAGGGGGTTATTGTAAAGAAAACGTTTAATAAAAATGCTTCTACAAGCGCAAATGGCTGCCTTATAGACCAAGCTATGAAATATTTAAACAGGGCCTACTTTGATAAAGGAACAAAAGCCACACAGCTAGGCAGTGTGACTTTTGATTTTCAAGGATAAGCTTATAATCTATTTTAATAGATGAAGTAAATCTTCTACAGTGTTTTGGCCTTTGTCTTTATTATACCACACTTGTAAGTCTTGTTTAAACTCTGGTGTGAGTTTACCGTGAGCTTCTTTATAATCATTTACCATTTTTGTAGCTTCAGATGGACGTGGTCCCCAGTCTCCAAGTACTTCTTGAGTTTCATTGTCAAAGGCAATAAGTCTTGGGATAGACCGACCACCGTTATATAAAAAACGATCCATAAGCTCAAGATTTTCATCTCTTAGAATGACCTTAAAATCAATGTTAGGGTTGAGGTCTGCAAACTTTTGCATTACAGGCATTGTTTGTGCCGCGTCACCACACCAGCTTTCTGTTAGTACAAGCCAAGTGGCTTTAACGTTATATTGCTTTATTGCGTTTTGAGACTCTTCAGACAGTTTTATGGTCTTATCTAGACGCTTCATACGTTTGTGATTGAGCATTGTATAGTTGTGCAATGCCTCTGTGACTTCTGGACCTGTATTTGTGCCTTCTAGGGCGTGAGTTTCTGTAAGTACTCTATAATCTTGGTAAGAGATTGCCTCAGAGAGACTTTCTTTGACTAGTTGTGTTGTTGTTTTTTGCATAGTTTCCATAGCCATTATGTCGCAGGCTTTACTACAAACTTACTATCTTTCGAGTTAGAAAAACAAATTGTAACCGTATGGAAAAACATAGATGTGGCTGGTGTGTGGGTGATGACCTATATGAGGCTTATCACGATAACGAGTGGGGAACTCCGCTTAGAGATGAAGATCTACTCTTTGAGTTTTTGGTTCTTGAGACTTTTCAAGCGGGATTGAGCTGGATTACAATTTTAAAAAAGAGAGAAAACTTTAGAGTTGCCTTTGATAATTTTGATTACAAGCGCATTGCCGCTTATAACGAAGATAAAATACAATCACTCTTGCAAGATGCTGGTATTATAAGAAACAAGCTAAAAGTACGTGGTACGGTTACAAATGCAAGGCTGTTTATGGAGATCCAAAAGGAATACGGCAGTTTTTCAAAATACCTATGGGATTATGTAGATAACACACCCATAAAAAATCACTGGAATGATTATAAAGAATGCCCAGCAAATACGCCTCTAAGTGATAAAATATCTAAAGATCTAAAAAAGCGAGGCTTCAAGTTTGTGGGAAGTACCATTATCTATGCATTTATGCAGGCCATAGGGATGGTAAATGATCACGATGTAAACTGTTTTAGGTACGAGATGGTACAAGAGTAGTAAAGCTACTATTTAAGATATTCTAAAAAGGTTTCTCTAGGTATTTCATCGGCGCCTAGGCTTGCGAGATGGTCTGTGTACATCTGGCAGTCTATGAGCTTGTATCCGTTTTTAGTAAGCTTTCGCGAAAGCGTAATAAACCCCACTTTACTGGCATTACTCATGGTTGCAAACATACTCTCGCCACAAAAAACACCTTTATCTTGCAAGTCTATACCATAGAGGCCTCCTACGAGTTTGTCTTCATGCCAGACTTCTACAGAGATTACATGACCTAATTCGTGTAATCTGAGATACGCGTCTATGATATCATTAGTAATCCATGTGCCGTCTTGACCGTTACGTTTAATACGCTTACAAGCGAGAATTACCTCTAAGAAATTTTTATTGTAAGTGACTTCAAAGTGGTTATCACGTAACACTTTGCGCATGGATTTAGACACATGAACGTCGCTAGGTTTTACGACCATACGTGGGTCTGGACTCCACCACAAGATGGGTTGCCCCTCATTATACCAAGGGAAAATACCAGATTTGTAGGCGAGTAATAACCAGTCTGTAGTAAGATCTCCACCTACCATAAGTAGTCCTTCTTCGTCTGCCAGATGGTGTTCTGGAAACCAAGGGTCATTATTCCAATGTTGATCTTCTGGGAGTAAAAGCACGAGTATAATTAATAGCTATGCACAAAGATAACTAGGCTTTGCTTCTATTAAAAGTATCGATTAACTTAAAATTTCTTCTTGTATGCCACACATAACCTAAAGCAAGCGGTGTATAAAAAGCAATAATTAAGGCCATGTAGGTAATATCTGTGAGAAAGTAATAGCTAGAAAAGAGCACAACAACACCTACAATTGCAACCTCTAAAACCGCATGACGAATGCGCTTTGAGAGTTTTGCTTTGAGCTGGTTTATACTAAAGGTGGTAGTAACACCACAGCGGTCGCATTTTTTTGAAATGCTTACACCTATTTGTTTTGAGAGTTCCGCACGTGTGCCAGCAAGAACATTTAGGCTCAAGTGGTTATGACAACTTTTACAAACTCCGTATACAATCATAGATTGATAAAGGTGTAAAAATAAAGAACCCAAAACAAGTTAATTGTTTTGGGTTCAAATCTCAATTTATTGAGCTTTATCGTCTTAAAATGGTAGATCGTCGTGATCGTCGCTATTAAGGTTTGTTGCAGGCTCAAATGAATCTGCTGGAGGCATAGGAGGTAATGGTTGTCCTCCACCAGCATTTGCTGCTGCAAGATTCTCTATGCGCCATCCTTGTATAGAGTTAAAATACTTAGTTTCACCTTGTGGATTTACCCACTCGCGACCTCTTAAGTTAATGCTTACTTTTACGTTTTGGCCAACAGCATAGTTGTTCAAAAGATCTGTTTTATCTTGTACAAACTCCACCATAATGTGCTGTGGGTATTGCTCTTCTGTCGTTACGACAAGTTCTCTTTTTCTAAAGCCGTTACTCCCAAATGTTTGAGTCTCACCTATCATTTTTACTTTACCTTGTACTTCCATCGCGTTCAATTATTAGGGTGTAAATTTATAAAAATCCTAGCGTTTTGCGAGCAGAACTCTCCACGCATTATCCACATTTTTTTTATCTAAATATTCCTTTGCTATTTTGTGCAGCGTTTCTTGCGTTGTTGTGGTGAGATTTGTTCTTAAATCCTGATGCTGTGCTATAAAACTAGAAATCTCATCTGCTGTAGGCAATTGCTCTACATTACCCAGCATACCTAGATCATTACCAGTAAGTATCGTACTATTTCTTATATCTTGAGGAATCATATCTACGCCTATTCCTGTTCTTAAAACAGGTTTAGGTACTTCAAAAAGTCCGTCTTTTGCACGGCTATACCAGTTTGCGCCCATACGTGATACTTGATCTATCTTGAGAGGATCTATTGCGCCATGAGCATCTAGTATCTCCTCATCAATATGCATTTTTAAAATTTCGCAAATCACAAGGTTTCCTGCACCCCCTTGATCACCTAGTGGCTTTACCTCAATTACTTTACACTCAAACTGTACTGGCGCTTCTGCAACGCAAGGAGGTTGTACCATCTCAGATGGCTTTTCTGTTAGCCCAGATTTTGTAAACTCATTTACTCCTTTTGCATAAGCCGTACTTGCCAGTGACATTTGCTGTACCATTGCATAGTTTACAATGTTTACAGTACATTCAGGTACTTCGAGTACGTTATCAAGTGTGTGTTTTGTGGTGTTATCACGACCACTTCTAGAAGGAGAATACACAAGAATAGGAGGATTTGCCCCAAAGACATTAAAAAAGCTAAAAGGAGCGAGATTTACTTTTCCATCCTTATCTACAGTACTTGCAAATGCAATAGGACGTGGTCCCACGGCGCCTGTAAGGTGGCCAAATAATTGTGGAACAGGTATTTCTTTAGGATCTATCGTGAGCATACATATCTTTTTAAAAAGTGTATCAAAAATAGGAATTCTTTAAGGGTATTAATAACGCTTTCGCGAAAGCTTAACAACAACCTCAACATCATTATAAGAAAAGCTGTCTAGCGGCTCTATTAATAAGTCTTTTGTGTAGGAATTTTAAGAATGACTTAGAAATATAGGGGTATAGACCCTTACATACTCACGTCATTATATCCCTAATAGATTTAGAAATCTGGATCATATTTGTAATGTATTAATCACTTAAAAAGATATGTCATGAATACAAATACGGAAGAGTGGGGACTTCTAGAAGAAATTTTTCAAGATGAGGAATTTGATGTTTCTTATTTCTCAATTGAATTTTCAGATGGTAGCTCATATGAGTACCAAGGATAGATGATAAGCCACTATACATTGTTTTGAGTTGCCTTTATGTAGGCAATTAAGACCTGCTATTGTTTGAGGGAACAATAGCAGGTTTTTTGTAACATTTTGTATCTTCAAGCCACCAATAGTTAAAACAACACAACCTATGGATATTTTTAGCAAGATTAAAGAGAAGCTCAGCAACGAGTTTATAGATATTGTAGAGTGGCTAGACTACACAGATGACACGATTGCACATCGTTTTGAACGTTATCAAAACGAGATTAAAAACGGTGCAAAGCTCATTGTAAGAGAAGGACAGACAGCAGTATTTGTAAACGAGGGCCAACTTGCAGATGTTTTTACACCAGGTACATATGACCTTACTACTCAAAACTTACCAATATTATCTACTATTAAAGGGTGGAAATATGGCTTCAACTCTCCATTTAAAGCAGAAGTTTATTTTGTAAACACACACTTATTTACAGACGAAAAGTGGGGAACTAAAAACCCTATAACATTAAGCGATGACCGTTTTGGACTAGTTGAGATTCGCGCTTTTGGTACCTACGCCTTTAAAATTGCAGATGCTGGAAAGTTTATTGTAGACATCGTAGGGACAGATAACAACTTTACAAATTTTGAAATCAACGAGCATCTCAAAAGCCTTATTGCAACTAGGTTTACAGATACAGTAGGAGAAGCAAATCTGCCTATAGAGCTCTATGCGGCAAATACTACTGAGCTTTCTGAGACGTGCCAAGAGGTGATGAAGCCAGAGTTTCTGTCTGTGGGTATTTCTCTTGAGAAATTTTACATCGAGAATGTATCGATGCCAGAAGATCTCAAGAAAGAAATATTTGAATATAGCCGTATCGATAAGCTTGACCTAGATAAGCTTACTAAGTTCAAAACTGCCAAAGCTATAGAAGCTGCAGCAGCAAATGAAGGTGGTACAGCAGGTGCAGGAATGGGAATGGGAATGGGCTTTGTACTCGCACAACAAATGGGAGGAATGATGTCTCCACAAATGGGAGGACAACAACAAGCAAAACCACAAATGAATCAAGGCGGAATGATGCCGCCACCTATGCCAGCCGCTGTACAATATTTTTATGCGGTAAAAGGTGCACAACAAGGACCCGTAGGTATCGATCAGCTCAAGGCTTTATTTGCAAACCGTACTATCAATAAAGAGAGCCTTGTGTGGAAGCAAGGTATGGCTGGATGGACAGCCTTGCAGGAGGTAGAGGAGCTTAAGTCGTTCTTAGGAGGTAACACACCGCCGCCACTGCCGGTTTAAAAATTTTACAATGTAATAGCCTATGTGCGCTTTCGCGAAAGCGTAATTACTCTATGCCTATATGGAAGAAAACCCCATACATAAAACCGAACTCAAAAAGGCCTGCATAAATTGCGGCGCAGAGCTCAAGTATAAGCCCGGTACCACAGCCATCACTTGTGAGTATTGCGGTCATAAAGAAGAGATATCACTAGCCACGAGCAAGTTTGAAGAGCTGGAGCTGTATCCATACCTAGAAAGTATGGGTGATCAAAAAAACAGCGAAGAGATCTCTATGTTGCATTGCAAAAATTGTGGAGCAAACCAGCACGTAGAAGAAAACTATAAATCCCTACACTGCGTGTATTGCAGTATGCCACTCATACTTGAAGATGCCCGCAAGGAAGACTGGATTTTACCAGGAGCTGTCTTGCCATTTCAGATAGATCAGAGTGCCTCTTTTACTATTTTTAAAAAGTGGGTAAACGGTCTCTGGTGGGCGCCTAATAAACTTAAGAAAGCCTCACTAGATCCTCAGTTTACAAAGGGGCTGTACCTGCCATATTGGACCTTTGATGCACAGCTTGCTGCAAACTATACGGGACAGCGTGGTGAGTATTACTATGAGACGCAAACTTATCGCGATAGTAAAGGAAAAACGCAATCAAGGCAAGTACGTAAAACGAGATGGTATCCCGCCTCTGGTCACGTGTCTGGATTTGTAGATGACACGCTCATAAAAGCATCAAAACAACGCGCTGGTAGAGTTCCTTCTAAAATTGCTAGATGGGATCTCAAAAAATTACAACCATTCAATAGCGGATTCTTATCTGGTTTTGTGACAGAAAAATATACCATTCCTCTTAAAGACGGTTATGGTAAATCTCGTGATGTAGCAGAGCAAATAGCATCTACTTGGGCAGCTAGAGACATAGGCGGTGATACACAACGAGTATCATCCATAGACATGAAGCTCGCAGAGGAGACGTTTAAACATATTTTATTGCCAGTATATGTGAGTTCATACCGCTATAACGGTAAGGAATATAACTTCTTTGTTAATGGAGAAACGGGAGCACTCTCTGGAAAGCGACCGTATTCATTCTGGAAGATTTTCTTTGCGATACTAGCGGGTCTTATTGTGATAGGAGTTATTGTTCTGCTAGCTAATAATGGCCAGTAGTAGTGTAGATTATTAACTAATTTGCTACTGATTAAAAAAATAATCATGGAAGATAAGGAGCATAAAAATTTGACCTGGAGTGATTTTACTAAGGTAGAAATGCGAGTAGGCACCATTTTATCTGCAGAGGTTTTTGCAGAGGCTAGAAATCCATCCTATAAAATGGTTGTGGACTTTGGTGAGTACGGTAAAAGGAAAACATCTGCACAAATCACGCAGTTATATACGACTCAAGAACTAGTAGGAAGGCAAGTGATTGCAGTTGTTAACTTTCCACCTAAGCAAATTGCAACAATGATGAGTGAGTGTCTTGTTCTGGGTGGTTTAGGCAATGATAAGGATGTTATTTTAATAGCTCCAGATAGAAAAGTAGCAAATGGCACTCAAATAGGATAGCCACTTTCAACTTCTTCAAAACAAATGAGGAATAATAGTTCAGGTCATTATAAACCTTTGTTAAACGCATTGTTATAAGGTGTTAATATCGCTTTCGCGAAAGCGGAATACTCATATCTTTAAATAAAAAAAACAATGAAATTTACAAGAAGCGCAAGCGCACACTGGGAAGGAAGCGGAAAAGAAGGAAAAGGAACAATCTCTACCGAAAGTACCGTGCTAGATAAAGCACAATATGCCTTTGGAACTCGATTTGAAGACGGAGTGGGTACAAATCCAGAGGAACTTATAGGAGCAGCACATTCTGGATGTTATACAATGCAACTTAGTTTTTTACTCAATGAAGAAGATTACGTAGCAGATGCTCTAGATACAAGTGCAGACGTAACTTTTGAAGATGGGGAGATTACAAAAATTCACCTCACCACAAAAGGTAAGGTTCCAAATATCTCAACCGAAGAATTTGAAAAAATAGCAACTAAGGCAAAAGAAGTGTGCCCGCTATCTAAGCTTATGAAAGCAGAAATAACACTAGACGCTACATTATTATAGAAGAGAACTGTTTATAAAATTAAAGTCCGCTATGAAACATATCATAGCGGACTTTTTTATATGGAATATATAGAGCTATTTACGCTTTACCGTAATCGTGCTCGTCTTGCCATTTTTTAAGCTCTGCCCACTTTCCTAGAGCGGCCATTTCGGCTTGCATAGGCCAAGTGCCTGGACGATGTATCTCAAAGCGTTTACCACCAGAATTGAGTACCTCTTGACACTTCTCTACAGAAGTGCTTGCAAGTGCTGCCCACGTTTTGATATCGTGGTTATGGAAGAGCTCAGATATTTTCGGACCTATTCCTTCTACAATAGTAAGATCGTCTTCTTTTATTCTTTTCTTACCATACACGCCTTTTGCCGCTGCAGCATCAAACGGTACACCTATAATACCTATAGATGGTGATGGTATACTTGTATTTGTATTTTGAATAACTGTTTCACTAGTAGCCACACCTGCTGCAAATGAACTTGCGATGCTCGCGGTACTAGTTGCTGCTAAGGGAGCTTTTTTTGCTAGATTAAGTTTAGACTCACTTGAAGCTAAATCTGCTTCTAAGGATGCAGTTTTACGAGTACATGCATCGAGATCTGCTTGCAGAGATGCAGTTTTGCGCCTGCAATCTTCAAGATCTGCACTGTAGTCTATTGTTTTATCATTATTACTGCCAAAGAGTCGACCCAATAAATATCCTAAAATACCGCAGATAACACCCGCGATGAGTGGCCATATCCAGCAAGCTATGTTTGAAAAATCCATAATTATTTTGTTTTTGATCTGTTAGTTTAGTGTGATGACTGCGCGTCTATTTTTATTACGTCCTTCCTCGGTATCATTTGTTTCAATAGGGTTGCGCTCTCCCTTTGTAACAGTTTTGATTTTTGATCCAGAAATACCGTTGTTTACTAGATACGCCTTTGCAAATTCTGCTCTTTCTAATCCTAGTCTATCGTTAGTAGTGAGGCTACCTTGACTGTCTGTGTGTCCTTCTACAGTAATGGTTGCACCTTCTTTTTTATCAAGATAGCGGCTTATGTCTCCTATTTGTAAGCGTTGTTTTTCGCTTAGAGTTACAGAGGCTTCTCCATAATCGAAGTACAAGACAAGTGGGTCTGCTCTAAGACTCTTTTCTATGTCTAGTAGTGCTGCATTAGTAGCATCAAGATCATCATTTGCTTGATTAAATATTCTGTATTCTATAGGGCCTTTGTACACGTTGCCATCAGGAACTAATGATGAGCGTAGCTCTCCATATGCATTTATATGACTTGAAGAAATTCCTTGATTAACAAAATAGTTTTTTACAGAATTTGATCTTGCAAGTCCAAGATTTGCAAATGCTGAGGTGTTCTTTTCTCCACTGTCATAATACCCTACAATGTCTATCATTTTATCTTCGTTACCAGTGGTCTCAAGATATGTTTTGAGCTCACCTACACCTTCTGTAACTTTTTCAGAAATAGGAGGTAGGATGGTAAATGATGAATTGTTAAAGTTAAAATTGTCATTGCTGTTGAAGGCAAAATTACCGTCAGGTCCTTTTAGATTAAAGGCCATTGAGGTTGCTGCTTCTGGAGCAGCTACTGCTGGAGTATTGTCAATAGTGGTCTCTCGTTGATTATTTTGTGAATCACTATTACTAGTAGTGCCACAACAAAAAATCCAGGCGAGAATCATACAAATAACAATCGTAACCAGCATACTTAGGAGGTATCCCGTTTTCTTACTCATTTGGTTGTTTTTTAGGTGATTACTGTTTCTTAAAGTTAGTTAAAATATTAACACTTACAACTTTTTATAGTTGATATTCAATAGATTATGTATTTGCTCGGTATTTTTATGAGATTAATCGAGTAAAAATGATCAAATTTCAGTGTAAAACGTAGGTTTTATAACGTTTGGCTTATTGTGAGAAGATTTTTTGTTATGGATTCAATTTTTCGCGAAAGCGCATAAAAAAACCGCTTCCTATTAATAGAAGCGGTTTAAAGTATAAGTGTTTTTTAAAAAGATAAAGACTCTTATAAGTCAAATTTAATTCCTTGAGCAAGTGGCAGCTCTGTCGTATAATTGATAGTGTTAGTCTGCCTTCTCATATATACTTTCCAAGCATCAGATCCAGACTCACGGCCTCCACCAGTGTCTTTCTCACCACCAAAGGCTCCACCTATTTCTGCCCCAGATGTACCTATATTTACGTTTGCAATTCCACAATCTGATCCTGCAGCGCTTAAGAAACGCTCAGCCTCGCGTAGGTTATTAGTCATAATAGCAGACGAAAGTCCTTGTGCCACACCGTTTTGAAGCTCTAAGGCATCTGTAACGTCACCTTTGTATTTTAATAAATATAATACGGGAGCAAAAGTCTCATGTTGAACAATTTCATAATCATTACTAGCTTCTGCAATAGCTGGTTTTACGTAGCATCCACTCTCATAACCTTCACCAGACAGTACACCACCTTCTACTAGAATGTTTCCTCCTTCTGCTACTACGCGTTCTAGAGCTTTGTTATAATTTGCTACGGCATCTTTATCTATAAGTGGTCCTACGTGATTATTTTCATCAAGCGGATTGCCTATGCGTAGTTGCCCGTATGCCTTTACAATAGCATCCTTTACCGTGTCATACATACTCTCATGTATAATAAGGCGTCTAGTAGATGTACAGCGTTGTCCAGCTGTTCCTACAGCACCAAAAACAGCACCTATCACGGTCATTTTAATATCTGCATCAGGAGTTACAATAATAGCATTGTTTCCTCCTAGTTCTAGAAGTGATGTACCTAAACGTTCCCCTACGGTTGCAGATACTTTTCTACCCATACGAGTAGAGCCTGTAGCAGAGATAAGAGGTAGACGCCTATCTGTAGTCATCATCTCACCTACTTTATAGTCTCCATTTATAAGGCAAGAGATACCTTCTGGCATATCGTTAACCTTAAGAACTTCGGCAATAATGTTTTGACAAGCAACACCACAAAGCGGTGTTTTTTCTGATGGTTTCCAGACACAAACATCGCCACAAACCCAAGCAAGAGCTGTGTTCCACGCCCATACTGCAACTGGGAAGTTAAAGGCAGAGATGATACCTACTACACCTAGTGGGTGATACTGCTCATACATTCTATGTCCAGGACGCTCCGAGTGCATTGTAAGACCGTGTAACTGGCGAGAAAGACCTACTGCAAAGTCGCAGATATCTATCATCTCTTGTACTTCACCTAGTCCTTCTTGATATGATTTACCCATCTCATAAGAAACGAGTTTACCTAATGGCTCTTTTACCTCACGAAGCTTGTTTCCAAACTGACGTACCATTTCTCCTCTTGCTGGAGCAGGCATTGTTCTAAAGTCTTTAAACGCTGCTGTAGCAGAGGTCATTACTTTCTCGTAATCTTCTTTTGTGGTAGTTTTTACTTTACCTATTAATTGCCCATCTACTGGAGAGTAAGATTCAATAATGTCTCCACTACCAAAACTTTTTTGACCTGTAGAGGTTCCTTCATTTATATCAGAAAGGCCAAGTATCTTAAGCGCTTCGTCCATTCCAAAATCTTTTGCTACTGTGCTCATAGTTTTTTGAATTATTGAGTGAAGAAAACATACAAAGCGATCTTACTCAATGGTTAATAATTTCTTTATTACATACCTGCTACGATGGAGGTAATGTTCTGAGTCAAATCTAAGAATAATTCAAAGGCTTCCATAAAAAAGGGCGTGTTATTAAACACACCCTAAAAATTATTCTGTTTTTTTTACTAATCTGCAGTAAATCGCTCATCTACTTCCATAACGGTTCCGCAGTTACTACAAGTTCTATGTTCTAAACTCCCATAGAAATCTTTAAAGTGTCCTAAAAAGTCTTTTTCTATATTATGAAGCTTAAAGAAAACTTCATATAATTTATGATTACAGTTATCGCAGAACCAGAGTAAACCATCCTTTCCGTCTAGATCTACTCTCTTTCGTTCTATCACTAAACCTATAGAATTTTCATGTCTTACTGGAGAGTGTGGTACACCAGCGGGATGTAAATACATATCGCCAGGACCTAGTTGCATAGTACGTTTTACTCCCTCATCTTGCACATGTACTTCAATAGTACCTTCTATTTGAAAAAATAGTTCTTCGGTCTCATTGTAGTGGTAGTCTTTACGAGCATTTGGGCCACCTACAATCATTACGATATAGTCACCAGCGTCTTGGTATAAGTTCTTATTACCTACGGGTGGCTTGAGGAGATCTCTGTTTTCTTCAATCCACTTATTTAAATTGAACGGTTGTTGAATTGCCATAATCTTATTCTTTGTATAAAAATACAATTTATAGAAGTACGCTTTCGCGAAAGCGTAAAAAAACAACCCCGCCTACTATTGTACACGGGGTTGAAAATCAAAATTGATTTGGGGGTATTTTTTTATCGAATAAATAATTGTGTATAGTAAGGTATTCCTGTTTCTGTCATGACGATGCCTACACCTGTGTGTGTGTAATCTCCTTCTATTGCTTGCTTGTGCGCAGGACTGTTAAGCCATCCTTCTAGAACTGACTCTGCATCTCTAAACCCATAAGCTACATTCTCACTCACCATGTCTGCCCCTTTATCCTGTAGTATAGCAGCACGCTCGTAAAAATTATCATGACTTGCTTCATTTTGAATCACCATGTAGTTAGAATGAGCTACGGCAAGATTTTCTGAATCTGTATGCCACTCGAGTGCATTAAGACCTATAGATGCCCTATAGTCATTAAGTACATCAAGTACCTCTTCGGCAAGCTCAATGTTATTTTCTACCTCTATAGTAGTTTCTAAATTTGCAAGAGTTTCTATCTCTGAAGACTCTTCGCTGGTGCACGCGCTTAGGAGGCACAACGCAACTAGTGCGTATAAAGTTTGGCTAATCAATTTCATAATTTGGGGTTATGAGTTTATTATGACTGCAAGATATAATTATTTTGCACTTAAACGTACATTTTGTGTACTTAATCGATGAAATACACAAAAAAAGTTGATTTGTAAGAAATTTCAAAGAAATAACTGTGTATTTCATCGATTTTTTTGAAAAAACCAATTCTTTTTAAAGATTCTTTCTCCTTATATTTAGACACTTACAAAATCGTAATCTCTATGAAAAAATTAGTTTTTGGCATTATTTCATGTCTTTTAATAATGTCTTGTGACATGCCAGTTAAAGAAAAAGCTTCTAAGGAAGTTGAAAATACTATTCCCGCAGATCAAAAATTTGGTCTTGTTATACATGGAGGAGCTGGTACTATTCTTAAAAAGAATATGACAGATTCACTAGAAAAAGCATATCGTCTTAAGCTGGAAGAAGCTACAAAGGCCGGTCATAAAATTCTAGCCGATGGTGGAACTAGTATGGAAGCCGTAACAGCAGCTATAAATATTATGGAAGACAGTCCTTTATTTAATGCAGGAAAAGGTGCGGTTTTTACACATGATGGTACAAATGAGCTTGACGCAAGTGTAATGGATGGTAAGACGCTTAATGCTGGAGCCATCTCTGGAGTAACAACAGTAAAAAATCCTATTGATCTTGCAGTAGCGGTTATGGATAAATCTGAGCATGTGATGTTGAGCGCAAAAGGAGCAGAGCAATTTGCAAAAGAGCAAGGACTAGAAATTGTAGATCCTTCTTATTTCTATACAGAAAGACGCTTCCAGTCATTGCAGAAAATTATAGATAAAGAAAAAACACAACTCGACCACGATGGTGATAAGAAGGTTGCATTTATGGATCCTTATATAAAGGACAGTAAATTTGGAACCGTAGGTTGTGCGGCGTTAGATAAGTATGGCAACCTTGCTGCAGGAACTTCTACAGGAGGAATGACTAATAAACGATATAATCGCATAGGTGATGCTCCTATTATAGGTTCTGGAACGTATGCAAATAATGCTACGTGTGCGGTAAGTAGTACAGGATGGGGAGAATTTTTTATAAGAGCTCAGGTAGCTCATGATATTTCGGCAATGATGGAATATAAAGGAGTAACACTTCAAGAAGCTGCTAGCGAAGTCATTCAAGAAAAAGTTCCAGCTTTAGGTGGCGATGGAGGAATTGTAGCGATAGATAAGGATGGAAATGTAGCTATGGAATTCAATACTGCTGGAATGTATCGTGCGCATATGAATGCTACTGGGGATCTAGACATCAAAATTTACAAGAATAATTAAAGAGTATTAACCTCATTAAATGGATAACTGAGCTTTGAGCTTAAGTGTTCAGCAATTTTATGGAGAGAGCTTGTCCTGAATGTGGAGATAAAATAATAGGTCGCGCAGATAAAAAATTCTGTAGTGACTCATGTCGTAATTCTCATAATAACAAACAAAATAAGGACTCAAAGAATATCATGCGCAATACTAATAATGTATTGCGCAAGAATTATCGCATCTTAGAGCGTCTCAATCCAGAAGACAAAACGAGAACAACCAAGTCCAAGCTCAACGCAGCTGGATTTAACTTCAATATATTTACCAGTATTTATACCACAAAGGCTGGGACAGTATATTACTTTGTGTATGATCAAGGCTACTTGCCGCTTGAAGGTGATTTTTATGCGCTTGTGAAGCGTGCATAAATCTTAGTATTCGCTCATTTTTTTAATATTTATGACCTACCATATAGAAACAGAACACCTAATCTTACGCGAGGTGCGTATAGAAGATACGGGAAACATGTATCGACTAGATAGCGATGCCTTAGTGCATCAATATCTAGGTAAAAATCCTATTAAATGTATGGGTAAGGCAAGGGCGTATGTAGATTATATACGTATGCAATATGAAACTTACGGTATAGGACGCTGGGCAGCGATAGAGAAAAGTAGTGGAGACTGGATAGGGTGGACAGGACTTAAATATAACTTTGAGCAGGAAATGAATGGCCACACTAATTTTTATGATATTGGCTATCGTTTTATGCCTGAGTATTGGGGTAAAGGTTATGCAACCGAATCTTCAATTGCGGCAAGAGATTACTTTTTTGAACATTTTCCAAATACAAAACTCTGCGGCATGGCAGAGTTAGGGAATAAAGCATCTTGCAGAGTACTAGAAAAGATAGGCCTCGAGCGCAAGAATAATTTTATATATGAAGCCCAACAAGTAAAACTCGCCTGGTTTGAAAAAATGCCATAACAGCTTATTTCCAAGTCTGACCGTTGAGTGCTAGAGCAGCTTTAAGAACGTCTTTCTGGCTTATTTGGCCTACAAGCTTGCCGTTTTCTACAATAGGAAAACGCCTGTGTTTTGACTCCAAAAATTTATTTGCTGCATCAAAAACATTCATATTACCATCTATCGTATCTACATTTGTGACCATGTGATTAGATACCTTCATATTATCCATAGGCATATTGTAATAGCGGCTTTCAGAGATTTGCTTCATACAATCACCTTCAGAGATAATACCCAGTAGTTCGTTATTTTCATTAACCACGGGACCACCAGAAATCTTATGTTTGATTAAGTTGTTCATCACTTCAAGCACCGACTGATCAGGAGAAAAAGTAATGAGCTTTCGGCTCATGTAATCACTTACTTTAATGTCTGTAGCGTTGCTTTTAACATCTTTTGCACGCTTACCCATAAAACTTTTAATTGCCATAACTTGCTGATTTTGTTCTCTTAAAGTTAGTGATTTAATTTTAATCTTTGAGGTTACGCTTTCGCGAAAGCGTACTCAAGCCCATAAATTCGTATTTTACAAGCACCAAACCAAAAGATTACCTTTTTGATGAAACGTTTATCTCATATTTTTTCATTTTTCCTAGTGTTGTTTTTAGTGTATGTGAGCTTTTACTCACTCATGCCCAAGAATATAAGTGGTAAAGAAGCCCCGCTTACAGAATTTTCTACGGCAAGAGCATTATCACATTTAAAAGTAATCTCGGCCAAACCTCATTTTGTGGGTACACCAGCACATACAGAAGTGCAGCAATATATAGTACAAGAACTTCGCAAGCTTGGTCTCGAGCCTCAAGTGCAAGAAGGTTTTGTAAATGAGGAATGGAGTGGGTATAGTAACCTTACAAAGCCTCAAAATATCTTAGCACGTATTAAAGGAAGTGGTAATGGTAAAGCGTTATTACTCATGTCACATTATGATAGCGCACCACACAGTGCATCTCATGGCGCAAGTGACGCAGGTTCTGGTGTGGTAACTATATTAGAAAGTGTGCGTGCTTATATTGCTAGCGGAGTCACCCCAGTAAATGATATAATAATCTGCATCACAGATGCCGAAGAAATAGGATTAGATGGCGCTCAGCTTTTTGTGGACGAGCATCCATGGGCAAAAGACGTGGGACTTGCCCTCAACTTTGAAGCCCGTGGTAGTGGTGGTCCTTCTAATATGATTGTAGAAACTAATCACGGTAATAAAAATCTCATAAAAGGATTTATGGATGCGGGAGTGGAGTATCCCGTAGGAACTTCATTGATGTATAGTATTTACAAAATGTTACCTAATGATACAGACTCGACGGTCTTAAGAGAAGATGGTGATATCGATGGGTTTTTCTTTGCATTTATAGATGACCATTTTGATTATCATACAGTAAATGACACTTTTGAAAACTTGGATCGAAAGACGCTAGAGCACCAAGGAACCTATTTAATGCCTTTACTCAAGCATTTTGCAGCTACAGACCTTACCAATATTAAGTCTGATGTAGATTATGTGTATTTTGATGCTGCTGTGGCCAACTTTATTGCCTATCCATTTTCTTGGATCTGGCCTATGGTTGCAATTGCAATTGTTCTATTTGTGGTCTTACTAGTTTATGGATTTAAAAAGGAAAAACTAAGAAGAAAATATGTTTCTAGAGGTTTCAGCGCGTTTTTCCTTACACTAATCTTAGGTGGAGGACTTTTTTATCTATTATGGGAATTATTAAAGTATGTATATCCTAGCTATGAAGACATGTTGCCTGTTTTTATTTATAATGGTCACTGGTATATTATTGCCTTTGCCTTATTAGGTTTTAGTCTATGTATGGGTATTTATCATAGGCTCACCGTGGCACAAAACACGGCAAGTAATATGGTAGCTCCACTCATGATGTGGCTCATCATTAATATACTTGTTGCCGTTTATTTAAAAGGTGCTGCCTTTTTTATCATACCTGTATTCTTTGGGTTAATAGCTTTTTATATACTAATAGCACAACGTAAGCCTAGTGTATTGTTGCTTGTTTTATTGTGTGCTCCAGCGATTTTTTTACTGGCTCCACTAGTGCAATTCTTTCCCGTAGGTTTGGGGCCAGATATGCTCTATGCTAGTGTTATCTTCTTAATACTACTTTTTGGGTTGGTTCTACCAGTATTTGGTTTGTATAGAAACAAGAAGTTTATTGCATATTTGAGTTTACTAGGAGCGCTTGTTTGTTTTGGAGTTGCACACATGAAATCTGATGCTACGGTAAAACGACAAGCGCCTAACAGTCTTATTTATTATCAAAATAAAGATACAAATCGAGCCTACTGGGCAACATATAATAAATCACTTGATGACTGGACTAAAGGATACCTAGGCGAAAACCCAGAACAAGCAGCTATGTACATTGGTAATGCTGCAGGTAGTAAATACAATACACCATACACCTATGCTAAGGAAACAGCGGTAATCGATTTGCCAGAAAGTACTGTGCAGTTAGATAGAGATACAATAGTAGATGGTTTAACGCACATGACACTTACAGTCAAACCTAATCGCACCGTGCATCAAATGCGTATGTACACAGCTATAGAAACTCCTTTACAGCATATCTCTTGGAACGGTGTTGCTGTAAAAGCAGATAGTACTGAGACGCTTTATAAAAAACGAGGTAGTAAAGGTATTTTAAGTTATTACAGAGGCGAAAATGACAAACTGGAGTTTAAATTTGCCGTTCCAGAAGGTGTAAATCCTAAATTTACGCTCAAGGAGTTCTCGTACGATTTATTAGAAAACCCAAAATTTACAGTTTCGGGGAGACCTAATACTACGATGCCAAAACCATTTGTACCTAACGATGCTATTATAGTCGAGCGTACTATTGATATTGCTGAGTACGCTTTCGCGAAAGCGAAAAAAGATACCATCAATGCTGGTGTAGAAGAATAATGTAATTCTCGGTAAGAGTACAGAAGTAGCTAATTATTATTGCTGCTGCTGAAGATTTAAACAAAAAAACCTAGTTATTGCTAGAAAATAGATGAATAAAAAAATTACAATTGCAGGTTTAGGGTGGCTTGGTAAAGCACTAGCCACGAGGCTTCAGCTTATGGGGTACACGGTAAAAGGAAGTGTAACAGATGCAGAGAAGGCAAAAGATCTTACAAGAAGCAATATCGCTGCATATCCCGTAATAATCTCAGAAAGTGGTGTCTCAGGTTTAATAGAAACTTTACTAGCAGATACAGACGTCTTACTTATTATGATACCGCCAGGCTTGAGAAAGAATACAGGCGCAAACTATGCTCTGAAAATGGCACATTTTTTACATGCAATTGAGCGCTCTGAGGTTAAAAAAGTGATTTTAATAAGTAGTACCTCGGTCTATGATGATGATCAAGGTGAAGTGACAGAGAAAGATGCTCCACAACCCACCACAAACGCTGGGAAGCAATTGTATGATGTAGAGCAGATATTCTTTAATACCACTGCTTTTGAGACAACGATTGTTCGTTTTGGAGGATTATTTGGTGGTAGTAGAAACCCTGTGAGGTTTCTTGCAGGACGTAAGGGACTCACTAATGGTGATGCTCCGGTTAATATGATACATCGTGATGACTGCATCGGTATTTTGATAGCAATTATCAAGCAAGATGCATTTGGTCATGTTATAAATGCCGTGTCTCCTAATCATCCAACAAAAAAGGAATACTATACAAAACAGGCTATTGAATTAGGTCTCGAGCCACCAGAATATAGTCAAGAAGAGTCATTGACCTTTAAACAGGTAGATAGCATTACAGTAAACAGTGTTTTAAATTACGATTTTACGGTACAACTCTAGTGACGTAAATAATTAGTATAAAAAAACCGCCTCAATCGAGGCGGTTTTTGTTTTCGCGAAAGCGAGCGTATTATTACCAGATGCGAACTCTCTTCTCAGGAGCTAGATAATTTGCATCTCCTTCCTTAATATCAAAAGCTTCGTAAAAAGCATCAACATTTAATAAAGGTTGTACCGCACGTACCATTCCTGGAGAGTGTGGGTCTGTCTTTACTTGTGTTCTTAATGCTTCATCACGGCTCTTAGTTCTCCATACTGTTGCCCAAGACATGAAGAAACGTTGCTCAGGAGTAAACCCGTCAATGTTTTCTGGACGTCCATTCTCTGCATAGTATTTCTGTAATCCATCATATGCACCAAGTACACCACCTAAGTCACCTATGTTTTCACCTAACGTGAATTTTCCATTTACGTAAACGCTATCAAGTACCTCTACAGCGCTGTACTGCTCTGCAAGTGCATTACCACGAGTTGTAAATGCTTCAAGATCTTCGGCAGTCCACCAGTTTTTTAGGTTTCCATCTGCGTCAAAACGTGATCCGCTATCATCAAAAGCGTGAGAGATCTCGTGACCAATTACAGCTCCAATTCCTCCATAATTTACAGCCTCATCTGCTGTGTAGTTGTAGAATGGTGGTTGAAGTATTGCTGCTGGAAATACAATCTCATTATTAAGTGGATTGAAGTAAGCATTAACAGTCTGAGGAGACATTCCCCACTTAGACTTATCTACAGGCTCACCTATTTCATCAAAGTTTTTAAGTTGACCCCATTTACCTACAGCCGTCATATTTTCAAAGTACGTCTTATCTGCCGCTACGTCCATTGTTGAGTAATCTTCCCACTTGTCTGGATATGCGATTTTAACGGTAAATTTATCAAGCTTTTCGATAGCCTTTTCTTTAGTCTCTTCACCCATCCAATCTAATTTTTGGATACGAGCTTTATAAGCATCAATAACATTTGCAATCATTGTTTCTGCTTTTGCCTTTGCTTCTGGTGGAAACTTTGCATCTACATATAATTGTCCGAGCGCTTCCCCTACAGAACCATTTACGGTTGCTAGTGCACGCTCATCTGCTGGGCGTTGTTTTTTTGCACCGCTTAAGTACTTACTGTAAAACTCCCAATTTGCAGTTTCTATTTCTGTACTTAATCTGCCTGCAGCACTATTAAATGTATCCCAACGAACGAGCGTTTTGATATATTCAAGAGGAGTTTTTTTAAGGAATGTATCTAGAGCCTCAGTATATTTTAATTGTGTCACAAGAAGCGTGTCAAAATCTTTCTTAATACCAAGATCTGCAATCATCTTTTTAAGATCTATAGATGTAAGCATTTCATCGGCTTGTGCCACAGAACGTGGGTTGTTAAAGTTACGAGCGTCACGGCTCTCTACTTTATCTAATCTTGGAGTAGCTAGTGCAGTTTCCATTGCAAGGATTTTATCGGCAGCTGCAGTCGCATCTGCTTCAGAATCTCCTAGCATTTGAAGCATGCGTGAGATATGTTTTACATACTCTACACGAATTTCCTTAGACTTACCATCTTCTAATAGGTAATAATCACGATCTGGTAAACCAAGACCGTTTGCACCTAAGTACACAGTGTTCATAGAGCTATCATTAAGATCTGCTCCTGCTCCTATGCTCAAAAATGGTGATGATACAGCAGGGTTAGTAGCTAGTACTGTCTGTAATTCATTTAAGTTAGTTACACCAGCAATTGCATCTAGTGCAGGTTGTAGTGGTGTAAGCCCAGCTTTATTACGTGCTACGGTATCTAGCTTAGTATTATAAATCGCCAGCGCTTTTGCTTGGTCTGTTCCGGCAGTGTATTTTCCGCTTTTTTCAGCCTCTGCAAGTATTTCCAAAACATCTGCATCTGTAGCTTTACGCAGTACAGAAAATCCTCCCCAGCTAGTGCGGTCATCCGGAATTTCAGTGTTTTTCATCCAAGATCCATTTACATAATTGTAAAAGTCTTGATTAGGAGCAACCGTAGTATCCATATTCTCTAGTACTATACCAGGAATTTTTTCAACTTGAGCTGTCTCTTTAGTTTCTTCTGTCTTACAGCTTACAAGCGTAAGAGCACAAGTAGCCACAATTGCAGCCGATTTATAGAGTTTCATAGAGTAATATTATTAGATTATTTGAATAGGACGAAATTAAATTTTAAATGTTACATAAGCAATCAAAAAAGCCCTCTGTGAAGAGGGCTTTTTTGATTATTTCAAAATTAATTTTTGAGTAATTTGTTGTTTGTCAGTGTTTAGTTTAATGAGATATAAACCTGATGCAAATGTGCTCATGTCAAGTGGGTAGTTACTTGATCCTTGAGGCATATTAAACCTTTTAACAACAGACTTCCCTAAAATATCAAACACCTCTATAGATAATGATTCTTGTGCAGGCCACTGTATATTAAATATAGAAGTTGATGGATTAGGGTAGATACTTAGTCCTTCTAGTACGGTATCGTCAACAGAAAGCTGTTCGGCCCCTATCTGTAGATCATCTATTACAACCCCTTCTTCGGTTACCGCTTGATCAGAGTGAAATACAAACCTAAAAATCATACTAGTTTCTGATGCAAATGCACTAAGATCGTAGCTATAATCATTAAATGATGCGCTAGTTCCTGTCCATTGTGCTCCTGGGCAATTAATACAATTGTTTCCTGGGAGAGTATTACTATTGTACCAGTTAGGGTCATTTGCGGTACCTAGAATATTCCAAGTAGATCCGTCATCTAAAGTATATTCTACATACATAATATCCCAATCCAATTCTAATTCGAAAGCCATTTTGAAAGATAATTCTGGTACTGCCAACGATGAAATGTCATAGCATTTAGTAGTAAGATATTCTTTTACGTTGTTACTGTATTCTCCATTTAGATTGGTAGCGTAGGCACTATCTCCTGATACAACTTGATTTAATAGTGTACCGTTCGGAATTCCTCTCTGCCATGTTTGTCCGGAAGTATCACAAGACGCATTTGCATTGTCTGTGAGAACAAGTAAATCACTCTCTGACGTTTCAAAATCATTTGTTACATCAATTTCTCCCGTTTCATTAATCGCTATAGAAGTTCTTTTCTCATTGTTACCATCTACTTGATCACTATCAATACTTATTTGAGCAATAAGTTCATAGGTTCCAACAGGCAGACCTAATATAGGAAGCTCTAGAGTAACTTCCTCTTGAGAATCTAGATTTCCTGTCCATTGCAGTGTATTTTGAATGCCACCAGCCTCGTAGTTAATAGTCGCTTCGGTTATAGGAGAAGTACCGTTATTTCTAAATGTAATTTCAGTAGGATTTTCTCCACAAGATATTACCTGATTATTTAGAGGTGCTAGCGATGTCGCTGCAACGTCCGACGATAGCGGCTGTGTGTCAATATCTGTTTGCCAGATACCACGTCCATAAGTTCCTGCGGTAAGAACCCCGTTAAATTCGTTTACATCTAAGTCACGTACGGCTGTGTTTGGCAGTCCATTATCAAATCTTATCCAATCAGTAGTAGTATCATCATACTTCCAAACGCCAAGCGCAGTTCCTAAAAACAATGGATTTTCAGAGTGATTACTTTGATGTTTAATAACTAATTTAGGTACTTCTGGTAGAGAACCAGTAATATCATTTACTGTGATTGCATTATCTGTTATTGTTCCTTCGTATACTTTACCCGCAGTTCCTCCGGTAACAATATAAAGTGTATTGCTATCACCATTTTTTACTTCAAGTGATGAAATATCTCCTTGAAATGCTCTTAATATGGTAAAATTAATACCACTGTTCGAACTTTTGTATAAAGTCCCATTTACGGCAACATACATAATTGATGCATCATTGGGATCCGTTTGCAGTAAATCAATTTCTGTATTAAACGTGTTTGAACGTTGAACCCAAGAATTAGAGCAAAAATCAAGCTCATACACACTTTTATAACCAGCATATAAGCGTTTATCTTTTGCAAAAGCGAGTGGTGTTATCCAGTTACCATCTTCTGGAGATGTAAATGAGCCAGAAAGTGAAGCACCCCCATCATTTGAGAAGAAAGGTCCTCCCCCAGATTGTATAAATCCATATACTTTAGATGGGTCATTTGGATCATATATGTTTTCCATACCGTCTGCTCCATAATAGTTTTGCCACATACCATTTTTACGAGCGTAGCCACCATTATCTTGAAGCCCTCCAGATATAATAGAGGCATCTTCTGGTGCTACATCAATCCTATAAAATTGACCAATAGCCAGACCATCTGTATGACTCGTAAAGTTAACTCCTCCATCAGTAGAACTATAGAAACCTCCATCACTTCCACAAAACAAAGTTCCATTAATAAATCTTAAATTATGAATATCTGCGTGAGTGTAAGACGGTGTGTCAGGAGCATTCCAGTTATTCAATTTTGTGAAGTTAACACCACTATCTGAAGATTTCCATACATTGAGTACTCCCGTGTAAATTTCATTTTCATCAGTATCTGATACTGCAAAAGCAAAGTCAAACCATGCCTGAGTGCTTTCAAAAATATCCTGTCCTCCTCTAAATGTTTGTGTAAAAGAATCTCCGCTATCTGATGACTTAAAAATAGTTCCGGCACCAAATGAATTATCTGATCTAAAAACATACAAAACATCCGGATTGGCAGGAGTTACGTCAATAACTAACCTAGCTGCTCCAATAATACTTCCTGTAGAGATACTTATCCAGTTATCTCCTCCATCAACTGTTCTATAAACTCTTGATGCATCTGCTGCATAAAGAACGTCAGAACTACCTGGCTTGACTTTTAAATCATCAAACTCACCGTTGAATACATTAGTCCAATTTACACCACCATCTGTAGTTTTGAAAATACCGATATTTGTAGCAACCCATAGTGTCTTGCTATCTGCCGGATCAAAGTAAATTTCATTCATACTTGTAGGGCTATTGCTTTCATTGAGACCCGTAGTATTCCATGTTACACCTCCATCTGTAGATTTCATAACACCTATACTTGTTGAGTCACCAGCATCATCATCTCCCGTAGCAATGTAAATGATATTAGTATCGGTAGGATCGATAGCAATACCAGATACCCCTATTTGAGGGAGTTGATCTGTAAGTGGAGTCCAAGAATCTCCAGCATCTGTAGATTTCCAAATTCCTCCGGCAGGCGTTCCTACGAAGAGTATATTCGGATTTGTAGGATCTACTGCAAATGCATTTACACGACCTTGACCAGCAGACCAAGATCCAGTGTTAGTATGTGTAAGTGGGCCTATGTTTTTCCAGTCACTATCATCTGCTTGTGTAGATTTTGATTGACTATTTATTTCTTGCCAGACATCCCAAAGTTGCTTTTGTGACATGACAGTGCCATCCTCATTTAAGTAATTTGCATACAGAGATTCCCATCTTTTAAAGGGTTTGTAGCCACTTCCCTTAACTGTTTCATCTTTGCCTTTCCAATAAGTCTCAAAGGAGTCAACAATTTCTTGAAAAGTAGGTTCTATGCTTCTATTAGAATCATTAAACGGCGCCATCCATGGCGCAGTCGATCCTATTTGAGCATTGGTCATAAATGTGACCAAACATAATGTAAATAGTAGTAGTTTTTTCATAGTTTATTTTATTAAATCTCAAATATAATACGCGTAGTTATTTTTGCATAATTATATTGATGTAAAATGCTTAAAAAGCTATGAAATACTTAATAAATATATTGTTAGAGTGAGATTTTAACAATAAAGGTCAGCGTAGCGCTTACATTTTATTATGTGATTTTGCTATATACTTAGTATCCCAATCTTTTTTAAGATTTGTAAGTGCCGAGACGTTTTCATTAGGAACAGCGATAGAAAGTACATAGTGTTGTACTTTCCATTTATCATCTATTTTCTTCATAATTCCAGATCCTCTGCATACACCCATTTGCGTACTAAGGTGTTCATCAAACCAAGCGATGGTATCATCACTAGTAGATAAATACACATTACGCTCAATAGCTGTAAAGCTCCATGCTTTACCTTTGTCAAAATAAGGTTTTGAAAAGGATTTAAATTCTTCTAATTGCCAGTTTTCTGTTGCGTCTGTACCTATGAATACAGCATCACTTGTCATTAGTCCAAAATAGGCTTCAAAATCAGCATCTGCAGCTGCTTTGTGCCAAGAATTAAGAGAGACTTCTATATCTTTTTTTATAAGAGATGTGTCTTGACTGTATGCGGTACTAATAGTTAGCGCAAAGAATACAAATAAGATTTTCATGTTAGTTAGGTGTTTGCTCGTCTGCCTTTTCGCTAGCAGCCTGTTCATTTTCTTGTTTTATCTCCTCTAGCAAGTCTTTAAAGCTAGTATCAAAAAGTTCGTTAAGCTGTAAATTCAGATCTTGGTAGGCATTATATAGTTCGCCAATTTTTTTAGATATATCCTCTGCTACTGGAGTGTTGAGTTGGGCGCTATTTTGTAGCACTTTTGCCTTAGTTTCTATAGCAACTAGGCGCGCATTTACGGCTTTAGTTTTTACAGCCTCTGGTGTTACTGGGGCTAGATCTTCCTCCGCTTGTTCCAGATTTACATATAAGGCATCTATATCTATTAACTTGAGACGTAATTTGCCTAGAGTATTTATTGGTGGTAAACTATCAACAGCGGCAGAGAGATCCTTATAAAACGACCAGTTTTTGACTCCTTCTCGTGCTTGAGTGGTAAGGCGTATAGTGGCTTTTAGATTTTTTGGAGAGGGAAGTTGTAAGGTGTCATTACCCACCAAGGCTACATTCTCTTTCGGTTTTTGAGAATCTTCTTTTTGGCTGCAAGAAGTGGTGATAATAAATGAAAGAATAATTAAAAAAGGAAGTAACTGTTTCATAAAATCTTATACTGAGGGCTTAACAAAAGTAGGTTAATTGGGTATATACGCGCAATATTTATGATTAAGTTTGCATACGCTTTCGCGAAAGCGTACCACTAAAAACACACAATATGAAATCTAGAATACTCATCATAGGAGCTTGCGGTCAGATAGGAACGGAGCTAACCATAGCTTTACGTAACAGATTTGGTGCAGATAAGGTTGTAGCCAGTGACATCCGTGAAGGAAACGAAGAGCTTATGAGTGAGGGGCACTTTGAGCTTCTAGATGCAACAGACTTTGCCGCGGTAGAAGATGTAATTTTTAGATATAAAATTGATACAGTGTACTTAATGGCGGCTATGCTATCTGCAATTGCAGAGCGTTTTCCTGCCAAAGCTTGGCATCTTAATATGACAACATTATTTCATATTTTAAACTTAGCAAAAGACAAAAAGGTTAAAAAGGTATTTTGGCCATCAAGTATTGCTGTTTTTGGAGAAACAACTCCATCAGAAAATACTCCCCAACTTACGGTTATGGAGCCATCAACCGTATATGGAATATCAAAACAAACTGGGGAGCGCTGGTGTGAGTATTATCACAAGAAATATGGTGTGGATGTGAGAAGTATACGCTATCCAGGACTTATAAGTTATACAACAGAACCTGGCGGAGGAACTACAGATTATGCAGTAGATATATATCACAGAGCACTTAAACATGGTAACTACCGTTGTTTCTTACAGAAGGGAACAGTGTTACCTATGATGTATATGGAGGATGCAATTAGAGCAACTATAAATATTATGGATGCTCCTAAAAAGGACGTAAAAATACGCTCTTCATATAACCTGGCAGGAGTAAGCTTTGCGCCAGAAGATGTAGCTCAAAGTATTAAAAATGTACTTCCAGAGTTTGAGATCGAATATGAACCAGATTTTAGACAAGCCATAGCAGATTCTTGGCCAGGCTCCATAGATGATAGTGAAGCTCGTAAAGACTGGGGATGGGATCATAAATTTGATCTAGATGCCATTACTAAGATCATGCTTGATAATCTTAAATCACAATACAGCTAAGATCATATTTTGAAAAAGCAGCACCTTCCTACAAAAGTATGTCCCGTTTGTGAAAGACCCTTTGCATGGCGAAAGAAATGGGAGAAAAACTGGGATGAAGTAATTTATTGCAGTGAGCGATGTAGAAGAAATAAAAATCAATGAATAAGGAGTTACTACTTACCGAACTTACTTTTAAGGCAACGAGAAGTAGTGGGCCAGGAGGACAGCATGCAAATAAAACAAGTTCAAGAGTAGAGTTGTCTTGGGCTATGTATGAATCTGCTGCAGTAACAGAGGTGGAGCTTGAGTTACTCAAAGAAAAACTTAGTCATAGACTTACAAAAGAGGGAGTTTTGCTACTCGCTTCTCAAACTTCACGTAGCCAGCATAAAAACAAAGAGTACGTGATAAAACGACTGTTTGCATTACTAGAGGTAGCTGTACAAAGACCTAAAATTAGAATTAAGAAACGCCCTTCTAAGATGGCAAAACTTAAACGCCTTAATGCTAAAAAAATACAATCTGAAAAGAAAGCAAACAGACGCAAACCGTCGTATTAATTGACATTCGGTTTACTGTAGAAGAATATAGAGTAATGAAAAAAGCCATCATGAGTTACAACTCGCGATGGCTTTTTTTAATATAACTGTGGTGTGATTTACTCCACAATAAATTTTCCTTTCATTAATCCAGAGTGTCCAGGGAAACTACAGATAAAGTCATAAGTTCCAGCTGCTGGAGCAGTAAATGTTACAGAGGTAGTCTGGCCGCCACCTATCATTTTTGTGTGTGCTATAATCTGGTCTTCATTTGCAATCCAGTCTTTTGCTTCTCCGGCGGTAGCTGCTGCTGCCGAAAATTCTGGTATCGACGTACCTTGCTTAAGTAGTACAAAGTTATGTCCCATAACCTTAATCCCTATTTTTCCAGTATGACGGAAGGTAAGAGTTACTTCTTGTCCAGCTTTTGCCTTAAGCTCGCTCTTATCATATTTCATTAGGTCATTACCTGCAAGCGCTAGATTTACAGTGTTCTCATCTACTTTTTTAGCAGCTTTTTTTGATCCTATTTTTACCGTCTCTTTAGTTTCTTTTTTTTCTCCTTCACCACAACTTACCATTATAGTAGCAAGTGCTATCACTGCTAGAAATCCTTTAATTCTCATATTTTATAGTTTTGTTTATTAATATAAAGATAACTAACGCTTACTTTTTACTCCATATTTTTTTGAAAAAACTCTAGAGTACGCAGTTCATTATAGTAAAATTCTCCTTTCATATAGAATCCTACATGACCTCCATGGTCTGGCATTTCTAAGTGTATAATATTAGAGTTTTTTGCCTGTGCAATAGGATAGCAATCACCATGAAGAAAGCTATCATTCTTTGCATTGAGAATAAGGGTAGGTACAGTAATCTTATCAAGATAGTCAAAGCTACTTGCTCTAGCATAATAATCAAGAGCATCTTTAAAGCCATGTGCGGGTGCGGTATACAGATCGTCAAAACGTTTTAGGCTATTTATTTTTCTGTATTCTTCCTTATTCATTTTGTCTGGAAATAGTTGCATTTTTTTGCGATACTTAGCTCTTAGGTGTACTAAAAATGAGGTTCGGTATATGATGTTTTCTTTTTTAGAAAGTTGCTCAAGGGAAGCCTTAAGATCTGCAGGAACTCCTATACAAGCTGCACACTTAACTTGTGAGGGTATCTCATCTTGTTCCCCTAGATATTTAAGAGCTGCATTACCGCCTAGACTTACTCCATATAGATTAATATGATTATAAGCTCTAGTAACAAGTGTGTTGATTACAAATCTAATGTCGCCAGTATCACCACTGTGATATGATCTATACAGTCTATTCTGGCTGCCGCTGCAACCTCTAAAGTTAATAGCAGCTACGTCATAACCATGATTGCTCAACAATTTTGCAGTACCTAGTATATAAGGTCGCTGTGCATCTCCCTCAAGTCCATGAAGTAAAACGGCAACCTTTTTAATATTGCCTTCTTGTGGCGTCGCGGCTAGTGTCCAGTCTACATCTACATAATCTCCATCTGGGAGTTCCATACGCTCACGAGTTTGTTTGATTCCCTTGACGCGTCTAATTTTAGCAGAATAAATGGTCGAAAAATGTGGATCTTTAAAAAGGCCGCTTGCGCGAAAACGAGAGGGTACAATGGGCATTATGTAAGGTGGTGTACTATTAGTAAAAAAACTATTAAGAGATTATAAAAATAGGTAGAATTAAGCTTTCGCGAAAGCGTAATAATCAAACCTGTAAAAAGTAGTTTTATGAAGTACTTTCTTTTTTGAAACATTCATTCCACTTATATTTATGCATATTCTAATCATTAAAAATGCCTAGATCCGAAGATTTTGATAGAGAGCTTGTACTTGCCATAGCAAGAGATTTGTTTTGGCAAAAGGGATATCATGGTACTTCCATGAGCGATCTTGTTGACGCAACAAGCCTTAACAGATCTAGTATTTATAATTCTTTTGGCAATAAAAAGGCCATTTATAAAACCTTGTTGATACAGTATCAAGAAGAAAATGAAAA
The DNA here is from genome assembly GCF_000355805.1 of Dokdonia sp. PRO95. NCBI lineage: Bacteria > Pseudomonadati > Bacteroidota > Flavobacteriia > Flavobacteriales > Flavobacteriaceae > Dokdonia > Dokdonia sp. PRO95. The sequence goes on from NZ_CM001837.1 coordinate 1,340,521, forward strand.
GATATATACAAACGCTTTAATACGAGCTTCTAATCCGCTAGAGGGAATTCGTTTTATATTTGAAAATTTTATAGAGGAGATTGTAAAAGATACCCAAGGAAGAGGTTGCTTTAGTATCAACTGTAAAGTGGAGCTTAGTAGGGAGGACGAGTCAATAAGAGATTACCTTGAGAAAATGCAAGAGCACAGAATAGAGTTTTTTAAAGGCTTAGTGCAAGAAGGGCAAGATGCACATCTTATAAATACAAAGCAGTCTGCGTCTCAATATGCTTATTTTCTATTCTGCACTTTTCAAGGACTGCGCACTACGGGAATGTTTTTAAGAAATCGCGATATTTTACAGCAAATAGTAAGTAATGCACTTAGTGTATTGCGCAGGGATTCTTAACCTATTCTTAAGTTGATATAAGGTTTTGAAATTGTAATTTTACAAATGAAACATCACTAACTATAGCGCACAAGCGCACTAAATACTTATAATATGTACACAAAAGAATTTGATATACGATGGAGTGATATAGATGCAAATCGTCATCTAGCAAACTCTGCTTATGTGAATTTTATGTCTCATACTCGTATGGGCTTTATGATTGAGAACGGGTTAAGCCAGAAAGAAATGGTTGCTTATAACATAGGTCCAGTAATTTTTCACGAGCAATTGTTTTTCTTTAAAGAAGCTTTTCAAGGTAAACCTATTACTGTAACCTTTGAATTGGGAGGAGCGAGTGAAGATGGTATGTTCTTTAAGTTTGTACATAATTTTTACGATTATAAAGGAAGAAATCTAGCTCGCGGAAGCATGATGGGAGCGTGGATTGATCTTACTACGCGTAAAACTATAGGCCTACCAGAAGCCTTGACACCTATGCTTGAAAAGGCACCAAAAACACCAGACTTTAAAGTCCTTACTAAAGAAGACATGCGCTCACATGGGCAAGTGCCTATGGATAAGGAATAAAAAAACTAGAAATTAAATCCCAAGTTTATGGTGTAGGGTTACATTATGAACTTGGGATTTGTGATTTATTGTCCAGGCATGTCATAGAAAAACTGCTCTTGTACAATTTTTCCATCCTTTACTTGATAAACGGCAAGCTCAGATGTTTGTGAACGTTGCTGGCTAGCTTTATGTGTAGTGTCCATATCAAAACGCACAGAAAACCAATTATCTGCTACCGTAGGTTCGCTGGCTTTACTGCTGTGTACTTCAAAAGTATTTTCCCACCATTCTCCTTTCTTTGCAACTTCTTGCATTCCTTCTGCACGTGCATTTTCTGCCCAAGATGGTTCTAAGCTTACAATATTAGGACTATATAGTTCTTTATAGCAACGCTCATAATTACCCTCATTACACCAATTCACTAAATTATTTGCAATTTCATTAGTTTTCATAAGTATTTGATTTTAAGTTCTTAGCAATAAATGTAGTAAAGTTATTTTATAAATATGATAGCAAATTATATAAATGTTAAAAAAAGTGTTAAAAATTTTAACACTTTTTTACTATATTTAGCAATATCTGATTTGCAAAATGATGAATGTGAAAGGGATTGCTGAGGTTAGAACATAAGTATTACCAATAGCAGCTTACTTTAATTTTTCAATATTAGTGTAGATTGATAACCATAATTTAATGAAGATTTAATCGTATCTACTCTAAGTACATGCTTTCGAATTTAAATTTTAAATGGATTATGCTGTTTATATTCTGTCATTTTAATCTGGCGTATAAACGGTTTAAAAAACAAATTTGCTACAGTACGCTGGTGTTTTATATAACATCTTAAGTGCTCTGGCATTGCTCCTAGAGTACTTTTGATTTCAGATGCAGTTCTGCCTAAGTTAATGTCTTTCACCCCTAGTAAAAGACCTAATCGAATATAATCGTTTAACATTCTTGGGTAGATGGCATCTGTTTTATTTACAGTATAATCAAGCCCAACATAATGAGCACTGAGCTGGCCGTCATGTAAAAAAGCGGTTGAGAATCCTACTATTTCCCCTTTCTTACTGTAGGTGTTCATGATTACATTTTCGGGAAATCGCTCTTTGAGTAATGCGTAGGTTTCAATGTCAATAAAAGCGGTGTTAAACAAGGCTTTCTCTGCAACACCTAGATATAAGGATTTAAGTTTTTCTTTATGAGTTCTTATTTCGTTCGCTGTAAGTGAATTTTGTATAAGAGCACTACTGGACGAGTCTGCCTTATTAACTTTTATACGGTATTTTGATTTTAAAGAGCTTTTGTAATCCTCAAAATCTTTCCAAGCAACATTTACGTGCATATTAGGTTCGACGGCAAATGATTGAAAGTGCTGTTTTTCTACTACACTTGCAGCGGTGTCTTGTGTGGCATTAAAGTCTTTCAAAAAGCAAACACTTGATTTAGTGGTTTTTTGTAGTGTTTTAAGCTTTCGCGAAAGCATATCATAAATACGTCTTCTATCTATTCCTTGTTTAACCCATATCCCATACTCACCGCTTAAAAATACATTCCCGCAAACTAGAATATGCGTTTTTTTATTGCTTAGGTAGCATTGTAGTGTTTTGGCTAGCTTTTGATAGTAGGGAAGGTTACTTGGTGCTCTTTCAAGGGAAACACGTACACGTTGAAGAATAGCCATAGCAACAGGCTGCTCTCTCCTCATGAAAATTAAATACCGATATTCAATCGTGCTATTTGCCTCTTCAAATGAAGCCAAAAATAGTTTTGAAAAATAAAAGGTATGATCACAACCTAATTCTCTGAAGGTGGTTTCAGGGATGTCGTTTATGGTAAAAAACTCTTGAGTGGTGATTTTAGGCAATTGCTTTTTTTCGTTTAGTACTTAAATATACACCTAAGAAAATAAGTGCAGCAGCAATAATTCTAATAGTAGTAAGCGTATCTGCACCTAAGATAATCGCTACAATGGTTGCGATAAGAGGTTGCAGGTATATAAATGCGCCTATAGTTGATGGTTTAAGCTGCTTTAAAGCAAATACATTAAAAAGATATGTAAGATAGGTCGTACCTACTACTACAAAAGCCATGACTCCTATGACATTAGGAGGTAATGTACTCCAGGATACCTCAAGAAATTGAGGAAGCCCGATAGGTGCGTTTGTAAATACCGCAATAAGGAAAAACCATTTCATTAAGGTAATTGACGAGTACTTTGCAGTGAGTGGTTTTACAAGAATTAAATAGACAGAGTATGCGGTAGCATTAATCATAAATAACATGTTACCTAATGGAATATTAGGGGCGTTATCTTGTGTTTGTGCCCCAAACAGGATTAAAACAAGTGCGCCCACTAGACCTATAGCAATACCAGAACCTTTGAGCCAAGTGATCTTTTCCTTTAAAAATATAGCAGAAAGCACAAGCAATATAACGGGAGATAAAGTAATCACCACACTACTATTTATGGGTGTAGATAATTCCAAACCTTTAAAGAACATGAGCATGTTTATGGTCATCCCAAATAGCGCGCAAAAAATCATACGCCACCAGTCTTTACGTTCTATTTTTTCTGAAGGAAAAAACAAACTTGTAATCCAAAATAGAACTGCTGCTCCCAAAACCCTGAGCATAATAAATCCATATGCCTCGATGTAGGTAGGCATTAAATCCTTTGCTAGCGTATGATTAATACCGTAAATAAAACTAGCGCCAAAGGCTGCAAGAAAGGCGAGGTGACGCTTGCTCATAGATTTTTATTTTGCAAATGCTTCAACGGCAGCAGCCACTACTTTTTTACTATTGCCCACAAAGATTTTATCTTCTACAATCATTACAGGTCGCTTTAAAAAAGTATAGTGCTCTAGAATAAGATTTTTGTAGTCATCTTCAGATAGTGTCTGTTCATTAAGACCGCGTTTGCGATATAATTGCGCGCGCTTGCTGAAGAGAGCTTCATAAGACCCTTCCATTTCTTTCATCTCTTCTACTTGAGATAACGTTATAGGATCAGATTTAATGTCTTGCATAATGACATCATCATTTGGGTTAATTTCAGAGATGATGCGCTGGCAAGTATTACAGGTAGAGAGGTGGTAGATTTTTTTCAAAATAAAGTGGTGTATTTCAATTACAGTATAAAAATACCGCCTATCTCTACCAAAATGAATTATTTTTAGGGAAAATTAAACCCAATGGAATACACCTTTGATATTTGCCTAAAAAACCGTCATCTTCTAGAACGTTTTATTAAGAGTCATACTCTTGAAGAACTTAATAAAATACCTGATGGCTTTAATAATAATATTATCTGGAATATAGGTCATAGCATCGCAACACAACAACTTCTTACCTACGGACTTTCTGGTCTCACACCACCAGTATCTATGGAGTTTATTAATAACTACAAGAAAGGTACAAAGCCAGAAAGAGATGTTACTCAAGAGGAGCTTAGCCTTATGCATGAGATGCTCTTTGACACGCTCAAAACACTTCAAAAGGATTATGAAGCAGGTATATTTAAGGATTATAAAGAATACACGCTCTCTACCACGGGAGGAACATTGTCAAAAGTAGAGCATGGACTTGATTTTAATAACTTTCATGAAGGATTACACCTAGGCTGTATTATCCAACTGTCAAAACTCGTTAAAGGTTAAGGTAATCTTGAGAAAGCTCCCATGGGATTGTTATTTGTTTATCCTCCATATTAAATGAGGACACACCCATATCATTATAAATAAGAACAATACCTTCTTCGGTAAATCCTACTTCTTTTAGGTAGCTATCGGGAAGATTTGATGGAGTAAGGTCAAATGTTTCTTGCGGATATTCTTTTTCAAATTGCGCTTTCGCGAAAGCGTAAAAATCATCATCCAGCAACTCGTCATCACTATATTCCTTACCAGTTTGTGGATTGATATTGAGATACATTTCGTTGTCAAAACCACTCGCACCACCCATGAATTGATATGAATAGAATACTACAGATAGTAAGTTGTTAGAACCAAATGATATGGCAGATTCTATAGTTATTTCATGAGCGTCTGAAAGTTCTGTTGTTTCCGGATATGAGATTTGTGAGTTGTTAATATAGAGTTCAATGGCGTCATTAATTGAGCTAGGTAAACTTTCTGTCTCGTTATAAAGTGTATTTATAGTAGAAGTTTGAACCCAGTTATTAACAGTGATAGCAGCTTCTTCAGGTGTTTCCATATGCAGAACAGATAACATAATCTCCGGACAGGGCTGGCTATTACAAATAGTAAAATCTTTTGTAGAATAACTATCTGTACTAGATGTATAGGTGATCGTCTTTTCGCAGCTTATAAAAAGAATAATTACAAGTATGGAAGGAAGCAGTTTTTTCATAAGATAAAGGTAGTTGATATGCTCCCAAAATAAAAGCAACATATACTAGGAGACCACTCCTTCTTATAATCATGATTGCTTGTGATCAGTTATTGTATTTTTATATTTCTTAGCAGGTAAGGAGAGAGAGCTTTTTTACTTAAAAAAACACTACAATGAAATTTAATACTAAGACAATACATGGTAAACAGCATCCAGATAAGGCTTATGGATCTGTGATGCCTCCCATATACCAAACTTCTACTTATGCACAATCTACGCCTGGCGGTCATAAGGGATATGAGTATAGTCGCTCTGCAAACCCTACGCGTCATGCACTTGAGCAGTCGCTTGCGAGTATAGAAAATGGAGACTACGGAATCGCTTTTGCATCTGGACTTGCTGCAATAGATGCAATTATGAAGCTACTCAAGCCGGGTGATGAGGTTGTCTCAACGAGTGACCTTTATGGAGGTACGTATCGGCTTTTTACGAAGATATTTGAAGGTTTTGGCATAAAGTTCCACTTTGTTGGAATGCAAGATGTAAAGAATATAGAGACATATATAAATGAAAAAACAAAGCTCATTTGGGTAGAAACGCCTACAAACCCGATGATGAGTATTATTGATATTGAGGCAGTGTCAATAATTTCAAAAAAGCATAACGTTCTGTTTGCGGTTGATAATACTTTTGCAACCCCTTATTTGCAATTACCACTAGACTTAGGTGCCGATATTGTGATGCATAGTGCTACAAAGTATTTAGGAGGTCATAGTGATCTGGTGATGGGTGCTCTTATTGTAAAAGATAAGGAGCTAGCAGATAGATTATATTTTATACAAAATGCAAGCGGAGCGATAAGTGGACCTCAAGATAGCTTCTTAGCATTGCGTGGTATAAAAACATTGCATGTGCGTATGCAACGACACTGCGAGAATGGAAAGGCTGTTGCTCACTATCTTAAGTCTCATCCTATGGTTGATAAGGTATACTGGCCTGGGTTTGAAGATCATCCTAATCATCATATTGCCAAAAGACAGATGAAGGATTACGGAGCTATGATTTCATTTACTACTAAGCAAGATTCTCTTGCTGGTGCTGTAAACTTTGTAGAAAAACTACAAATTTTCACCCTCGCCGAAAGCCTAGGAGGTGTCGAGTCGCTTGCAGGTCATCCAGCATCAATGACTCATGGCTCTATCCCTAAAGAAGAACGAGAAAAACTCGGAATCAAAGATTCCTTAGTGAGGTTAAGCGTAGGTATTGAAGATGAAGAAGATCTCATAGCAGATCTTAAACAGGCACTAGAAAACTAAGCTTGTAAAACAGAAAAGCGACTTTGATAGTATCAAAGTCGCTTTTCTGTTTATTCTTTATAATAGATTAATCCAGATAATAGATATATCCTACATTAATCCAGAAAATCCAGTCATTTACTTTATTGTCAGGTCTTGGGTCAGGGTTAAGCCCATCTACCCAGTTAGAAAAGTAGTAGTGCCATCTCAAATCTAAATTAAGATCACTTAGTACGCTTAGCTTATATCGTGTTCCTATACTTCCAGCGATTGCCCAAGTTGTTCCAGGTCGTGTGTCAACTCCAGTACCAAACTCGCCATCACCTACATTAAAGCCTTCGATTATAGCTGGTCCCGTGTCAAAAGGATCCTGAGTGTAAGGGTTGAGTACTTGTCCAAAAATATTTCCATCAGGTCTCAAATCAGTCGTAGCACTAGGATTATAAGAAACAAAGTGAGCACCAAGACTCACATATGGAGCAAATTTAAAAGCTCCTGCTGCAAAGTCTCTTATGCTAAGTGGGTAATATTCTAGATGAGAGCCTATTTCTAAAACACTAGCTTTTCCTTTGTGATTACGTAGTCTTAAACCACCAAAATCGTTGTCATCTGTTTCTGGACCAAAGTTGTCGAGATTCGTAAAATGATAATCAATTTCATTACGAACTTTAAAGTGATCATTAAAATAGGTGTATCGAGAGTAACAGTTACAATCTGCTTGATATGAGAAGTTGAGGTAGTGAACGATACCTACTCCAAATCCTGTGTTTCCTATGTTTGTTTCTTGATTTCCACGCTCACCATAGTCAGCTTGAAATGCAACTGGTCCCGCAATAACTCCAAGTTCATGCGAAAATCCAAATTGAGCATTTAAGCTCTGATGCGCCATCATAAAAGATAGCAATGCCAATAGTAGGTGCTTGGCTTTCATAAGTTAGGTTGTTTGAGTGTGACAAATATATACAATAATGTCAAACACCGAAATTTCTAAGAATATTCTACATTTTCTGTAAGTTTAATCTTACAAACTAATTTATCCATTGTGATATTCTAAAAAAAATGCACATAAAATCAAGGATACCGTATATTTGTACTCAGTAAAAATTGATTTGTAAAATACATTCTCACAATAGATTAAACTTATGTCAGACAGCATTAAAAAATTTGTCGATTATGTTGCTAAGAGCAACCCGAATGAGCCAGAATTCATGCAGGCCGTTCACGAGGTAGCAGAAACTGTAATACCTTTCATAGAAGAAAATCCTAAATATCAAGGGAAGAAACTTCTTGAGCGTATGGTAGAGCCAGAGCGTACGATTATGTTTCGTGTGCCATGGACAGATGATGCTGGAGAGATACAGGTTAATAGAGGTTACCGTGTGGAGTTTAACAGCGCCATTGGTCCTTATAAAGGAGGGCTTCGTTTCCACCCATCTGTAAATCTTAGTATTCTTAAGTTTTTAGGTTTTGAGCAAGTTTTCAAAAACAGCCTTACAACATTACCTATGGGTGGTGGTAAAGGTGGATCTGATTTTAACCCAAAAGGAAAATCTGATGCAGAGGTAATGCGTTTTTGCCAAAGCTTTATGAGCGAGCTTGCTCGTCACATAGGTCCTAATACAGATGTACCTGCGGGAGACATTGGTGTAGGTGGTCGTGAGATAGGATATATGTTTGGACAGTACAAGAGACTTCGTAATGAGTTTACTGGAGTTCTTACTGGAAAAGGATTATCATACGGTGGCTCATTAATAAGACCAGAGGCAACAGGTTACGGAGACGTTTACTTTGCACAGAGTATGCTTAAAACTAAAGGAGAAACTTTTGAAGGTAAAAAAGTAGCAGTTTCTGGATCAGGAAATGTTGCTCAATACGCTACAGAAAAAGTAACTCAACTAGGTGGTAAAGTAATCACTATATCAGACTCTGGAGGATATATCGTAGATAACGATGGTATTGATGCAGAGAAGCTTGCATTTATAATGGAACTTAAGAATGTAAAACGTGGCCGCATAAGCGAGTACACAGAAAAGTATACTTCTGCAGAGTATCATGAAGGTAAGAGACCTTGGGGAACAAAAGTAGATGTAGCTTTACCTTGTGCAACTCAGAATGAGCTTGACGGTGATGAAGCAAAAACTTTAGTAGATAACGGATGTATCTGTGTTGCTGAAGGAGCAAACATGCCTTGTACACCAGAAGCAATTGAAGTATTCCACAAAGCAAAAATCTTGTTTTCACCTGGAAAAGCTTCAAACGCAGGAGGAGTTGCTACTTCTGGACTTGAAATGTCACAAAACAGTTTACGTTACAACTGGACGGCAGAAGAGGTAGACGAGAAGCTACACAACATTATGCTTGATATACACGAAGCATGTGTTGAGTACGGTAAAGATGAAGATGGTTACGTAGATTACGTAAAAGGAGCAAACGTTGCCGGATTTGTAAAAGTAGCAGATGCAATGCTAGCACAAGGAGTGGTTTAATTACTGTTTCATATAATTTTTTAAAAGGGTAGCTTAGGCTGCCCTTTTTTGTTACGCTTTCGCGAAAGCGTACTTCTACATGATGTCGTACTAGCATATGTGAGTGCCTCATTTCGATTCATAGTACAATAATTGTACATTTGATCGTTTTAAATAAATAAGATTTTCTTGCTGTGAACATACGTTTTCTTCTTATTGTATTCTTGGTTTCATCTATTGCGGTGGCACAAGATTTTTCTGAAGATTGGACAGCTCATTTTTCTTATAATCAAACCGTTGGTATCACCTCTGGCAATGATAAGGTGTACGTAGCATCTGAGAATGCGGTTTTTATCTATAATACACTAGACGGCACTACCACAAACAGGACTACAGTAAATGGTCTTTCTGGTAATTTAATCTCTTCTATATATTATAGTGAGAGTTTTGACACGCTCTTCGTGGGTTATGAAAATGGAGTGATAGATGTTATTGTAGGTAATAATTCTGATGTACTTACGGTTGTAGATATTTTTAATAAACCAGCCATTCCGCCAGATCGCAAGCGTATCAACCACTTTGAAGAATATAATGGGTTTGTTTTTATAGCTACAGGCTTTGGTGTGTCACTTTATGATGTAGGTAGGCTTGAGTTTGATGACTCGTATTTTATAGGCAATAATGGAGGGCTTTTAGATATAGGTAGTACTGCTGTTCAAGAACCATATATTTATGCCGCAACCCTAGATGGTGGATTACGTAGGGCACTCGTTGCAAACGAGAATCTTATAGACTTTAATAACTGGGAGACAACTCGAAATGGCGCTTTTGAGAAGGTTATAGAATTTGACAATAACCTTTACTTACAAGAGGATAATGGTCTTCTAATCTCATCTAACGGGTTAGATTTTTCTGTTTTTCAAAACTTTCCCACTTCCATTATAGATGTCCGATCTAGCGCTGAGAATATTATAGTCACACTAAACGCTAGTGTGTTTTTGTATGATGTAACTGGCACCCTAGTTCAAAATTATGGGGCTATAGCAGATTTCAATCCTAAATATGCCACTGCACTTGTAGAAGATAGTGCTGTGTATATAGGTACTCTAGGGTCTGGTGTGGCTCTCTTTGATATCGCAACTCCGGGAGACATAACTCGTTTATTACCTAATGGACCGTTAGAAAATGCACATTTTGACGTAGCGGCAAGTACAGGTTCTGTGTGGTCTGTTTTTGGTGATTATACTGTTTCATACAATCCATTCCCACTTAAAAGGCAGGGGATAAGTCGTTATAGTGAGGCAGAGGGATGGAGTTCTATTCCGCAGGAAGATTTCTTTGGGGCGAGCAACTTTGTGCACATTGCCATTAATGATCAAGATCCATCACGATTATATGCTAGCTCTTTTAATGGAGGACTTGTGGAAATCATAGATGAAACTCCAAGTATTCTCTATGATGAAAATAATAGTTCGCTTTTACCGGTGGCTACCACGACAAATGATGTAAGAGTGAACGGAGGAGCATTTGATAATGATGGTAATTTCTGGGTGACTAACGCGCGTTCTGTACTAGGTTTACAACGAGTTTCTCCTAGCGGACAGTTTACTCCATTTAATACAGAAGAGATTCTTGCTGGTGAAGATGCAAACTTGGATGCTGTTGCTATTACCCCAGATGGTAAAATTTTTGTAGGAACAGATAGAAGAGGTGTTATTGGTTTTAATCCAAGTACAAATACATTTGCTCGTCTAGCAGGCGAAGATGGTGCTGGAAACTTACCTATAGATGATATACGATCACTAGCGGTAGATAGAAACGGAGCGCTGTGGATAGGCACAAGATTAGGTTTGCGAGTGCTATTTGCTCCTTCACAACTCTTTGAAGATCCTCAGTTAAGCGCAAATGCTATTATAATATTACAAGATGGTATTGCTCAAGAATTACTTAATGATCAGGTGGTAACAGATATTATTGTAGATGGCGCAAATAATAAGTGGCTTGCTACTGCAGATTCAGGAGTGTTTTATGTGAGTCCGAATGGTCAAGAAACGATTTTTCATTTTACTACAGATAATTCGCCGCTTCCTTCAAATACGGTGCAATCTGTAGCAATTGATCCAGAAACTGGTAGTGTGTACTTTGGTACGATAAGAGGAATGGTAGCTTTTGATGGCTCCTCTACTGCACCAGCCGAAGATCTTGAAGAAGTGCTCGTGTACCCAAACCCGGTAAGGCCTGGGTTTAACGGTAATGTGCGTATAGAAGGGCTTACTGCAAATACTAATGTGAAGATTACAGATCTAGTGGGCAATCTTGTCTATGAAGAAAATACCACGGGGGGAAGCATTGAGTGGGATACAACCGCTTTTGGGCGACATAAAGTAGCATCCGGAGTATATCTCATTATTATTACGGGACCACCAGAAGAGCTGCAAGAAACTACCATTAAGAAAGTCATGATCATTAGATAATGCTAGTAAAAACAGAAGCCATTGTATTTTCTGCTCTTAAATATGGAGAGGCAGATCTCATTGTAAAAGCATTTACACAAAGTAGCGGACTCAAATCTTATCTCATTAGAGGAGTTTTAAAATCAAAGAAAGGTAAGCTTCGAGTTGCCATGTTTCAGCCGCTCACACATTTAGAGATTGAAGCAAATCATAAGGATAAAGGCACGCTGGAAAGTATACGCGAGGCAAAAGTGGTCACGCATTACACAAGCTTGCATACGGAAGTGGCAAAAAGTGCCATTGTTTTTTTTATTGCAGATGTACTTAGATCTTCTGTGCAAGAGGAAGAAGAAAACGTTCCTCTCTTTGATTTTATAGTGAACGCTAGCTTATGGCTAGATTTAAATAATACGATTGCAAATTTTCATTTACTATTTCTTTTGAAGCTAAGTGGCTACTTAGGTTTTTATCCAGATGACTCAGAGGTTCAGCATGAGTACTTTAACTTGATAGATGGAATGTTTGAAAATGCTGAGACAAGTATTTACTGTCGTTCTGGGCAGGATATTGAGTTGTTAAAGTTATTCTTGGGCACAAATTTTGATGCATTAGTTTCTATCAAACTAAACCAAAAACAGCGCACCTCTTTTCTCAACATGCTATTACAGTATTATGAGTTACATTTACACGGTTTTAAAAAACCTAGATCACTAGCGGTGCTCAATTCAATTTTCAGCTAAATGCGCATACTTTTTACCCTACTCTTATTAGTAGCTGTCTCTGTACAAGCCCAAAAAATCACGGTGCTTGATGTAGACACGCGCGAACCTATAATAGGAGTTGCTATTTTTAATAAAGATAAAAGTAAAAGTGCCCTCACAGATTTTGATGGGAGAGCAGATGTGACCGCTTTCGCGAAAGCGGAAATCCTTTATTTTCAAGAAGTCGCACATAAAGATGCGCAATACAGCAAAGCTCAGATCATAGCCCTTTCTAATAGAATCTTCTTGAAGCAGAAGGATAATCAGCTTACGGAAATTGTGCTCTCTGCAAGCAAATTTGCACAAAGCCGAAAGAACGTTCCACAAAAAATAGTAGGAATCTCTTCTGAAGATATACAGCGCGCAAACCCACAAACTGCAGCAGATTTACTACAGGCAAGTGGCTCTGTGTTTGTTCAAAAAAGTCAGCAAGGTGGAGGTAGTCCTTTGATAAGAGGATTCTCTACAAATAGGTTACTCATCACGTTAGATGGCGTTCGTTTTAATACCGCAATCTTTAGAGGTGGAAACGTACAGAATGTAATCTCAATAGATCCATTTACTATAGATCGCACAGAGGTGCTACTAGGTCCAGGATCCGTAATTTACGGTAGTGATGCCGTGGGAGGAGTAATGAATTTTTATACAAAGCAACCTAAGCTTTCATTTACAGAAAATCACTTAGTTACTGGTACTGCTGTCGCACGTGTAAACACTGCAAATAATGAGAGGACAGGGCATTTTGATATCAATATAGGGAAGCGCAACTGGTCTTTTCTTACTAGTGCAAGCTACTCAGATTATGATGACCAGCGTCAAGGGAAGCATGGCCCAGATGATTATTTACGTACTGATTTTGTAAAAATTATAGACGGCGTTGATACCGCCGTGGTTAATGATGATCCTTTAATACAAGAAGGCTCAGCTTTTAACTCATTAAACTTGATGCAAAAAGTGCGTTTTAGGCCTAACGATACTTGGGATTTTAACCTAGGTCTTATTTATGCCACTACATCAGATTACGATCGTTATGATAGATTAACGAGAAAAAGAGATGGAGAGTTTAGAGCTGCAGAGTGGTTTTATGGTCCGCAACAATGGTTTATGACTAATCTGCAGATTGATAAAGAGGGTTATGGGAGTTTTTATAATCGTGCAAGAGCAACCATAACGTACCAAAACTCTAAGGAAAGTAGAAACGATCGGGATTTTGGCGGAACAGATTTTTTTGAAACAGATGAGAATGTAGATGCTTTTTCTGTAGGCTTAGATTTTACAAAAAACCTGAAGTCAAAGCGCAATAAAGTCTTTTATGGACTAGAGTATGTATATAATAAAGTAGGATCTAATGGTCAAGTAACAGATATCACTACGGGAACTATAAGCAATCAGGCTTCTCGTTATCCAGACGGATCTACATGGCAGTCTCTTGCTGCTTACGGTACTATACAATTAGAACTTACAGAGAAGACACGCCTGCAATCTGGATTGCGTTATAACCACATATTTCTTGCAGCAGACTTTTCTGATAATAATGAGTTTTTTGCACTGCCTTTTGACAAAGCAGATTTAAGTACTGGAAATCTTACAGGAAGCATAGGTGTCACTCATGAAATATCTAAAACAGTAAGCCTCAAAGCAAACCTCGGAACAGCGTTTAGAGCACCTAACATTGATGATGTAGGTAAAATATTTGATAGCGAGCCAGGATCTGTAGTTGTGCCTAATCCTAATCTTAAATCTGAGTATGCATACAATGGCGAACTAGGATTTAATTTCAATTTTTCTAACGCACTAAGGCTGGATGTAAACGGTTATTACACATTGCTAGAGAATGCATTAGTACGTCGTGATTTTGATCTTGATGGCGTGACAGAGATAGCATATCAAGGTGAATTAAGCAATGTACAAGCGATACAGAATGCCTCAAAAGCTGAGGTTTATGGTATAGAAATAGGTGCAGATGCAAAGCTCTCTAAAACCTTAAAGCTTACAGGGCAGTTTAATTATACGAGTGGTGTAGAACAAGACGAAGATGGTAGTTACATACCTTTTAGGCACGTGGCACCGCTTTTTGGTAATAACCATTTAATATGGACTAGTAATAAATGGACGCTAGATGCTTCGGTGGCTTATAGTGGCTCTTTTGATTTTGATGAGCTCGCTCCTAGTCAGCAAAGTAACTCACACCTTTATGCACTAGACGGAGATGGTAATCCTTACTCGCCTAGCTGGTATGAACTTAGTTTAGGGAGCCGTTATGTGCTTTCAGATAGTTGGTCTTTTACAGCAAATCTTGATAATATTACAGACCAGCGATACCGTACATATTCATCCGGAATAGCTGCTGCGGGAAGAAATCTAATACTGGCGGCGACTTATAATTTTTAATGTTACGCTTTCGCGAAAGCGTAAAAAACCATTTAACTACTTGCTTTTACCACCTACTATGATGACAATCTCACCCTTAGGAGGTTTGTTTGTGTAATGGGCAAGTACTTCTGTAGCAGTCCCGCGCACGGTTTCCTCATGTAATTTTGTAATCTCTCGAGAGACAGAAACCGGGCGATCCTCTCCAAAATATTCTATAAAATGGCCTAAGGTCTTTACTAGCTTGTGAGGAGACTCATAAATAATCATCGTGCGTGTCTCTTCTTGAAGAGCTAGAAAGCGAGTTTGGCGCCCTTTCTTTACAGGAAGAAAACCTTCAAAAACAAACTTATCATTAGGGAAGCCGCTATTTACAAGTGCAGGTACAAATGCTGTTGCACCTGGTAAACAGTCTACCTCTATACCTGCCTCTACACAAGCTCTAGTAAGTAAAAAACCAGGGTCAGAAATGGCAGGTGTACCTGCGTCACTTATACAAGCTATGGTCTCACCGGCTGCAATGCGTTGTACGATAGCATCTACAGTTTTATGCTCATTGTGCATATGGTGACTCATCATCTGCGTGCCTATTTCGTAATACTTAAGTAGTTTGCCGCTGGTGCGTGTATCTTCTGCAAGAATAAGATCTGCTTCCTTAAGTATGCGAATAGCACGGAAGGTCATATCTTCAAGATTACCAATAGGCGTAGGAACTAAGTAGAGTTTTGACATGCCGCAAAGTTAGTGATTAATGATAGTTTGTAGTTGTAAAACTAGCGATACATAGGTCTCACTTCTTTCCCAAAAAAGTAAGAAGCAAGAAGTAATACTAATGCAACGAGCGTCAAAGTAATATCATGATCTGCCTTGTAGTGGGCGGCAGCTGCGAGAACTACGTCAAAAAATATTCCAGCATAAGCCCACTCCGTAAGCCAGGGTATACCTCGCCACAATAACATGAGGATTGCACATATTTTCAATACCGCTAGCGGTATTACAACGTACGTAGGATAATTAAGAGCCTTAAAAAAACCTTCAACCATCTCTGTATTTCTAAAATACATTTGAGCAGAGTAGAGCATGATAGCACAAATGCCTATTGTGGTGATCCAATAAATAATACGTTGTACTTTCATGGTAAGCTAGTTTTGATTTTAGAATTAAACTCTTTGAGTTTTGTTTTAAGAACTTTGCCTTCGTCGTAACTAATCCTAAAAGCTTTTAATGAATGTGTGAAAACTTCATTATTGGTAGTAATTAATAGTTGTTCTTTTAATCCGTTATAGCTTACAGCGTCAATTTTCTGAAATTTTTTATGCAGTACCATCCTGTTTTCAATAATAAACATAAGATCAGTCTCGGAAAGAGTGATTTTATCAACCTTGGCTTTTTTGAATGTCAACAATAGTGATAAAAAAATATTATTATTTATAATGGCACTCTCTAAGAACGTGGATGCAGATTTCTTCTTTAAAATAGTTGTTTGCAAAAGTCAATAGGGCATTTATCTACGAATACCGTCCTTCCACAATTTCAAGAAAGCGAGTTTCTTGTGCTTCTTTACCTTCCCAGTTATTATAATCAGGTTTTACCATCTGAGATATAAAAGTGTTAGCTTCTGCTGCAGAGCCAAAAGTTTCTAGTTGGCTTAAAACTCTATTATAGTCTGAGGTGCTTCCAGCGAATAGATGTTTTATGAAGGAGAGCTTGTCGTTAAGTCCAATTTTTAAACCGGTTTTTAAACGGTCATTAAGATTCTTAGGCTTATCATTTACACTTTCTTTGTTAGAAGTTTCCTTAGGTTCAAAAATGGGCATTTGGCCATATTCATTCCCAATTTCAAAACTATCGGCCTTTCCTACTGCTGGTTGAGGTGGTATGATTGCGTCTATTACCTTATCAATATCTGCAGCTTCAGGAGTCATTTCTGGCCACATATCTTTTATTTTTTCAATTACAGGCTCATGTACAGGCTCATCATTATCATTGTATTGAGTGCCATCTGGTCTGTGATGATCGTCTGTTCCTTTTGCTTCGGCATATCTAGCTTGGTTATCTGCTAGTATCTCGGCAGGCGTTCTTGTAGGTGATGGAGTCGTCGTGGTTTGAGTTTCTAGATTAGTTAGTGACGCTTCGCTTGCTGGCGCAAGTTCCTCATTTACCATTACTTCCTCTAGTTCTCTTAGTCCCAAGGTAGGTTTTCCTGCATTTTCAAGTTGTTCTGCATAAGCTAGAACAGTGAGCTTTTCGTGCAGTTTTCTAGTTGTATCTGCCAGTTGTTTATAATCTGCATTGTCGCGTAGTTGTAGAATTTTATGAGCTATGCTTACGAGTTCTGCCTTGATAGTTTTCTTCATAACTTTGAGATATGTGGAGCGGTTTCAACGTAATTTTGATACATTTACCTCTGCCTTAATCATTGGGATTAATAAAACGGAATTATTACCGTTTTGGTCTAGAAAAGTACAAAATGTTTCTCGAAAATACAGTAAATCATAAAGAGCAATTTGGCTGGATTGAAGTCATTTGCGGATCTATGTTCTCTGGTAAAACAGAAGAACTCATCCGTAGGCTCAAACGCGCACAGTTTGCAAAACAAAAAGTTGAAATCTTTAAACCTGCGGTAGACACCCGTTATGATGAGGAAATGGTGGTCTCTCACGACTCAAATGAGATACGCTCTACTCCAGTTCCAGCGGCTGCAAACATCCCTATGCTTGCAGATAATTGCGACGTTGTAGGTATAGACGAAGCACAGTTTTTTGACGATGAGATCGTAAAGGTTTGTAATGATCTTGCAAACCGCGGTATACGAGTAATCGTAGCTGGACTTGATATGGATTTTAAAGGAAACCCCTTTGGGCCTATGCCTAACCTTATGGCAACAGCAGAGTATGTGACTAAGGTACACGCAGTATGTACTCGCACAGGTAACCTAGCTCAATATAGCTATAGAAAAGCACAGAGTGAAGATATCGTTATGCTAGGAGAGACCGAGGAGTATGAGCCCTTATCACGTGCAGCATATTATAAAGCTATGCTGAGAGATAGATTACGTAAAATGGATGTTCAAACTCCTGAGGAAATCACAATAAATAACTCGAGGCAAACCCCTCAAGACCCTAACTAATGGCAATTACACGCTTAGAAATAGATCTAGCTGCTTTACGCCATAACTATTCTTATTTAAGGAAAAAGGTAGCACCTTCTGTTAAAGTGATGGCAGTAGTAAAAGCCTTTGGGTACGGGAGTGATGCAGGAGCTGTGGCTCAAGAATTAGAAATTCAAGGAGTAAATTATTTTGCTGTAGCATATGTGTCAGAAGGTGTTGCACTTAGAGATGCTGGTATAACAACACCTATACTAGTATTACACCCGCAACCAGATAATTTTGAAACGTTGCTAGAGCGCTGTTTGGAGCCTAATATTTATAGCAGGAGAATGCTGGAAATGTTTTCCGCTTTCGCGAAAGCAAAAAAGCAAACAGCATATCCCATTCATCTTAAGTTTAATACAGGACTTAATAGACTAGGTTTTTTAAATACAGATGCGCCATGGATTCTTGACCGCTTAAGCGAAAATATGAGCCTAAAAGTAGCATCGCTCTTCTCACATCTAGTAGCAAGCGAAGATCCCACCGAAGAAGAATTTACCTTAAATCAAATCCTTCAATTTACAAACATCTCAAAAGAACTCTTGCAAGGGCTAGATTATGTGCCATTTATGCATATGACTAACACTTCTGGGGTTATTAATTATCACAGAGCTCATTTTGATTGTGTACGTATAGGTATAGGTTTATACGGATACGGTAATAATAAAGAGGAGACAGAAAATTTAAAGCCTGTAGCTAGATTAAAATCTGTAATTTCACAGATACATCATATTAAAGCTGGGCAAAGTGTAGGATATAATCGTGCTTATAAAGCTACCGAAAATATAATTACCGCTACATTACCTATAGGTCATGCAGATGGAATCTCTCGTTCCCTAGGGAAAGGTGTTGGTTATGTTATGATTGCTGGGCAAAAGGCTTCTATTATTGGTAATGTTTGTATGGATATGATTATGGTTGATATCACAAGCATAGCCTGCCATGAAGGCGATGAGGTAGAGATTTTTGGAGAAGTTACAAGTGCCGAAACACTAGCCAGCGAGATGCAGTCTATTTCATACGAACTTTTAACGGCCATCGGTCAACGGGTAAAACGTGTCATTCTTCGATAAAGTGTGTTTCTTAAATATTTGTTAAGCAATTTGAGAAAAATAGTTACCTTCGATTCATATTAACTTAAAAAACAGACTTGACAATGTTAAAAGAATTTAAAGATTTCATCATGACGGGTAACGTCATTGACCTAGCAATAGCAGTAATACTAGCTGGAGCAATTGGACTTGTAGTAAAAGGATTTGTAGGAGACATCATGATGCCTATAGTAGGACACTTTGCAGGAGGTGTAGATTTTGCAGATTTAAAAGTAGTTCTTGACGAAGCAGTAATGGTAGACGGTGCTGTAGCAACTCCAGAAAATGCAATTATGTATGGAAACTGGATTAATGCAATCATTAACTTAATCATCGTTGGTTTTGTACTTTTCATGATTGTAAAAGCTTACAACAAAACTAAGAAGCCAGTTGTAGAAGAAGTAGCAGCAGATCCAGGACCATCTGAGATTGATTTATTAAAAGAGATCAGAGATTCTCTTAAGAAGTAATTACTCGTAGCAACCGCTACACTATTATATTCTAACTTAAACCACCTTGTTTATCTAACAAGGTGGTTTTTTTATGCAATTAAAACAAAGTTTGATGTATTGTTATATATCTAACTAACTTTTAAGATTTCAACGGCTTATAAATCGTTAATGCGTGCTAACTTTGACGTTCTATAAAGTTTTCGCGAAAGCGAAGCTCATTTTTAAAACAACCTCTTTAAAACGATACTATGAAAGTAGCGGTAGTAGGAGCCACCGGGATGGTAGGCCAAGTGATGTTAAAAGTTCTTGCAGAACGTGATTTCCCAATTACAGAGTTAATACCTGTAGCCTCAGAGCGCTCTGTAGGTAAAAAGGTTACTTATAAAGACAAGGAGTACACGATTCACTCTATGGAAGATGCCATTGCAGCAAAGCCGCAAATAGCAATCTTCTCTGCTGGAGGAAACACCTCAAAGGAGTTTGCACCTAAGTTTGCAGAGGTAGGTACAACAGTAATAGATAACAGCTCTGCCTGGAGAATGGACCCTACAAAGAAGCTTGTAGTGCCAGAAATAAACGCTACCTCACTAACTAAGGAAGATAAAATTATTGCAAACCCTAATTGCTCTACCATACAGATGGTGCTAGCAATGTCTCCTTTACATAGAGAGTACGGTATAAAGAGATTAGTCATATCTACTTATCAATCTATAACTGGTACGGGAGTAAAAGCAGTAGAGCAACTAGAAAATGAATATGCGGGTGAAAAAGGTGAGATGGCATACCCATACCCTATACACCGCAACGCCATACCAGCGTGTGATGTTTTTGAAGAAAATGGATACACAAAGGAAGAACTTAAACTAGTAAACGAAACTCAAAAAATACTAGATGATCGCTCTATAGCTGTTACAGCTACTGCAGTACGTATTCCAGTAGTAGGAGGGCATAGTGAATCTGTAAATGTAGAGCTGCGTGCGCCTTTTGAAGAGAAGGACATTCGTAAGGTTCTTAATGAAACTTCTGGAGTAACTGTACAAGACAACCCAGATACAAATACGTACCCTATGCCTATTTATGCAGAGGGTAAAAATGATGTTTTTGTAGGTCGTATACGTCGTGATTACTCACAAGAGAATACGGTTAATATGTGGATTGTGTCTGATAACCTTCGTAAGGGAGCAGCAACAAATGCAGTGCAAATAGGTGAGTACCTAGTAGCAAACGGATTAGTGTAAATCCAGCTTTAACATATCTTAGTGTATAAAAAGTCCCTCATCGCGAGGGACTTTTTATATTTGTGATAAATACCTCAAGCATTGAAAAAAATAGACATCACCACCTGGAAACGTAAGAAGCATTTTGAGTTTTTCTCACAATTTGAAGAGCCTTACTTTGGGATCACCTGGCAAGTAGATATGACACTTGCAAAGCAGCGAGCAAAAGAGCAGGGTATCTCACTTTTTGTGTACTACCTGCATAAATCTCTTGAGGCGGCTATGGCTATAGAAAACTTTAGATACCGCATTAGGCCTAATGGAGAGGTGGTGTTGCTAGATACTATAAGCGCTAGCGCTACGCTTATGAGAGACAATGAGACGTTTGGATTTAGTTACATTCCTTACGATGCAGATATGACGGTTTTTACAAAATCTGTAGAGCGTGAGGTGGAGCGTGTAAAGGAATCAGATGAGCTTTTTCCGCCTATTAATACAGATGATGTGATGCATTGCTCTGCCATACCCTGGATGGATTTTACAGCAATCACACATTCAAGACTCTTTAAAGCAAAAGACAGTGTTCCAAAAATTTCTTACGGCCAGATTACTCAAAAAGAGCCAGGAGTTTACACAATGCCTGTTGCCTTATATGTACACCACGGTCTTATAGATGGTTTGCATCTCTCTAGGTATAAGATCAAATTTCAAGAGCTGCTAGACGGTAAAGAGTAGGTCTTGTAATTAAGTGCTGCTCACTTCGTCTAAGGTTAGGAACAATAAAACCAACCATAATGAAATTAGCACACACAATTATAAGAATAGGCCTAGGACTTATGTTATTTGTCTTTGGTCTGAACAAATTTTTCTGGTTTATGCCAGATTTTGAATTTGGTGATAACATAGGCGCAGCAAATCTTTTTCAGGCATTTACAGATAGTGGTTATATGTGGCCACTTGTGGGAGGGCTTGAAGCGATTATTGGAGTATTATTTATTACTAAAAAAGCATTTCCTGCGGCATTACTAGCACTTATACCTATTTCGGTAAATATTGTGCTCTTTCACGCAGTGCTTGATCCGCCTAATATTGCGCCAGCTTTACTAGTTGCTATCCTCAATGGTTACTTCATTTATCGCAACTGGTCTTATTACAAAGATTTAGTGTAGGTAGTGCGCACCATAACATATTTATACCCACTTATTTAAGTGGGTTTTTTTATGCTTTCGCGAAAGCGTAATAACTCGTATCTTGAATCTCCATTCAAACACCCACACGTTATGAAAAAACTAGTTCTATTTGCACTGGCTACAACCGCAATAATAAGCTGTAATCAAGACGCCGAAAAACAATCAACATCGATGGCTGTAACTTATACTGAAACAAAAAAAGTAGATACGGTAGACACCTATTTTGGCACAGAAGTGCAAGATCCTTATCGCTGGCTAGAAGACGATCGCAGTGAGGAAACAATGGACTGGGTAAAGCGTGAAAATAACACTACGCAAGACTACCTCAAGAATATTCCTTTTAGAGCAGAGCTTAAAGATAGACTCGCTACTTTATGGAACTATGAGAAAGTAGGTTCACCTTTTAAAGAAGGTTATTATACATACTTCTATAAAAACGACGGACTCCAAAATCAATATGTAATTTATCGCTACAAAACAGGTGAAGATCCTAGTACAGCTACGGTATTTCTAGATCCAAACACCTTTGCCGAAGATGGTACTATTTCCTTAGGAGGAGCAAGCTTCTCTGAGGATGGATCTATTCTTGCTTATGCCATTTCTGAGGGAGGAAGTGACTGGCGCAAGATTCTGGTAATGGATACAGAGAAAAAAGAAATTGTAGAAGATACCCTAGTAGATGTAAAATTCTCAGGAATGTCTTGGTATAAAAATGAAGGTTTTTATTACTCTAGTTATGATAAGCCTAAGGGCAGCGAACTATCGGCAAAGACAGATCAGCATAAATTATACTATCATAAATTAGGTACAGCACAGTCTACAGATAAGCTCATTTTTGGCGGCACAGCTGCAGAGAAGCATAGATATGTAGGTGGTAGTGTTACAAAAGATAACCGCTATCTGCTTGTGAGCGCTCGTAGCTCTACCTCTGGAGGAAAGTTATTTATGAAAGACCTTACTAAGCCAGGTAGTGACTTTCTAACCATACTTGGTCACGAAGATTCTGATAGCTACGTGATGGAAAACGTAGGGAGCAAGCTTTTTATAGCAACTAATCTTGATGCGCCTAATATGCGTGTTGTAACGGTAGATGCATCTAACCCTACACCAGAAAACTGGGTAGATTTTATACCAGAAACAGAAAATGTATTAAGCCCAAGTACTGGCGGAGGATCATTTTTTGCACGTTATATGGTAGATGCAGTTTCAAAGGTAAAACAGTATGACTACAGCGGTAAGTTAGTGCGCGATGTAGAATTACCAGGAGTAGGAAGCGTAGGAGGTTTTGGCGCAGAAAAAGATGAAAAAGAACTGTACTATAGTTTTTCAAATTATAAAACGCCAGGGAGTATTTATAAATATGACATCGCATCTGGTACCTCAGAATTATTTATCAAGCCAGATATAGATTTTGACCCAGAAGCTTACGAGAGCAAGCAGGTGTTTTATAACTCAAAAGACGGTACGAAAGTACCTATGATTATCACATATAAAAAGGGAACTGAGCTCAATGGTAAGAACCCTACTATTTTATATGCTTATGGAGGTTTTAATGTAAGTCTTACACCTAGCTTTAGCATTGCAAATGCTGTGTGGATGGAGCAAGGTGGAGTGTATGCAGTGCCTAACCTAAGAGGTGGTGGTGAATATGGTAAAAAATGGCACGATGCAGGAACTAAGATGCAAAAGCAAAATGTCTTTGATGATTTTATTGCAGCCGCAGAGTATCTTATTGATAACAAATACACCTCAAAAAAGTACTTAGCAATACGCGGTGGTTCTAACGGAGGTTTACTTGTAGGAGCAACAATGACACAACGTCCGGATCTTATGCAAGTAGCATTACCAGCAGTAGGCGTAATGGATATGTTACGTTACCACACCTTTACAGCAGGTGCAGGATGGGCATATGATTATGGTACAGCAGAGGATAGTAAAGAAATGTTTGAATACCTTAAAGGGTATTCTCCAGTACATAATGTAAAAGCGGGAACGTCATACCCAGCAACAATGGTTACTACGGGAGATCACGATGATCGTGTAGTACCTGCTCACTCATTTAAGTTTGCTGCAGAGCTTCAAGAAAAGCAAGCAGGAGATGCCCCAGTACTTATACGTATTGAGACAGACGCTGGTCACGGTGCTGGTACGCCAGTAGCAAAAACTATTGAGCAATATGCAGATATCTTTGGGTTCACATTATATAATATGGGCTACGAGGTACTACCAGAAAAGGTAGGCAACGTGATGAAAAAGTAACTAGCATAATTAAGACATAAAATACAGATGATGAGTAAACCCACATTTGGAGTTATAGGAGGAGGAAGCTGGGCAACCGCTATTGTAAAAATGCTATGTGAAAACCTAGAGACTGTAGGTTGGTATATGCGCAGTAACTATGCACTTGAGCACATCAAACGCGAAGAGCATAACCCAAGTTACCTAAGCTCTGTAGAGTTTAAGCCAGAACAACTTAAGTTAAGTAATGATATAAACGAGATTGTTGCTTATGCAGATGTAGTCATCTTTGCAGTGCCATCTGCTTTTATAGGCGGTGAGCTAGCAAAGCTCACGGCTTCTTTAGAAAATAAACTCATTATTTCTGCTATAAAAGGCATAATGCCAGAGAGTGGTAAGCTGGTGGGTGATCACTTTCACAATGTATATAACATACCTTTTGAAAATATAGGCGTTATTGCTGGCCCTTGTCACGCAGAGGAGGTAGCACTTGAGCGTCTGTCATATCTTACAATAGCTTGCGCAGATAAAGAAAATGCAAAGCTGGTGGCAAAAAACCTATCTAGTGATTATATAAAATGTACCACTAGTGATGACATTATCGGAATTGAGTATGCTGCTACGCTCAAAAATATTTATGCCATCGCGGCTGGTATTGCACACGGTTTAGGCTACGGAGATAACTTTCAAGCGTTGTTAATGAGTAATGCTATACGTGAGATTAAACGTTATGTAAAACGTGCTCATAAGATGAAGCGTGACATTAATGGCTCTGCTTATTTAGGAGATTTATTGGTGACGGGATATTCTGTCTTTAGCCGTAACAGAATGTTCGGTAATATGATAGGGAAGGGCTACACGGTAAAAAGCGCACAGATGGAAATGTCTATGATTGCCGAAGGCTATTATGCAGCAAAAAGTGCTTTAGAACTTAATGAGTCTCGTGAAAAACAAGCCAAAATCCCAATTATTGAAGCCGTGCATTGTATTCTCTATAAAGGAAAAGATCCTAAGAAGGTATTTAAAAAGCTTACAGAGAAGCTTAATTAAGTTGTAGTGTTGCGCTTTCGCGAAAGCGTAATAAGTTACACTGCTAGTACACCATCTTTATCCATTACAGGAAGCGCTACGGCGCTTTCTGCTTTTATGGTATGTGCAGGAAACTCAAAACGCTTCTCATACATCTTGTTATCTAGAAAATATGTAACCGAGTAGAAGTTATCAAGCTTAAAGATATCTTCTTGCATAAACTCAATCTTTGCAAACCCCTTTGCTGGTAGCACTTTTATGGTGTGACGCGTGTGCGTGGTCATTTGCTTATCATTATAGCCTTGTACGGTAAGAAGTACCATCTCGAGTGGAGCTAGGCCATCGTTTATGATATATGCATTCCAGTCTAGTGTTTTAAACTCCTCGTGCATTTCTTGCACAGCAGCGATATAAACGTCCTTTACTTCTGGTATGATAATGTCTTTGCGCATAGCTCTAATCTGGTCAAGCGCAGTAAAGACCTATTTAATAAAGAAATGATGTTTCCCACGACTGCGCTCGAGGGGATAGTATGACTTTAAAAAGCAGATTTAAACTGCTCTAAGAAACGAGCATCGTTCTCACTAAGCATTCTAATGTCTGAGATCTGGTGTAGTAATAGAGCAATACGATCTATACCCATACCAAACGCAAAGCCACTGTACTCTTTTGAGTCAATACCACAGTTTTCAAGTACATTAGGATCTACCATACCACAGCCCATAATCTCAAGCCATCCGGTTCCTTTTGTCATTTTGTAATCTGTCTCTGTCTCAAGACCCCAGTATACGTCTACCTCTGCACTAGGCTCTGTAAATGGGAAGTATGATGGACGTAAACGTATTTTACTTTTTCCAAACATCTCTGTAGTGAAGTACTGCAGTGTTTGTTTAAGATCTGCAAATGATACGTCTTTATCAATGTATAGTCCTTCTACTTGGTGAAAGAAACAGTGTGAACGACCACTTATAGCCTCGTTACGGTATACACGACCTGGAGAGATCGTACGTATAGGTGGTTTGTTATTTTCCATATATCTCACTTGTACAGATGAGGTATGCGTGCGTAATAATACGTCTGGATCTGTTTGAATAAAGAAGGTATCCTGCATATCACGTGCTGGGTGATATTCAGGAAGGTTTAAGGCAGTAAAGTTATGCCAGTCATCTTCTATTTCTGGACCTTCTGAAACGTTGAATCCTATGCGAGAAAAAATATCAATAATTTGATTTTTTACAATAGAGATAGGATGGCGTGCTCCTATTTCAATAGGTTCACCTGGACGTGATAAATCTCCGGTAGCCGTTTCTTCTTCGGCGCCTTCTAGCTTTTCTTTAAGCTCGTTTACTTTTTCAAGAGCACTCGCTTTAAGGGTGTTAATTACCTGTCCATACTCGCGCTTCATCTCATTAGGCACATTGCGAAAATCTGCCATAAAATCATTAACGAGCCCTTTCTTTCCAGAATACTTAATTCTGAACGCCTCTACCTCTTCTAAAGTTTGGGCATTAAAGGCCTTTACTTTTTCAATGTGTTCTTTGATTTTATCTAACATAACGGATGATTTTACCCTCTAAAAGGAAAGCGCAAATTTAAGAATAAAATTGGGGTGTAGCCTTAAAAAGAACGTGCGAAAATAAACACCCACAAAATCTAAGTTTGCTACTAGTAAGATTTAAGAAATAAGTCCTTTTTCTAAAAAGTACTGCACGATGGCATCCTTCATAAGTATTTGTTGCTCACCGGCTTTAAGTGGTGGTAAGGCTTCTAGTACTTTGTAATGTGGCCATCCATCTGGATCATCATAATCGTACTGGTAGTACCCAAAAGGTTCTAGTAAACGGCATATGGCTATATGCATCAAGTTCATCTTTTCATCCTTCTTAAAGGTTTTATCTAGTTGCCCTAGCTCTTGTATACCTATGAGGTATATAATGCTGTCTAGATCCATCGCTCCCGTATCTCCCTCTGCAAAGCGGTCGGCTAGTTTTTGTACTACCGCTTCATATCTCTCTTTAAGTTGCTCGTCTCTTGCCATAAATGTGCATCATCGGGAGTTTGGTCCCGCAGTTGTGATCCTATTTTATTAAGAAAATATAGATGGGTCTTACAAGTTAAGACATCCATCAAGTGTAAGATAACAAAGATACAATGCGTAGGTGAGCTACTTGCACAATATCAAAATTCATTAATCTGTAAAAAACTTATCTTAGCCATATGAACACAATAGACATCGTTTTTGGGATCATTTTGATTCTAGGTTTAGTACAAGGGATACGTAAAGGCTTTTTTGTAGAACTTGCCTCACTGGTAGGTCTTATTGCAGGTATTTATGGAGCCATACATTTCTCATATTATGTGGCAGACTGGCTTGTTGAGAAAACGGCGTGGGGAGAGCAAATTATAAAGCTTACCTCATTTGCAATAACATTTGTAATTATTGTTTTGGTTGTTTCGCTCGCAGGAAAACTGCTTACTAAAGTTGCAAATTTTGCAATGCTAGGTATTGTAAATAAGCTACTAGGCGCTGCATTTGCGGTTATAAAATTTGCCTTTTTACTAAGTGTGGTTCTTATGTTTATAGATGCAGCAGACCGCCAGATAAGTCTCATAGGTGATGATAATAAAGAAGAGTCTATTTTATATCCTATCGTACAGCCACTTGCTCCTGCATTACTTCCGGCAATTATAAAAACTGCCAAAGACGAGGATATCTATAACCCAGATAAAGAAAAAGAGCCGACTGAAACAGACGACTCTTCTAGTATTAAGTAATGTTGATAGTTACGCTTTCGCGAAAGCGTAATTACACCCTATATCATCTATTTAATATCTGTCTTTTACCTGCGTGTTAAGAGAATTGATGCACTCTTCAAAGGTGTCATAAACCTCTGTTTCTGGTATTAACTCAGGGATGATTTTAATACGTTCTAGCATATACTTAGGCTGTTTTCTAAGGCCTACAATATGCACATTAATTCCGCCTTGGTTAAGTTGGAGAATCGTGTCTTCTATCGCATATACACCAGACTGATCTACATAAGGTACACGCCCCATACGCAAGATAACATCTGATGCCGTCGCTGGAATTTGCTTAGTAAGTGCCGAAAATTCACTCGTATACCCAAAGAATAACGGCCCACGAAGGTGCTTTATAAATACCTCCTCCTTGAGATGGTCTGGAAAAATAAGTTCGTCACTCCATAATACTTTATTCTTTTCGGCGGCGCGTAGGTCAAAAACTTTAGACTGTCTAGCGGTGAAGTCCCCCATCTTTTTCATAAACATAAGACACGATAACACAAGACCAATTCCTACTGCAGCCACTAGGTCCCACACTACAGATAGCACAAGCACCACAAGCATTATAATTACCTCAGAACTTAGTTTAATAGGTCCCATCTTTAAATCCTTAGGAAGGTTAGGGATGGCTTTAAGACCTTTGTAATCCATCACTCCTATACCTACGGTAATAAGTATACCTGCAAGTACTGCTGCCGGTATTTGTGAAGCGATAGGACCTAGGGCTAGGAGTATAAAAAGGAGTAATACACCAGCAATCATTCCTGATAACTTGGTTTTACCACCAGAGTTAATATTTACTACCGTTCTTATGGTTGCACCTGCTCCAGGAATCCCGCCAAAGAAAGAAGCGATGGTGTTTCCTATACCTTGGCCTATAAGTTCTTTGTTAGGCTTATGTCTAGTCTTCGTCATATTATCTGCTACAACAGAGGTAAGCAGCGAATCTATTGCTCCAAGAAACGAAAGCGACAGTGCCGTGAGTATATATGGTGATATGATGCTAAACTTAAAATCTGTTATGATAGAAAGCTTAGGTACCGGAAATCCACTTGGGATTTCTTGAATTGCTCGGTATTCAAAAGGTGCAACATATGCTACTCCAGATACTACGAGCAGAGCGACAAGCGTACTAGGTACAACGGTTGTTATGCGTTTAAAGCCATAAATAATAAAAATCGTGGCAAGCGCAAGGGCAAGCTCTATCCAGTTTATGTTTTGCAAGGCGCGTCCCATCACTTTAAAAGTACCTACTACCCCAGAAGAAGATGCTTTTGCAAGAGTTACGGCCTCCTTGTAAATGTCGGTATCGTCTGTAAGTTTTGCTCTGCGTATGGTTTCTTCAAAGTTTTCTAAAACCAGAAGACCTTCACCTGCTTCGTCTTGTAAAATCTTATCGAGCACAATTTCTTGCGCCTGTGGTTTAAAACTATCTACATAACTTTCATCTTGATTAGGATAATACCCCACAGCTGGTAAAAGTTGCGTGATAAGAATCATCACACCTATAGCGGTCATAAATCCAGATACAACGGGGTAGGGGATGTATTTTATGTATTTACCTATGCCCATTACTCCCAGTACAATCTGGAAGAGACCTGCAAGTAAAAATACGGTAAGTATGGCTGGTAATGCCTTATCTACATCGCCATCAAAAGTTGCAATAATACCTGCGATAACTACCATACTCACTGCGGTCATAGGGGCAGTAGGTCCCGAGATTTGAGTAGGAGTTCCTCCAAAAAGTGCAGCAAAAAATGCTATAAAAATAGCACCATATAATCCGGCACTTGGCCCAAGTCCAGAAGACACACCAAAGGCGAGTGCTAGTGGTAGAGCTACAATACCTGCTGTAATTCCTCCAAAGGCATCGCCTTTAAGGTGTTTAAAGAAGTTTTTCATAATGGTTAGGTTGGTGTCAAAATAGAAAGTTAATTCTTTGCATAAAAATAGGGTGGCTTCTTAACGGAACCACCCTACTAATTTAACATTTTAGTTTGTATGAAGCGTATACTGTTATGAGTTACGCTTTCGCGAAAGCGGTTTTACTACATAAATGTAACTCTACCGTCAGTTATATCATACATAGCGCCTACAATCTTGATTTCGCCATCTTTTTCCATCTCATTTAAAACAACACTTCTAGATCGGATGTTATCAATAGCAATTTTTACATTTTCACGAGAAACTGTGTCTACAAAGTCTAAGTTTGCAGAGGTTCTCATACTTTCCTCTTTAGGTTCTTTTACAGCTGCTACGGCAGGCTCAATTTTATTAATAAGAGCCGTAAGGTTTCCTAATCTTACGTGGTCACAAGCACCTTTTACAGCACCACAACTTGTGTGTCCTAAAACGACGAGAAGTTTTGTGCCTGCTACTTTACAAGCAAACTCCATACTCCCTAGTATATCTTCGTTTATAAAATTTCCTGCAATTCGAATACTAAAGATATCTCCTAGACCTTGATCAAAAACTAACTCTGCAGATACTCTAGAATCTATACAACTTAAGATAGTTGCAAACGGATACTGTCCGTCAGAAGTGTCATTTACTTGCTCTAGTAAATTACGATTTGCTTTTAAATTTTTTAAAAAACGTTCATTTCCTTCTTGTAAAAATTCTAATGCGGTATCAGGCGTCATTTTTGCCTGTGTGATTTTTGTGTGTGCTTTCATAATTTATGCTGTTTTAGGTCTTAGTTTAAAGAATTCAATATAACTAGGTGGGTTCTCTACAATACCACGTTCTGAGATAAGCTTGATATTGATGTTTCGGCTCTTTGCTTTAAGAGCAAAATCTTCTAGTATCTCTATAATATCGTTATCTAAGAATCTCGTTTTACGTACATCTAGTTCAAGGTAAGAGTTTTCTGGAAGGTTGTCAAGTTCCTTTAAGATAGCTCCTTTGTTAAAGAAAGTAACCTCCTCGGCAAGGGTCATTTTCATTTTTTGAGAACCGTTACTTATATCTTCTTTGTTTAAGAAGTGCGAGTTCTTGTAACTCTTGTAAAGTACCACTACGATACCTACGGCAAGACCAAGTCCTATACCCCATAAAAGATCGATAAATACTATACCTACTATAGTAACTATAAACGGTACGAACTGCATCCAGCCTGCTTTCCACATTGCTTTAAAAGTAGCTGGTTTTGCAAGTTTATAACCAACGATAAATAATATTGCTGCAAGAACAGATTTTGGTATTAAATTTAGCAATGTTGGAATGGCAATGACAGATCCTAATAAAAGAAAACCGTGTATAATAGCTGCCATCTTTGTCTTACCACCAGACTGTATGTTTGCTGAGCTACGAACAATTACTTGTGTTATAGGAAGTCCACCAATAAGCCCCGAAATTACGTTACCAGTTCCTTGGGCTAGTAATTCTCTGTTTGTTGGTGTTACTCTTTTTTCTGGATCTAGTTTGTCTGTTGCTTCTACACAAAGTAGTGTCTCAAGACTGGCGACTAGTGCTATAGTAAATGCAGTCACCCATATGGCTGGATTTGTTATTGCTGAGAAATTAGGAGTGCTAAATTGACCAATAAAGCTGTCAAACCCGTCAGGTACAGGCACCGCTACAAGGTGGTCATTTGTTATAAACAGGGAGGAATCTTTTGTTAACGTGTAGAACAAAATACCTATAACTACTGCTACTAAAGGTCCTTGGACAAGCTCAAAAATCTTAGCTTTTTTTGATAGAACAGAACTCCATAAAATAAGAATTGCCATTGAAATCAAAGCTATTACTGTAGCTCCAGTACTAAAACTTCCACTTAAAATTGCATTTAATGCATTTAAGATTTCTGTAAACGTATTTTCTCCATCTATTTGTAAAAAAGCAAAGTCCCCTTCTGGATCTTTGTCAATACCAAAGAAATAAGGAATTTGTTTTAAAATAATAATGATACCTATACCCGTAAGCATTCCTTTTATAACTGAAGATGGGAAATAGTACCCAATAATTCCTGCCTTAAGCAATCCAAAGGCTATTTGTATGATTCCTCCTAGAACAACTGCAACTAGAAAGCTTTCATATCCTAATGTTTCTATAGCTACAAGAACAATAGCAGCGAGTCCTGCTGCAGGACCACTTACACCTATTTGAGAGCCACTCAAGGCTCCTACTACAATACCTCCTATAATACCGGCTATAAGACCTGTAAATGGAGGAGCGCCACTGGCAAGTGCAATACCAAGACATAATGGTAAAGCAACAAAAAATACAACGACACTAGCGGGTAAGTCGTTTTTTAAATATTTGAACATAATTAATAATTTGAACACTTCTATTAAGGTAGAGGTGCAGTTTTAAAATAAAAATTTGGGTTTGCTTACGCGAAAATGAAACGTAAGATTACGCCTCTACAAGTACCTGATAAAGAGCCAGGATTAAAGTAAACTATAGTCCGGCGGTGGAATATTAATATCTTGGGTATGATCATAAGTGCTC
Source organism: Dokdonia sp. PRO95 (assembly GCF_000355805.1). Classification (NCBI taxonomy): domain Bacteria; kingdom Pseudomonadati; phylum Bacteroidota; class Flavobacteriia; order Flavobacteriales; family Flavobacteriaceae; genus Dokdonia; species Dokdonia sp. PRO95. The sequence continues at coordinate 1,372,786 of NZ_CM001837.1, forward strand.
ATGAAGTAGGAATAGCTACACAGATCTGCAGTTTCATCTACTTCAATCGAGTATAAAACAAGGTCGCTTAAGAATTTTTCATACTCTTCAAGCTCTTTCTTGGTCTCGTTTTTCTCTTCTTCAATGTCTTGTACGACTTCAATATCTGCTTCATTATCAAGTAGCGCAAGAAATGCTGGTCCCAAAATTGAGAAGGACAGCGTGAGCGCTAGTGAATATAGAGTAAAAGCCTTAAGCATTGTTTAATTTAATTAATGATAAAGATAAATAAATTTAATACCTCTTAAAAGATAGATATAGTTTTTATAAATCACATGCGTGTTTCTATGGAAAATTCTGATAAACGAATTTTTACTTTAGATAAGTAACGATAAAAGGCAGCTATTATATCTCTAGGTAAAATTTACTATGCATGGTTCATGCAACCTATCTCTGCTGAGAAGGGTTTTGCAAATAGATGTAGAAGTGGGTGTTGTTTTACAATTCCCTAATATCTGTAGTGGGAATCCAACCAGTTCTTCCGTCTGCGAGAAGTATTTTTTTCCAATTGTCTACAGTTTCAAGTACCATTATTTTAGTGCCTTCATGCAATAAAAATGCTTCTTGACTTGATAATGTAGGCTCTCCCTTCACTTGGGATTCTTTGGCAAAAACAATGGCTGGGTTATCCTTGGATATTTTCGCGAAAGCGGAATAAGCAAACAGCAAAGAACATATAGCAAGCACGAGACTAACTAATGATGACACAAATAAGGCACGTTTATTAGTAGAACTAGCGGTAAAGTAGTACCCTAAAAATAGCAGTGTGCACAACGCAGCAAATATTACCGTTGCATACGCCCACCCGTCTGTTGTGAGTAGTGTAAGGACGCTGTTGTACCAGGTTTTAAAGGTGTTTTCTGGTAGCGGGGTGATAGCGTCTATGGTCATCTTCTCTGCAAAAGATGCGTTATTTTTTATCTCTTGATCTGCAGGAGCTAGTTGCTTTGCTTTCTCATAATAATAGATGCTTGGAGCAACATTGTTGAGTTTAAAATGTGCGTTTGCTAGATTATAATAAATAGCAGCGCTTTCTTGATTTGCGTCTAGTACCTTTCCGTAAGTATCTATCGCTTCTTGAAACTGCCCATTTGCATAATGACTATTGCCTTGCTCAAAAAGTTGTTCTGGTGTTTGTGCAGTGGTAAAAATGGCCGTTAGCATAAAAACGGTCACTACGAGATAATTATTTAAGTTTCTCATGTTACAGTTGTTTATCTAAAGTGCTTATTACTCGTACAGCTTTATCATAATCTTGCTGCATGGCTACATCACCAGTAGGAGTGTATCTTGCAAACTCACAGCTTTCTAATAAGCTTATGAACTCTATAGTAGTAGCTTTTTCTACATTTCTCTCCTCTAGGAGTCTTGTGATGCGGTCTTTAGACATCTCACTAGTAGTAATGTTTAGCTTTGCTTTGAGATAGTTATGCAGTGCTCTTTCCATTGCGATATAAAACTCTTTCTGGTTGCCTAGATTTTTCTTTGCTGTACTTAAAAATTTGCGAGCTAGCTTGTCTGCTTTTCTAATTCTATTTCCTGTGACATCACTGGCATAAGCATCTCGCTTTTTACGAACAATCATCGCAAGCGGAATCAAAAGAAAAGGAACAATCACTAAGGTCCAGAACGTATTACTTTTAAAAAACTGTTCCTTTAAGACAGGAGTTAAGTTGGCTTTTGTCTTAATATATTGAAACTGATTTTGAGCAGCAACTGCTTCTTCACCACTTGGAGTACTGCTATCTGTGGCTGCCGAATTTTCTAAAGGTCCTTTATTTACATTAACAACAATATCATCAGATGTGAGACGCTCGTATGTTTTAGTCTTAGGGTTAAAATAAGAAAAAGAGAGTGGTGGTATTGGATAGGTACCCTTAAATTGAGGAACTACCGTGTACGTATTTTTTTTCATACCACTCATCCCTGCCAGATTAGTGCGTATTCGGTCGCCATTTTCTGGTTCGTATACTTCTAGGGAGCTTGGTAATTTAGGTTCTGGTAGCTCAAAAAGTTTTAAGTTTCCTTTTCCTTTTACTTCAACACTCATCTGTAATGCTTCGCCAGCATCAAGTGAGTCTTTATCTGTAGTAACGGCAAATTCAAATTCTCCTACGGCTCCACCAAAATACTCGGGTTTCCCCGCTTCTGGCAGTGGTTTTACATTTACAGTTCTCTTTGCAGCACTTACTGTAATATTTGCACTTTTACTGAGTGGCCTTCCAAAAATGTCTCTACGACTTGTAGGAACGCTCACAGCCACGCTGAGGCTAAGGGGTTCTATCTCTAGCTTACCAGTTTTTTGAGGATAAAGTACGGTGCGTCTTAAGATGACATATCTATAAGGCTTGCCTTGATAGGTGCCATCGTATATTTTAAACTGTTTCTCATCTGCACTTTGATTCCAGAAATCGGCAAATTTTGGTGATTCAATTTCGCGCCAATTGTTTACAGATGTAGTTTCAGAGACATACAGTTTGTATACTACCGTAAAGGCTTCATTTAGGTAAGGACTTGTTTTTGAAACTTCGGCTACGAGGTGTACATTTTCTTTGGCTAGATAGGTCGGGTCATTTGGGTCTTTAGGTATTTCTACAGCAGCAGTGACTACTACAGGTACTGCAGGTGACTTATACACCTGGCCATCTACAGTTATTTCTGCTTGGCCTATTTCTAAATTCCCCTTTCGTGTAGGGGTTAAGAAATAAGAAAATGTTTTTGAAAAACTACCTTTCCCATTAATCCACTGTCTGCTTGTAGTTTGACTAGGACCACCCACTACTGTAAAGCCGTCAAAATCTGGTGACTTAAAGTTGTCGCCATCTTGATTCATGGTAAAATCTACACGTAAACGTTCATTTACGCCTAGTCTGTTTTTACTCAGTTTTGCGTTAAACTGTACATCTTGTGCAACGGTTGTTATTGTTGCGAGTAAGAATAGAATTAGTATGTTTAATTTCATCTTCATTACCAGTCTTTCTCTGTTTTGACTTTAGCACCTTTTACTTTCTGTGCATTCATCTTTTCTTGCGTTTTCTTCTCTTGATCCTGCATAGCTTTTAGTAAGCTTTGCACTTGTTGAGGAGATAACTGTCCCTGTTTAGGCTGTGGTGGAGGTTGTTTTTTATCTTCTTCACCGTCGCCACCATCTTGTTTTTTATCCTTGTCTTCAGGCTTTCCATTATCATCTTCCTTCTTTTCGCCATCATCTTCTTTTTCCTCGCCTTTATCATCGGTTTCATCTTTGTCACCGTCTTCTCCTTCTTTCTTATCTCCATCACCTTCTTCGTTTTCCTTCTTCTCGTCTTCTTTTTTGTCCTCGTCTTGATCTTCTTTGTCATCGTTATCACTACCGCCGCCACCATCATTTTCTTTCTCTTTCTTGGCTAGTTGTAAATTATAACGAGTTTCTTCATCTGTAGGATCTGCACGCAACGCATTTTTATAAGCCTCTACTGCGCCATCCCATTGCTTTTGTTGGAATAAAGCATTCCCAAGATTGTGAAACGCTTTATGTTTCTCTTTCTTAGTTTGAGCAACTGCAGTGGCTTTAACCAGCGCATCTGTGCTTTCTTCCCATCTTTTGTTCTTGTAGTAATTGTTACCCGCATTATACTTTGCAGGAACACTCTCTGGTGTCAATGAAATTGCTGCTCTTAAATTTGATTCCGCTTTCGCGAAAGCGTTAAAATCAACCACTCCACCTTCTTGATTACCCATAGCTTCTGTTCCTTCTACAATGAGCTCTCGAGCTTGATCTGCATAAGGATTTTCTGGAGGTGCTGCTTTTTTATCTTGGGCTGTTGTGGTAAACGAAAGGAGCAAGGCAACTATAAAAAGTATGTCCTTAGCACCTTGTAAAGGAGCCATCGTTATGTGTGATATGTTAGTTATAAACTGTTTCATTGTACATTTCACTATTACTTCACTCTTGTTATGGAGTGGATTGGTGAGGATGTTTAATTATCGTTGAATAGGTTTAGTTTTTTAAGCCAGCTAGTCTTACGGTCTAGTAAAAAGATGTCTAAAAACAATAGTAATAATCCAGCTCCTAAAAACCATTGAAACTGATCTTCAAAGTCTGCAAATTGCTTTGCCTCAAACTCTTTCTTATCCATTCCGTTGAGCAAATTCTGTACCGTTTCTACTACCGTGGCAGTATTGCTCCCATCAATATATTCCCCATTTGCTCCCGAGGCAATCTCTTTTAATGTGGTGTCATCTAGACGAGTAATTACAGTCTCGCCATTTTGATCTTTTTTATAAGACTGTACGATACCATTTCGTTTTAATGGAATAGGGCCACCTTCTTGTTTACCCACACCTATTGTAAATATGCGTATACCTTCATCGTTTGCTTGCTCTGCTATATTAGAAGATTCACCTACGTGATCTTCACCGTCAGAAATGATAAATAATACTCTATTGGTTTGTTCTTCGTCGTTATAGTAGGTTTTGGCAAGTTCTATGGCTTCACCTATAGCTGTTCCTTGACTAGATAGCATATCTGTGTTCATCTGGCTTAAGAAGAGCTTTGCACTACTATAATCTGTAGTAATAGGAAGCTGCGGGTAAGCACTACCAGCATATGCGATGATACCTATACGATCACTGCCTAGATTATTAATAATCTGAGTAACGAGTTGTTTTGATTTTTCTATTCGATTAGGAGCGATATCCTCTGCAAGCATAGATTTTGAGACATCTATAGCAAAAACCACATCTACACCTTCTCTTTTTACCGTTTCTAGTTTAGTTCCTATTTTAGGATTTACAAGCCCTACGACTAGAAATAATATGGCAAAACATACTACTATGACTTTAAGACCAGTCTTAAAGTAGGACCTGTTTGGACTTAGTTTCTTAAGTAACTTAGCATTGGCAAATTTCTTCTGTGCATTGCGTTGCCAGATTATTACACCAAGGTACAAGAGTATCACCGCCGGAATAGCCAGCAGTAACCAAAACCATATTTTTTCTTCTAATAGATACATAGTTGCTTTCTTGAAGCGCTATTTATTTTTAAACAAAACTCTTGAAGACCGTGTATTTCAACAGTAATTCTATGAGTAGTAGTAACCCAGCAAGTAAAACCAGCGGGCGATATTTTTCTTCGTAGTTCGTGTATTTGAACTCCTCTACATCTGTACGTTCAAGCTTATCTATCTCATTATAGATTTCTTGTAGCTTCTCATTATTAGTTGCTCTAAAATATTGCCCACCTGTAGTAGCTGCAATTTCTTCTAGTAGCTCCTCATCAATAGTTACTTGGATATTCTCATACACAAATGTTCCATTGGCATTACGAGCGTACGGTGATAATGCCATCCCGTTTGTTCCCATCCCGATGGTATAAACTTTAATTCCAAACTCTTGAGCAAGTTCTGCAGCAATACGAGGGTCTATTTGCCCTGCATTATTCTCACCGTCTGTCATTAAAATAATCACCTTACTCAGTGCCTTACTGTCTTTAAGACGGTTTACACCAGTGGCGAGTCCCATGCCTATGGCAGTTCCTCCTTCTATAATGTTATTGTATTGAATACTTTTAAGTGCACTAAGTACAATACTCTTATCACTGGTGATAGGAGTTTTTGTAAAACTCTCCCCTGCATATTCTATAAGACCTATACGATCATTAGGGCGTCCATTTATAAAGCTGGCAGCTACTTTTTTAAGAGCTTCTAGTCTATTAGGGCGCAAATCTTTTGCTAGCATACTGGCAGATACGTCTATTGCGATTACAATATCAATACCCTTTGTAGTCTTTGTCTTAGTAGATACCTCCACATTACGAGGTCTTGCTAGTGCGATGATTATTAAGCTTAATGCAGCAAGGCGTAATATGAATAATAACGGTCTAAGCTTAGGTAGTAAGCTGCTTCCAGTTTTAAAACCTTTGATGCTTGAAAGCTTTACGGCTGGGGTTTGCTTCTTGCGTTTCCATATATACCAAGCAATGGCAACTGGCAGTGCTAGAAACAGCCAGAAAAACTCAGGATTAGTAAATTCAAAATTGCTTAGCATTAGTTCTCTTCTTTTTCTTTGGCTTGGAGTTCGATACTTTGCATCACGCGCTCTGCGATTTCTTTTCCGTAGGGATCTTCATCGTGCCAACTAATAAATAGTTGCTGAATCACATTTTCTGCTTGAAATGTTATGAACGCATACTCTCCAGCATCTACAGTTCCTTTTTCTTGATCAATTACTTGAGATCCACTACCAAAAGTTTTGATACCTTCTGCACCATTCGGTGTTGCAAACTTCTCACTCTTAAGAATATCTGCCGAGAATCCGTTTGCTTCAAACATAGCAAGCTGGCTAGATATTAATTGTTCCACTTTCACGTCGGCTCCTTTTGGGAACTTAAATTGGTATACACCAATAGTCACATTTGCAGGAAGCGTTTGCCATCCAAATGCCGTTGCTTCAATCTTTCCTTGAGCCTCTGGTGGTAATGGAACTTCTTGACGTGTAAGAACTTTTGGAGTACTTACTACCATAGAAGGGATACCATATTCACTCGTGATCCAGTTACCTTCGGCGAGCTCTCTTGTCATGTTTCCAAAAACAAAATCCTTCACTTCACTATACCCTTTAACAGCGATTCCTATTCCTGTAGCTAGTAGTAAAATTGCGAGGATACCGCCTATTCCAGAAAGCCAAAGTTTCCTTTTACGCTTTCGCGAAAGCGCCTCTCTATAATCTTCCTGCATCATTAATTCCTCAACAGTAGGAGGTGGTAATGCTTCTCTGGTTTGTTTTACAATATCTTCTACCGCAAGCCTATCTGCTTGTGCCTTTCCTTCTGGTGGATTCACACGCGCAAATTTTACAAGGTCTGCACGTTTAAAAATATCTTTTATACTAGCGATAGTATGCTTGCTGAAATCTATGTGACCACTAGCACGTTCCATCTCAAGACGGGCAATAAGCTCGTCTGTGGTGCTTTCCATAGAGCGGTCATACACCTTTTCTTCATAATAGCGGCGTATAGCGTCTGTGAGTACAGAGTAGTATTCTTTGTATTTAGCTTCGGCAATGAGGTTTTTATTATCTAACTCTGTAAGCGTAGCCATTGCTTGCTCAAAAGGAGGGATATATTGTTCTGCCTCTTTTTGCTTTTTATTACGACGTAATAACCACCATAAGAATAATGAAATCGCTACCCCTACTGGTATAATCCATAACAGATATTTCCACCAGTTGCTGTAGTCTCTTGGCAGTTCTATGATAGGTTTAATGTCATATAATCCTTGATTTACGGTGTCAAGAATCACATTGTTTACTTCAACAAGAAAGGTGTCTGTCTCAACCGTTCTTGTGCCTATAATTACTTTTTGTTTTGGGATTACATAGCGACCACTGTCAAACTGTGTCAGGCCATATTTTTTAATAAGCTTCATCCTAGCAGAGGTAGAACTTGCTGTATCAATTGCGTAACTCTCAATAACCTCCAGGGGACTAAAAGTCTGTCCTTCTGGAAAAATAACAGCTTCACCATCATTTGCTAGCGCCTCAATGGTGTAATTGATTTGCTGGCCTATGAGAATATTTGTAGAATCTATTTTTGCACGCACATCATCTTGCGCTTGAACCTGAAGTGAAAGAATAAATAGCAATAAGAATAACGATAACGCACGAAGAATCGCATTCTTAGGAGTTGTTATGTATGTTATGTTGTTATTCATTAATTGTTGTCATCTAATGCGAGATCATTTTTAATCTTGCTTTTTTTAACCTTATCCTCTTCTCTTGAAATAGCCTAGTAACTTCTTTACATAGCTCTCATCTGTCCTTACGTCTATCACTCCTGCACCACTACGTTTAAAGGTTTCTTTAAAATAATCTACACGTTCTCGGTAATAAGTAGTGTAATCATTACGTACTTTTTTTGAACTTGTATTTACAAGCATGAGTTCGCCAGTTTCTTCATCTTCCATCTGTACAATACCTAAACTCGGTATGCTTTCTTCACGCTGATCGTAAATGCGTATACCTGTGATATCATGTTTATTTGCGGCGATTTTCATAGTTTGCTCGTAACCATCTGTAATAAAGTCTGAAAGCACAAAAACAATTGCTTTCTTCTTCATTACATTGCTTAAGTACTTAATAGCTTGAGAAAGGTCTGTTTTCTTAGATTTTGGCTTAAACTCTAGTAGTTCGCGTATGATGCGGAGTACGTGGGACTTTCCTTTTTTAGGAGGTATAAATAATTCTATCTCATCTGTAAAAAGGATGAGACCTATTTTATCATTATTCTGCATGGCGCTAAAGGCTAGCGTCGCAGCAATTTCTGTCACAATCTCGCTTTTAAATTGCTTATCTGTACCAAAAAACTCTGATCCAGACACATCTGCCACGAGCATCATGGTGAGCTCGCGCTCCTCTTCAAATACTTTAATGTACGGTTCGCTATAGCGAGCAGTTACGTTCCAATCGATGTTACGCACATCATCGCCAAATTGATACTGGCGCACCTCAGAAAAAGTCATACCACGTCCTTTAAATGTAGAGTGGTACTCACCACCAAAGATATGATCAGACAGTCTACGTGTCTTTATCTCAATCTTGCGTACTTTCTTTAAGAGTTCCTTAGTATCCAATGGTTCTTATTGCCTTTTATGTAATAATATGAGGGTTACAAATGGTCTTTTAATCTAAAGACTATGGTACTTCAATCTGATTTACAATCTTGTTGATAATGTCTACAGAGGTGATATTTTCTGCTTCTGCCTCGTAGGTGATTCCTATACGGTGGCGTAAGATATCATGTACTACGGCTCTTACATCTTCTGGAATTACATATCCTCTACGCTTTATAAAGGCATAACACTTTGCAGCAGTGGCTAGGTTAATACTACCACGAGGAGATGCTCCAAAATTAATAAGAGGTTTAAGATCTGCTAGTCCGTAATTTTCTGGGTAGCGAGTTGCAAAGATGATATCAAGAATGTACTTCTCAATTTTTTCATCCATGTATACTTCTTTTACAGCTTCTTGTGCACGTAAAATTTGTGCTACTGTAACTACAGGTTTTACTTTCTCGTAAGACCCTTTTAAGTTTTGACGCACTATAAGTTGCTCGTCTGCTATTGTAGGGTAATCAATTACCGTTTTAAGCATAAAACGGTCTATTTGTGCTTCTGGAAGTGGGTAAGTACCTTCTTGCTCTACAGGGTTTTGAGTTGCCATTACTAAAAATGGCTTGTCAAGAACAAAGGTTTCATCACCTATGGTTACTTGCTTTTCTTGCATCGCCTCTAGGAGAGCAGATTGCACTTTGGCAGGGGCACGGTTAATCTCATCTGCAAGCACAAAGTTTGCAAAAATAGGACCTTTCTTGATGCTAAAGTCTGCAAGCTTCATATTATAGATAAGTGTTCCCACTACATCTGCTGGAAGTAAATCTGGAGTAAACTGTATACGAGAGAAAGATCCGTCTACCGCTTGTGCAAGCGTATTAATCGCGAGCGTTTTTGCAAGTCCTGGAACTCCTTCTAAGAGAATATGACCACGACCTAAAAGACCTATAAGTAAACGCTCGATCATGTGTTTTTGACCTACGATTACCTTGTTCATTTCCATTGCGAGAATGTCTACAAAGGCACTCTCTCTTTCTATCTTCTCATTGATAGCCTGTATATCAATAGCAGTAGTATTTTCTTCCATAATTTCAAATTCTATTAAGCAGATACTTCTAACGTCGCAAAATCACATTTTATTCCAATAAAGCTTGTTAACATTTGGTTAAAAATAAAGGAAAATAAAGGGCTTCGCACACATTTAGCTAGTTTTAGAAGCAGTAATTTTATTCTGAACGCAAATTAAAAAACGATAATGAAATTTTCAAGAATTATTCAAGGTTGCATGACGTGGGGCGTGTGGGGTAAGCAATTCAATCAGCAGCAAATGATTGAGACTATGAACCATTGTTTAGAGAAAGGCATTACCACTTTTGATCATGCAGATATTTATGGTGATTACACGACAGAGGGAGAATGGGGTAACGCTTTCGCGAAAGCGAATATCTCCAGAGACACCATACAGATCATCAGCAAATGCGGTATCCAGATGAAAGGCGATGCACGTGCAGAGAATACCATAAAACATTATCAATACGACAAAGAATACATTATCTCAAGCGCCGAAAGATCGCTGAAAGAGCTGCGTACTGAATATCTAGATTTATTCTTATTGCACAGGCCAAGCCCACTTCTAGATCCAGACGAAGTGCAAGAGGCCGTGAGCCTATTGCAGCAGCAAGGGAAGATTAAAGATTTTGGGGTATCTAATTTTACACCGCGTACTATTGATTTATTGGCTACAAAATGTGAGGTAACCGCAAATCAAGTTGAGATTTCTATTACCGAGCGTTCTTCACTTACAGATGGAACGCTTGACTATATGATGACTCACAATATAACTCCTATGAGTTGGAGTCCGCTGGGGTCTGTTTTTAGAGAAGACACACCCCAAAATGTACGTATCACGAATAAATTGAAAGAACTGGGTGATAAGTATAACGCAACCGAAGACCAACTACTACTAGCGTGGTTACTTAAACATCCAGCAAATATTCATCCAGTTATAGGAACTACAAGTAAAGATCGTATCACAAATGCTGTCGAAGCAGTAGCGATTAATCTTGAAAGAAAAGATTGGTTTGAACTGCTGGAGGCCAGCACAGGAGAAGAGGTGGCGTAGATTATAAATAAAAAAATTCTCAAAAGAAATGAAAACAGCACTTATAACAGGCGCAACCAGCGGGATAGGTAGAGCCACAGCAATACGCTTTGCAAATGAATCTATAAATCTTATTCTATGTGGGCGACGTCAAGAAGAACTAGATACGCTCAAAAATGAACTAGGTAAACTTGTTCAAGTACAGACACTCAATTTTGATGTGAGAAATAATGAGGACGTACAAAAAGCAATTTCAAACCTGCCTGAAAATTTTAAGCAAATAGACATACTAATTAATAATGCAGGTAATGCTCACGGACTCGATCCTATTCAAACAGGTTCTGTAGAGGATTGGGACGCCATGCTTGACATTAACGTAAAAGGATTGCTTTATGTGAGTAAAGCTGTCATCCCACAAATGACCGAACGTAAAAGCGGACATATAATCAACATAGGATCTACCGCGGCAAAAGAAGTGTACCCTAACGGAAATGTATACTGTGCAAGTAAACATGCTGTAGATGCTATTAATCAAGGGATGCGCATTGATTTAAACAAACACAACATTAGAGTAGGAGCAGTCCATCCTGGAATGGTCGAAACGGACTTTAGTAAAGTTCGCTTTAAAAATGATGACGAGCGAGCAGATAAGGTGTATCAAGGTTTTGATTGCCTACAGCCAGAAGATATTGCAGATATTATTCACTTTGTAGTATCAAGACCTTATCATGTAAATATTGCCGATCTCGTGGTGCTTAGTACAGCACAAGCATCTAGTACAATTGTAAATAAAAGCTAATGGCAAAGCGGTTAATTAACTAAAGCGATGATCAATAAACGCCTTCTCGTAAAGAACTTACTCGCTCATCATGACGAGAACAGTTTTTATGACAAAAAGCGTAAGATTGACATTAGTAACAAAGAAGGGAAAGCAAAATTTTTAAAGCACATTTGTGCGCTTTCCAATAGTAATCCAAAGAACAATTCTTTCATAGTAATAGGAGTAGACGATGGTGAAAACACTATTGTAGGTGTACCTTTTTTTGATGACAGCAAACTGCAGAATCTCATAAATGCATACCTAGATAATCCTCCTATAATATCTTATGAGAATATACCTTTTCCTACGTTGCCGCAGGATAAAGTAGTGGGACTTGTTACCATACGAGCACAAGATAAGCTTACCGCATTACGGCGTAATATCTGGAAATACTGGGGCGGCACGGTCTTTTTTAGAGATGGGAGTATATCTATGCCTAAAACATTTAAGTCGGATATTGTAGATGTAAATAGTGAGATTGTTGCAGCAATAGAAAATCACGCAAAAAATAGCATAGGTCTTACGCTAGATGGTGTAATGGATTTTGTAAATCACCGTCACAAAGACATGGAGAGCACTTATAAAGTGTTTAAAGAGCAGTTTGTGTTGTGCTGGGCTGGAAATAAAAAAGTGGTTAAAGGTCAGGCATATTACTCTCGGGTGGATATAGAACTCATTAATGAGCAGGTAAAGCTATTTTACTCAGCACTAGATGAGGTAACGATTACTTATGATGAGGATTGCTTCAAAATTCAAGAGTTTGTACACTTGGGAGTACAAGAGCAATTTAAATATTATCCACTTGAGGAGGTTGAGATACGCTTTCGCGAAAGCGGTACTTATACCATTGACACTAAGCTAGTTTTTGAACCACCAGTATTTGATAAAAAGACGTTGTATCATATTTTTAATAACAACAATGTTATTTTTTATAAGCTGAAAAGGGGAATACACCTTAATCAAGAGGAGTGGAATGATTTATATAATCTAGCTAATACCTATTTAATTTGTTATTTAAATGGTTTTGAAACCGCCATACAGAAGTTGGTAGATTTAAAACCTTATTTGAAAGCGTTAGACGGCGCTGTCTACGGCAGATATAAGGAGGCAATGCGTATTTTAAGAAAAGTACGTTATGAATAAAAAAAGAAAGAAAAGAAGTATGAGAACATTAGTTTTCGGAGATATACATGGAGGTTACAGAGCATTAGTGCAGGTTTTGGAGAGAGCAAATGTCACACAAGATGACCATCTCATTTTTTTAGGAGATTATGTAGACGGCTGGAGTGAGAGTGATGCAGTGATTGATGAGTTAATGCGCCTTAAAAAAGAACACAAAAAAGTCACTTTGATACGTGGCAACCATGACGACCTTGTACAGCAATGGCTAGAAGGAAAAACGATGTCTCCTAAGTGGTTACAGCATGGCGGGCAAAGTACAATAAATTGCTATGAGAAGAGATCTGCTCAAGAAATTAAAGAGCATATAAAATTTTATAAAACTTTTGAAGATTACTATTTAGATGATAAAAATCGCTTTTTCTGTCATGCGGGTTTTCAAAATTTAAACGGTCCAGACTACGAGTGGCACAGTACCGCATTTTATTGGGATCGTACACTCTGGGAGATGGCTTGTGCCATGAGAGAGGATCTCAAAAAGGAAGACCCATTATATCCTAAACGGTTACAATTATTTGAAGAGATTTATATAGGTCACACACCCACTACGCGTATTAATTCCTTGGTTCCTGTAAATAAAGCAAACATTTGGAATCTTGACACTGGAGCAGCTTTTAAGGGTTCACTTACAGTAATGGATGTGGACACGAAGGAGTTTTGGCAAAGTGATGCACTTCCATCATTATATCCAGATGAAACAGGTCGAAATTAAGAGTTGTTATTGCAAGAAGCAATTAATAAGGAGGTCCGGCGTTTTTAATTTCTCCCGTATCTTTAACACAAAGAATACTTTATGAATTTTAGCGCCCAGCCGCACATTGCGAGATGGTTTATTATCATCGCTTCGCTTATCATTACCACACTCATCTTGTGGAATGTGTCGCTGTTTTTTGATCAGCTCAAGGATGCAGAGCGTTCTAAGGTAGAGATCTATGCCGCTGCCTATAGGGCATTTGCAAATACGAGTGATGTAAATCTAGAAACTAGAAATAGGGACACCCGCATTCTTTCTGACGAGCTTATATCCTTACAGCAATTTATAATAGGAGATAATAGAACAATCCCTATACTTTTATACAGCATAGAAGAAAATCACTATACACCCAGAAATATTAAGAGAGAAGATAAGCTCACTCAAGAAGACTTTAAACGACTTGCAGAGGAGTATGCACTCATAAACGAGCCTATTGTGATAGGTTATGACGGAGTAGATAGCCAGATTTTGTACTACGGGAACTCATCTGTTATTAATCAGCTTAAGTATTTTCCTATTGCGCTTATTGTGATTGTCATTCTCTTTGTGGCATTGATTTACTTCTATTATTTAACCTCAAAAGCAGGAGCTCAAAATCTGCTTTGGGCAGGTATGGCAAAGGAAACTGCGCACCAGATAGGTACACCACTTTCATCCCTTGTAGGCTGGACAGAAATTCTCAAAACAGAAAATGTAGATCCAGATTATATTGCAGAGATGACAAAGGATATCAATAGGCTAGAGACGATTACAAATCGTTTTAGTAAGATAGGCTCTGTCCCAGATCTAGAAGAAGTAGATATTATAGCAGAGACACAAGAGGCTTATGATTATCTAAGTAAGAGAAGTTCAAAACTCATAAACTTTACACTAGACGTTCCTCAAGGGGAGTTGCCTGTAATGCTCAATAAAGAGCTTTATGGATGGACTTTTGAGAACCTCATTAAAAATGCGATTGATGCCATGAAAGGTAAGGGAGCATTGACAATTGCTATATCACGTGACACGAGATTTGCCAAAATACTCATTACAGACACAGGTAAAGGAATCCCAAAATCTAAGTTTAATAGTGTCTTTGAACCAGGCTTTACTACAAAAAAGCGTGGTTGGGGTCTTGGTCTTTCCCTCGCGAGGCGCATTGTAGAGGAGTATCACGATGGGCGCATTAAAGTATTAGAATCTGAAGTAAATAAAGGAACCACTATGCAAATTTCCCTACGACTAGCCGAATGAATACACGTATAAAAAATATAAAGGAAGAGCTCATAAGTGACCAGTGGGCAACGCTTAAAAAAGTCCATTTTGATTATCAGAATGAAGATGGCTCTTGGGATCAGGTGCGCCGCGAAGTTTATGATCGTGGTGATGGAGCTTGCGCGCTGCTTTATAATGTAAATAGGCAAACGGTATTACTCATAAAACAATTTAGACTGCCAGCTTATCTTAATGAGCACGATGGTTTCCTCGTTGAGGCATGTGCAGGCATGATAGAAGATGAGACCCCAGAGCAAACGATTATTAGGGAGATAGAAGAGGAGATGGGTTACCGCATTGATAGCCTTACGAAGGCGGGTGACTTTTTTATGACTCCTGGCGCAAGTACGGAGCGTATTCATATGTTTCTTGCGTCATATGAGGAAAAACAAAAAGTAAGTGATGGTGGTGGTTTGGCAACAGAACATGAAGATATTACTGTGGTTGAGTACGCTTTCGCGAAAGCGTTAAAAGCATTAAAAAATGGTGAGATAAGAGATGCAAAAACCGTAATCTTGCTGCAAAATTTGGCGCTTTCTGGAATCATGGAAAGATCTAACTAGCCAAATACATCGTACTTCTTTTATGACAACCGAATTAAAGACCATACAGACGACTATTTTACAATGTAACTGCCCAGAATGCTACAGTAATAGTGGCCTTGAATTAAGTTTCAAACAAGAGTGGAAAGACACTTTCTGGGTAAAAAAAGCGACAGATGTTGTACGTGAAGAGATATACTGCAAGCACTGTGAGTTCCCTATTTATCCCGTAAAATGGACCGAAGATATTGAGCGTCTCTATGAGTACAATCTAAAACGCGCCGAAAAAGAAACCTTCTTTAAAGTAAAGTCACAAACCTATGTGATAGGGGCAATAGCTGTAGCAGTTATCGCTATTGTGGTTTTTGCGTTGGTTAGTAGTTTGTAAATTTAAAATCCATAAGCTATTTTAAACAGTACCGTACGTTCTTGTATAAATGTACGTGTGTCACTTATGAGAAATTGATTAAAGCTATTTTCGTTTTTAAAACGAGTATCAAATATATTATCTACATCGATAGTAAACGTCCAGGGGCTGTCTTCTTGAGCATATAGCAGAGAGGTATTCCCTAATGAGAACCTATTAATCTGACTAAGTGATTTATTTTCGTAGTATGTAAAGTTATAATCTGCATCAATCACAAAGTCCTTAAAAAATCGATACTCTAGATGTACAGATGGGTTGATCTGAGTAAAGTTTGAGCTGGTAGTTGCAGACTCAAATATATTAAAACGCTGGTTCCAATTGAATTCAACGTTTGGTGCATTTTTAAAGCGGGTTTCTAAACCTAAAGAATACGAATAGCTTTGCGATTCAAAATCTTGAAGTACCGTGTTTATCACACGCGAATAATCTGATAAGGATGCGGTACTTCCTACCTTTATCTTATAGTCTCCTAGTAGTTTTGTGTATTGAATATTGCCACTATAGCTGTTTTCTGGTAGCGATGTATAGACAAGTGTATTAATTTGATCGATACCTTCTATTACAGTATTATTTCTAATGGATTGTAGCCTGTTTGTATAATTAAAACCAGCATTTAAGAAGGTTCCCTTAAATAGGCTAAATTTACTATAGGTAATCCTGGCACTATGATATAACTCATTTTCTAGCCGCTCATTACCTGTAAATACTTGATTAAAGGAGCTAAGCCTCAATCTATTTGCAAACTGGCTTGCTTCTCCAAAACGTGAGTTGAGATTGTAGCGCAGCTTCACTTTATGTGAGCTGTTAAGTTCCCAGTCTACGCTGAACTCTGGAAGTACTACAGTTTTTCCAGTTTGACGAAGCTCGGTGTCCAGCTGCTTTATTTTCCAATCATAATAGTGATAGAAGATACCAGGTTTAAATATAAATTTACCTGCTTTTGCTTTGTACTGCATCCCTGCATAGGTGTCAGAAAGGCGATAGTCTAGGTCATTATCAAATCCAGCAGATGTAAAGTTATTAGTACTATTTTCTAGCTCTTGAGAATCGCTAGTATCATATTGCTGATCAATGTAGCGTATGCCAGCTTCTGGGTAGATGTGGTGAAAACGGTGTAACACCCAGTAGTGCTTTACATTAAAGTTGAGGTCATGCCCCTTGTTTTTGCGCACTTGGTCAAGCAGGATAGCATCCCCAGTGTTTTCTATAGGAATGACACCTGTAAAAATAGGTCTATTAAAATTCCAATCTCCTCGAGTATCAGTATCTACATATTTATGACTTAGATTTATAGATGTAGTATGCTTGCGAGTAAATTGTTTATTGACACTTAATTTTTGCGTAATATCTGAAGAGCTTGGAATGTTTTTTTGATTTAAAAAGGTGCTCTCTGTAGCTGTAAATGAATCCAAAGAAGAGTTTCCCTCACCACTATTAGTTTTTAAGAATACTTCATAGTTCATATCAAGGTTTTCTTCTCCCATGTAGCGTAAAGAAGCTTTAGTAAGACTAAAAAACAAGCTGTTCTCTTGAGTTGTCGTGCGCTGTTCATCAATGTTTTGACCAGATAAATAGGTAATACTATTTTCTTGACGCGTTTTTAAGTCGCCACCAGATAGGATGGTATAACCACTAAGGTCAAGTTGAGGAGTTAAGGTCTGGTTTATAGATAATGCCCCAAAGTTATTGCGATTAAAGGTAAAGTCACGTTGTGATAAGAATCGTGCAAACTCATCATTATATAATTTAAAATAGGCACTAGGATCTTCTGCTAAGCGAGAAAAGCCTCCCTCAAAGTCTATATAATCTTTAGTGGTGAATGACTTCTTACCTATATTATTAAAGTCACCTATAACATTTACGCTCGTTTTTGGACTATAATAAAATAAGGTAGGGTGCAAGAGGTAGCGGTCTTCTATACCTCCACCCGCTTCTAGTTCTCCAAAGGCAAATTTCTTCTTACCTTCTTTGAGTTTAATGTTAAGAGCCAGTTGCTCGCTATCACTTAGCCCCTTTAAGAAGGAAACTTCGTTATAATTATCTAGTGCTTCTATCTCATCTATTACATCTGCCGGGATATTATTAACACCAAGTTTTTCATCACCCGTAAAGAATTCTTTGCCGTCTACAAGAAGCTTGGTTACTTCTTTCCCATTTACCGTAACATTACCGGCGCGGTCTACATCTAGTCCAGGTAATTTTTTAAGCACGTCACGTAGTTTACGCTCTTCACCCGTTAAGAATTTTTCTGGGCGGTACGTGATGGTGTCTTCTCGTATTTTAATGGGTGTGCGCTCTGTGAGAATAATCTCTTCAAGGCTTTGGGTAGATGGTTTGAGGGTAATGATTTTTACCGTGTCTTGAGTAAGTTGTATGGTGTCTGTATAAGTTGCAAATCCCAGATAGCTAATCTCCATTAAATACGATATGTTTTCCTTAAGAGTAACTTGATAAAAACCCTCTTGATCTGTAATGGAGAAACGTACTTTATCTTCGTTTTGAATAGTAGGGAAGAAGAGGATGTTTGTATTAGGTAAAGGACTTTGCAGGGTGTCCAGTATTTTACCATTTATTACAATAGTTTGAGCAAAAGAAGAAAGTCCCACTAATAAAAGTAGGACTGTAGCTGAGGAGTTCTTTAAAACTTGATTGAGCAAATTAGATTTTAATTTTATTGATTGTTAATATATCATAATTAGCTGATTCATTGAAAGCTCATCTTTTATTGAGCAATATGCTGCTTATTATCTTCTGACCTATGACTTATTGGATCTTCCTTCTAAATATAGAAAGGAAGATTTTGCTTATAGTACTATAAGATGAGAAGCAGCAAAGTAAAATCTTAATTACCGTCTATAAACTTACCAGTTAAATCCTTGATTAAATTGTGATACTCATTTGACGTCATAGCCTTAGAATCATCTATCTTATTTATCTCAAGGTTTTTTATATCTTCTAATTTTTCAACAGTTACTATAGCTCCTTTTAATTCAACCTCGGCAATGAGACCAGGTAAACCCATAAATATGTCTGGCCCTCCAGCAATTGGAATTGAAGGTACATACCATGCTATTACAACGGCTTCCTTGTTTTTAATGGGATCAAAATAGGTTCCAACTGCTTTGTAGGCATTAAGGTTTGCTATAGTTTTCTCTTCATTAATTAATTTCCATTTAAAATCAATAAGATCTGTTTTGACAATAAAGTCTTTATCAACCAAGTCTTTAACAAAAGTCATTTTCTTATTTGAATAGTTACTATAGATCTCCTTGTTAAATGAGGTAGTTTTTTTAGCTAAATCAAAATAGATTTGGTCAAGACTTGTACTCTCTCCTATGCTAAAGAAATCATCTGCGCTAAAATAGGAGCTTTTTTCATTTATTGTAAGGGTATAACGTACGCTTTTTGCAGCATCTAAAAGTTTTTGTGACATTTGTTTTGCTTGCGTGCTTAAGTTGTCAATAGAGCCATGAGGTGTCGTCCTAGAGATAAAGTAAGAAACACTATACCCATCTTGAGAAAAGATGGGCATTGTAAACATAACTAAGATAAAAAATATTACATTTTTTTTCATATCTGATGTTGGTTACTGTTGTTGAGCTTCACAGTAGGCAACTAAGCGATTAAAAGCACCTACATTACTTATGTTAACACCTCCATAATAATATGTGAAAAGACTATGAGCTCCTTCAAAGCAGCTTAGATCTTCTATTGGGAACTGTTCATTTGATACACTCTCATTCAGATTCGTTGTTGTGAAACTACTTAGTGCTAGACAAATTGTTAAGGCAAATAATACTTTCTTCATAATATATTGGTTTTTAGATTAATGAGTTTCAAACCTAAAAAAAAAAACGAACCAACAAAGAAAAATCTTACAAATAGTTTACGAAGTTAGAAATATTATCGATTGAAGTACAGGTGTGTACGTGTTTTATTTGTCAAGTGTTACTTGTTTTTTATGTTATTATAAGCTAAAGAAGTTATTTTGTTAAATTCATCCTCAGTAACCACTTTTCCATTAGATGGTTTAATTATTGCTTCGGTATTTTTTTTAGAAAACAGGATTTCTTTTAGTGTGGTTGTAGTGCCATTTTTTTCTAATTTCATAATGATTCCAGGCAATCCTCCATAACCGTCGGGTCCAAATGACAATGATATTTCAGGAGAATACCATGCAATAATCTTTATTTGTTGCTCCTTTCCTGAATAAGATATGTTTTCAATAGTTGTGGCCTTATAACAAAGGTAATTGTCAATTTGAAGAGTATCTTTTGACAGTGTCCAATTGATTTTATTTTTTTTTATAATATATTTTTCTCCATCAAATTCTTTAATGTTTAATACAATATCTTGTGCGGTGTCGAAATAAATACTACCTGAAAAATTAGCAAAACCCAAGGTCATAGCATTTATTACCGGATTAGTTTTTATATGGAGGGATTCTTGTTTTGCGTAGCTAGCTTTTTTATTATTAAAATCTAATTGATAATTCCAATTTTGAAGATTCTTCAAAATCTGTTTTCTATATGATTTTTGTTTAAGGCTAAGATTTGATATATCGTTGTTGAGCGATGTTAATTCTTTACTATAGATAGCTTTGCCAGATTGGGCAGTTAAGGATGTTACACAAAAGAATAGAAGTCCTATAAAGCACTTTGATTTCATAGTTGTCAATGTTTAATAAACCAGATACTGTCAGAATTAATAGTAATGTTAGTATCTGGTTTTGAAAAATGTAAAGACTCAAGTATTAGTTTTGAGTTTCATAACAGGCGTCAAATGCAGCTGCGAAAACACGAAAAGAAATTTCAGCAGAGGGTATTGCATGTTGATTTGCCATATTATCAAGGAAATCTTGTTCTGTTTGAGATGCAACAGTAAAACAATCTGCATCAAAAAACTCCTCACTAACAATATTAGCGTTTAGATTAGTAGAAGCTACTATAAGTAGTGCAACAAATGATGAGCTGATAATTTTCTTCATAATATATTGATTTTTAGATTAATGAGTTTCGAACCTAAAAAAAAAAAAACGAACCAACAAAGAAAAATCTTACAAATAGTTTAGAAAGTTAGAAATATTATTGATTGAAGTACAGGTGTTTATGTTTCTAAAACTCCCCTTTTATAACCTCTACAAGCTCTTTAAACTCGCCATCGGTAAGTGTTACTTTTTTCTTAAACTGGATATCTTCCATAGTTTGTAGCGGTACAAGATGTACATGTACGTGAGGAACTTCAAGACCTATTACAGAAACGCCTACGCGTTTACAAGGCACTGCTTTTTCTAGAGCAATTGCAACCTTGCGAGAGAATAGCATGAGATCGAGGTATTCTTGTTCTTCAAGATCAAATATTTTATTTACCTCTTTTTTAGGAATACAAAGTGTGTGTCCTTTTGCATTAGGATTTACATCTAGAATGGCGATGTGCTTATCATCTTCGGCAACGATGTGTCCTGGGATTTCTCGGTTTATGATTTTTGTGAAAATGCTTGGCATAATTTGAAATTGAAATTGAAATTGAAATTGAACTCGAACTCGAACAAGCTCCTTATTTACTATTTTTAATTCTGGTGACGATTATTCTTATGAGTTGATCGTTTTCATTCCTGAGCGATGCGAGATTGTTTTCTGATAATATATTTGCTTTAACTTGAATGTTGAGATTGCGCATGCTTTCCCTTAGTTCTTTTAAACAAATTCTGAGTTTATGAACTTTATCGTTAGTAGTTCCCGCCCCTAAGGCTTCTCCATAGTTTAAAGCAGATGAGCAAGATGATCTTATCAATTGTTTTGCGAGATATTCTGCAGCAAATGAAGATGGTTTTTTACTGTAAAGTATAATAACCGCAGCAGCAAAATCTTCCAGTCGCTCACTCAAATCGAAACGTTTGTCGCTCATATTATAATTATTTAGCCAACTTCATTTTTCAAATTCTAGTTCAATTTCAACTTCAATTTCGAGTTCTACTTAGTCCCTTGAGATAGAAACAACGTCAAATTTCATCACGCCACTTGGCACTTGAATCTCAGCTACTTCACCTACTTCCTTGCCTAGTAGCCCTTTACCTATAGGTGAGTCTACAGAGATGAGTCCCTTTTTAATATCGGCTTCATTTTGAGCTACAAGTTTGTAGGTCATGGTTGCGCCATTAATTTGATTTTTAATCTTTACCGTAGAGTGCACAAGTACTTTAGAAGTGTCTAGTTGTGACTCGTCAATGATACGTGCATTTGAGGCTAGGTTTTCTAGTTTTGCAATGCGCATCTCAAGCATACCTTGCGCTTCCTTTGCGGCATCATATTCGGCGTTCTCACTTAAATCTCCTTTGTCACGAGCATCTGCAATATCTTGTGACGCCTTAGGGCGCTCCACATCACGTAGGTGATTGAGTTCGTCCTTGAGCTTCTTTAAGCCCTCTGCTGTATAATAATTTACCTTACTCATAATAGATCCGGTTTAAGTATAATTAGTTTAAAAATGTTGTCATTTTATGCATACACATAAAAAAAGTCCCTCTTCGGGACGTGTCTCACGAATATACAAAATATTTTAAATCCTTTACCGTTTTATGGTACCTTGCAAGCCTAAATTGTTGAAATCACGCTTTCGCGAAAGCGTAAAAAAATCCTTCTATGCGTCAGATATTGACCTTTGTTATTCTTACTACTCTTTGTCTTTCATGTACAAATAGTGATGATGGAAACCAGCGTAATCCTTTCTTACTAGATGTGAACTTTTCTACACAATTGAGTGCTATACAGGTACTAGATTTAGAAATTCCAAGTAATCCTATCTATGTTCAAAACGGAGGTATACGTGGTCTTTTTGTTATTAATACAGGTAGCAGCATTGTTGCGTGGGAAGCATCAGATCCTAACCATGCACCTAACGATTGCTCACTTATGGTTATAGATGGTATCAATGTAAAATGCCAGTGTGATGATGATAATAGTTACAATCTCTTTACTGGGCAGTCTAATAATGAAGTGCTAGAATATACAATGCTTAATTACCGAGTAAATGCTTCTGGTAATAGCATCACCGTATTTAACTAAAAGTAAAAAAAAGAAGCCGACTCAAAAGAGGCGGCTTCTCACTTACAATTTGTAGTTCAGTCCCCCAACTGATTACATATTGTTTATTTTTAGCGACTTAAATATAGCGAAAATTAAATAATAAGACCTTTTATCCCTTAAAATTTAAGAGTAGCTCCTACTAAGAAGTTAATTCCCGCCTGCGGATAATAGCCCGCTCCTTCAATGGTAGTAATCTCATTAGGCACTGAGAAATCATCATTATAGGTGAAGAAGTATCCATTTGAAATATATTTCTTATTAAAGATATTATTCACAAGTCCATTGAGGAGAATAGACTTAAATACCGGAACCTCCTTAATCTCGTATTGAATACTCAAATCATTTAAGAAATAAGAATCAAGTTTAGAAAGTTCGCTATCTATATTACCCATATATTGCTCTCCTACAAATTTCGATAAGAAACCTATGCTAAAATCTGCATTAGGCTTATAGGTAAGCATATTACTAGCTACGAGATTAGGCGAGTATGAAATATTTGTATTACCTAGGTTTGTAATCGCACCATCTAGATTAAAAAGAAAATCTCTATTCTTATTTGTGCTTAATGCAATATTAGGTTGTAAAGTAAACTTAGAACTTAGCTTTATAGCAGCATCTATTTCTATACCTGCTCTATAGCTATTACTATTAATTCGGATAGGCGCTCCTACATTATCAAGTTCACCAGTAGGGACTAACTGCCCGTCATAATCCATAAAATAACCATTCACATTTAAGGTGACGGTCTCTGTATTTAATCTCCATCCTAGCTCAAAGTCGTCTAGTTTTTCTGCGCGTGGATTGCCGTCTTCAAAATCTCCACGGTTGGGCTCACGGTTTGCACGGGCATAAGAGGCATATAACTGATTTTCTGCATTAATCTTATAGCTCAAACCTAATTTTGGATTAAAGAACTCATAGTTTTCATCTACCAAAAATTCATCAAGGTCAGAATTGATTCCGTCAGTTTTATAAGTGATAAATCGACCTTGAATGTCTGCATAAAATTGCCATTGATCATTTAATTTAAAGTTCGCTTTCGCGAAAGCAGAAAACTCATTCTTACTTCCCGTTCCAAAATAGTAATTATCTCCTAGCTCAGAATCACCAGCAAATCGTGCCCATATCACTTCGCCAAAATGGTCTCCTCTATAAATGCTACCCAAAGCACCACCTACAAAGTCAACCATGTTGTCCTTGTAATTTGCCGTTGCACTTGCCACATAGAAGTCGTTATCTAGCCAGCGACGTCTTATAATATCTGATGTTTCTATGGTTTCACTACCTATAACTACAGGGGAAATACTGTAAAAAGCAAGATCTTCATCCTCTTTATATTCTTCAAAAAAGCCTCTACCATAGGTGTAGTTTAAACTGAGCTGTGTGCTCCAGTTATTGTCATAACGCTGGTTCCAGTGCAATTGGTAATGATCTTGCTTGTAATCATCTACTTGATTCTCGTGAAAGCGTGTCTCACCATTCTCATCTGTAAACTGTCCTGCAGGGTTAAAGGTTCTATCCTCGGCTAGCGTCTCTGCATCTATCCCAAACCAAGATTGGTATGTAACCTCAGATCCTGCAAAATTGATAAGCTTGATAAGCGTATTATCATCCTTATAGGCTGCTTGTAGAAAGTAAGATTTAAGATCAGACGATGCACGGTCGATATAACCGTCAGATTTAATTTGTGATAAACGACCAGATATCTCAATATGGTCATTGAGTAATCCAGTACTAAATTTCACATTATGACGTCGCGTCCCAAAAGATCCGAAAGAGTTGGAAATCTCACCATATGCCTCATTAGAAATTGCATCTGTAAGAATATTAAGACTGGCTCCAAAAGCTCCAGGTCCATTCGTAGAAGAACCTACTCCACGCTGTAGTTGTAAACTTTCTACGGATGATGTAAAATCTTGAAGATTTACAAAAAAGGTAGTAAGACTTTCTGAGTCATTATAGGGAATTCCATTTATAGTAACGTTAATCCCTTGGTTACCTGTACCACGTACTCGGAAACCAGTGTAACCTATGCCAGCACCAGCGTCTGAGGTAGTCACTACGCCTGGTAAAAAGTTAAGCTGCGTAGCAATGTCTTGTCCTAAGTTGCGCTCTGCAATTTGTTTTTTTGTAAGGTTGGAATGCGTAATAGGTGAGTCGGCTTTTACTCGTACAGAACGTACTAAAACTTCATCAAGTGACTCTACTTTTGTAGTGTCTACCACTGTTTTCTCTTGTGCACTAGCTGTAATTCCTGCAAGCGCAATCATACTCAATAGGATCTTTTTCATCCGTATATGGTTTAGTTACGAATACAAAGGGCAAATATTCTAATAAGTTAGCATTTACATACCTGTGCCGTGAGCACATATTGAAGAGGGTGCACCGTAGTGCTTCTCAAGAGAAATATGGTAACACTAGAAAAGCTAATTTGTATAGCGTTATCTGGAAAAACAAGTTCCTCATTCCTAAACAGCATTACCTGTTCTAGGTTCAATGGGTATAATCTCAGCTTCGTATAAAAGCACCCCTTTGAGATTTTGCAAAGATATACTAGAGTTTTTAATTAAGATATTATAAAGAAAAAATAAATCCGCTTACTGTACTTTTAAACTGACTAGCATTCTCTAGTTCTTATAAAATTATAAAACAATGCATATTTTAATTTACGGATCCGGTGGCGTGGGAGGATTCTTTGGAGGGAAACTCGCGCTTGCTGGAAATAAAGTAACCATGATTGCTAGAGGAGAACACCTTAAGGCCATACAAGAAAACGGTATTGAGGTAAACAGCATAACAGGAGATTTTAAAGCGACTCCGTATCTAGCAACAGATGATCTTAGTAAGATTGAAACACCAGATTTAGTCATCTTTGGAGTGAAGTCGTATCAGATAGAGAGTGCTGTAAAAGATATATTGCAATATTGTGATGAAAATACATTGTACTTGCCTTTACAAAATGGAGCAAGTAATGTAGAGGTCCTTAATTCGGTAGTGCCTAAATCACAGGTGCTGGCAGGACTTTGCCGTATGATTAGTTTTATTGAAGCGCCAGGAGTGATTTCTAATCCAGATATAGCGCCTGCAATACTCTTTGGAGAGCAGGATAATAGTAAGACAGAGCGCCTAGAAAAAATAGTGTCTGTATTTACAGATGCAGGAATTAATGCTGCTGTGCCAGATAATATTCAAGTAGCCATCTGGCAAAAATTTCTTTTTATAACAACCATAAGCGCCATAGGCGGACTAACAAGAGTGCCTATAGGCGTGATGAGAGAGCAGCCGTATATAAAAGAACTGATGCGCAAGACCGCGCAAGAAGTATTTGAGGTGGCAAAAGCAAAAGGAATCATACTCTCAGAGAAAACCTTTGAAAATATGTTTGGAGCCATTAGCAAGCAAGCGCATGAGACAACTGCTTCCACTCAGCGCGATATCATGGCTGGAAAACCGAGCGAATTAGAAAACTTCAATGGTTATATCGTGAAAGAAGGTAAAAGACTAGGTGTGGCTACACCCGTAAATGAGATGATTTATGAGTTGTTATTGCCGCAAGAGAAAGAGGCAAGGAAATAGTCATTTCGACAGCGCGCAGCGACAAGAAATCTCATTACAGTTAATATACAAAAGTGAGTATTATAATGATAACCAAAGCATGTTATTACCTACTATATAATTCCCCATAATTAATTGTAAATTTGCCCCCTTAAATGAGGAAGAGCACGCTTTCGCGAAAGCGTATAAATAATACATATACCATGAAATACCACTTTAACGAGATAGAAGCCAGATGGCAACAATACTGGGCAGATAAAGGCACTTTTCACGCGTCAAATAACAGTGATAAACCTAAATATTATGTGCTTGATATGTTTCCTTATCCTTCTGGGGCAGGGCTTCACGTGGGTCACCCGCTTGGGTATATTGCAAGTGATGTGTACTCGCGTTACAAGCGTTTAAAGGGGTTTAATGTATTGCATCCACAGGGATACGATTCTTTTGGATTACCTGCAGAGCAGTATGCAATCCAGACCGGGCAGCATCCTGCAGTGACTACAAAGGTGAATATTGAGGGCGGTGTAGATAATCAAGGAAATGTGATTGCTGGGTATAGAAAACAGCTGGATAAAATTGGCTTTTCTTTTGATTGGAGTCGTGAGGTGCGTACCTCAAATCCTGAGTACTACAAATGGACGCAGTGGATTTTTACAGAGCTTTTTAACTCTTGGTATAATAAGGATACAGATAAAGCAGAAGCGATAGAAACGTTGGTTTCCGCTTTCGCGAAAACTGGAAATGCAGAGGTAAACGCTGCTTGTGATGATAATATCACACCATTCACTGCAAAGCAGTGGAATGGGTTTACAGAAAAAGAACAACAAGATATATTATTACAATATCGCCTGACCTATCTCGCCGAAACGGAAGTAAACTGGTGTCCAGCACTTGGAACCGTACTTGCAAATGATGAGATTGTAAACGGGGTTTCTGAGCGTGGTGGTCACACAGTAATACGCAAGAAAATGACACAGTGGTCTATGCGTATTTCTGCTTATGCAGAGCGTTTAATCCAAGGACTTGAAGGAATAGACTGGAGCGAATCAATAAAAGAAACACAGCGCAACTGGATAGGAAAATCTGTAGGAGCGATGGTTACATTCCCTCTTAAAGATCATGCCGAAAGTGTAGAGGTGTTTACAACTCGCCCTGATACTATTTTTGGAGTGTCATTCATGACACTAGCGCCAGAACATGAGTTAGTAGCTCAAATCACTACTCCAGAGCAAAAAGAAGCTGTAGAAGCATACATTGAAAAAACAGCAAAGCGTTCTGAACGTGAGCGTATGGCAGATGTAAAAACCATCTCTGGTGTATTTACTGGAGCTTATGCAGAGCATCCTTTTACAAAGGAGCCTATTCCAGTATGGATAGGTGATTATGTACTTGCTGGTTATGGGACAGGAGCCGTGATGGCAGTTCCTTGTGGTGATCAACGTGATTATGACTTTGCAAAGAAATTTGATATTGCAATTCCTAATGTTTTTGAAGGTGTAGATATCTCAGAAGAAGCTTTTTCAGACAAGGCAACTACGGTTATCACAAACTCAGATTTCTTAAACGGATTAAAATATAAGAAAGCCGTAAAACTTGCGATTTATGAGTTAGAAAAAATAGGCGCAGGAGCAGGTAAAACAAACTATAGATTGCGTGATGCGGTGTTTAGCCGCCAGCGATACTGGGGAGAGCCATTTCCAGTGTATTATGAGAACGGAATCCCAAAGATGATTGACGTTGCTCATTTACCTATTAAACTTCCAGAAGTAGAAAAATACCTGCCTACAGAAGAAGGCGAGCCACCATTAGGCCGTGCAGATGTATGGGCATGGGATACTAAGAATAACAAAGTAGTATCTAACGATCTGGTCACTTCGAGCGCAGTCGAGAAGTCTCAAGACGGGATTTACCCGCTAGAACTCAATACCATGCCAGGCTGGGCAGGAAGTAGTTGGTATTTCTTTAGATATATGGAGAAAGCACAGCGCGATGAAGTCTTTGCTTCAAAGGAAGCAATGGATTACTGGGGTAATGTAGATTTATACATAGGAGGATCAGAGCACGGAACGGGGCACTTGTTGTACTCACGTTTCTGGGTGAAATTCTTAAAAGATAGAGGGCACGTAGGTGTAGATGAACCTTTCCAAAAGATGATCAATCAAGGAATGATTTTGGGGACTAGTGCTTTTGTGTATAGAGAGGAAGGAACGAGTAAATTTCTTTCTGCTGGGTTGTTAGAAGGAAAATCTTATCAAGCAATCCACGTAGACGTTACTTTAGTTAACGCATCAGATGAACTAGATGTAGAAGCTTTTAAGAACTGGCGTGAAGAATTTAAAAATGCTGAATTTATCTTAGAAGATGGTGTTTACAAAGTAGGCCGCGAGGTTGAAAAAATGTCTAAGTCTAAGTACAACGTGGTAAATCCAGATCAAATCTGTGAGCAATACGGAGCAGATACGCTACGTATGTATGAGATGTTCTTAGGGCCACTTGAGCAAGCAAAACCTTGGAACACGGCAGGAATTACAGGAGTACATAACTTCTTAAAGAAATTCTGGAAGCTCTATCACAATGGAGCAGACGAAGCTTTTAATGTGACAGAGGAGGCGCCAAGTAAAGACAGCCTCAAAACTCTACATAAAACAATAAAAAAGGTAGAAGAGGATATTGAGAACTTTAGTTTCAATACTTCAGTATCTACATTTATGATTGCTGTAAATGAGTTAGGAGCACAAAAGTGTACCTCTCGTGAAGTGCTGGAGTCTCTGGTTATCCTTATTGCACCTTATGCTCCGCACATCGCAGAGGAGCTTTGGAGCAAGCTTGGACACTCAGAAAGTATCTCTGAGGCTGCTTTCCCAATATTTGATGCGAGTCATTTAGTAGAAAGTGCAAAGAACTATCCTATCTCTTTTAATGGGAAAATGAAGTTTACGCTAGAATTACCACTAGATCTATCTAAAGATGAGATAGAAAAAGTAGTTATGGCAAATGAGAAAACACAAATGTATCTAGATGGTCGTACGCCTAAAAAGGTAATTATCGTGCCTGGTAAGATTGTAAATATAGTAGGGTAACACCTAGCTGTAATATAAAGCTTGCTTGTGTTCAAATAGCTCACGAGCAGGCTTTTGTTTTGTAATTACATTAATAATACGTTGTTGCTATGGCAGGAATTGATAACATAGAAATTATAGGTCTGGTTGCGGCCACACTTACTACGGCGGCTTTCTTGCCTCAGGTGTATCAAACCTGGAAAACTAAGGATGTCTCAGGCTTGAGTCTTCCTATGTTTACTATGTTTTTTGTAGGGGTTGTATTCTGGCTCGTTTATGGAGTTCTTAAAGAAAGTCTCGCCATTATATTAGCAAATGCAATTACTGTAGTCTCTTCTTTCTTATTACTCTATTTTAAAATCAAATACGGTAAAAAATAACATTTTCAGATTGCTAGAAATCCATAGGTATTTTTAATAATATCATTGTGATAGCCCTTGATTTTTAGGATTTTATAATCTGCATTTTTTCGTGTTTCTGTTACCTTGACGCCAAAATTCAAGCAATGGTAATAGGTGTTCCTACAGAAATTAAAAACAATGAAAACAGGGTGGGCATCACCCCCGGCGGAGTCTATGAACTCGTAAAGAGAGGTCATAGTGTACATATTCAAAAGGCAGCAGGCTTTAATAGTGGTTTTACAGATCAACATTATATAGATGCGGGTGCAACAATCCTTGACACGATTGAGGAGGTCTACGCCAGCGCAGAGATGATTGTGAAAGTAAAAGAACCGATCGAGCCAGAATATAAGCTCATTAAGAAAGATCAAATCGTATTCACTTATTTTCACTTTGCCTCTAGTGAGCCGCTCACCAGAGCGATGATTGCCAGCGAGTCTATATGTATAGCCTATGAAACGGTTGAAGAGGAAGACCGTTCGCTCCCGTTACTTACGCCTATGAGCGAAGTGGCAGGTCGTATGTCTATACAGCAAGGAGCGCGATATCTAGAGAAGCCCGTAAAAGGGCGAGGCGTACTTCTAGGTGGAGTTCCTGGAGTGAGTCCTGGTAAGGTGTTAGTCTTAGGAGCAGGAGTAGTAGGCATTCAAGCGGCAAAAATGGCTGCGGGATTAGGTGCCCATGTAACCATCCTAGATATTAGCATGAAGCGACTACGTCATGTAAATGACATCATGCCGCCACACGTGGTGACAGAATTTTCAAATGAATTTAATATCCGTAAACATATAAAAACGCACGACCTAATTATAGGTGGTGTTCTTATTCCTGGTGCAAAAGCGCCAAAACTTATTACTCGAGACATGCTCAAGGAGATGCGTCCAGGTACCGTAATTGTAGATGTTGCAGTAGATCAAGGTGGTTGCGTGGAAACCTCAAAACCTACTACGCACGAAGATCCAGTCTTTATTATAGACGATGTAGTGCATTATTGCGTGGCAAATATGCCTGGTGCAGTGCCTTATACTTCCACCGTAGCGCTTACTAATGTGACCTTGCCTTATGTATTGAAAATTGCAGACCAAGGTTGGAAATCTGCGTGTCTTAAAGATGCTACTCTTAAAAAAGGAGTGAATATCGTCGGAGGTGATGTTGTGTATCAAGAGATTTCGGAGGTTTTTGATGTGCCATATGTTCCGCTAGCAATATAGGTTGTGGGTTACGCTTTCGCGAAAGCGTACTTTTAAAAAACAACATATGTATTCCATAATCTTATGTAGTTGTTATTACACCGAGTATTTGAGGCTTTTGATGATAAAAAGATGAATTGTAATCTTGGCTTAATTTGTGCATAATACTTTTGTAACTTTAGAAACCTAAAAACAACTTTAAAATAAACGACTATGTTAGGAGGATATATGGGCTACTATATTATTGTAGGAGCTATCGGGCTTGTGAGTATGCTAGTAAGCAACAAGCTCAAAAGTAAATTTAAATTTTATTCAGAAGTGCAGCTGCGCAACGGGATGTCTGGAGCAGAGATTGCCGAAAAAATGCTAGCCGATAATGGAATTACAGATGTAAAAGTAATTTCTGTAGCTGGACAGCTTACAGATCATTACAACCCTAGAGATAAGACGGTAAATCTTAGTGATGTGGTTTACGGGCAGCGCAATGCTTCGGCAGCAGCGGTTGCTGCGCATGAGGTAGGTCATGCTATACAGCACGCTACGGCTTACAGTTGGTTGCAAATGCGATCTAAGCTTGTACCCGTGGTAAACATTGCTTCAAAAATGAGTATGTGGGTTATTATGGGTGGTGTCGCGCTCATGGCGTCTACTTCAATAGGAGGTACTGTGGCTATTATTGGTCTTGCACTATATGCAATGGGGACTATATTTAGTCTTATCACGCTGCCAGTAGAGTATGATGCAAGTAACCGAGCATTAGCTTGGCTCAAAGCAGAAAACATGGTAACACCACAAGAGTATGATGGAGCAGAGGATGCTTTGAAGTGGGCTGCAAGAACATACCTTGTTGCTGCAATAGGTTCGCTCGCTACATTAGCATACTTTGCGTTACAAGTTTTTGGAAATAGACGATAATAAGTGTTATCCTGTCAATGAACGTATGATAAACTGTCACAATGACGCTATAATCAAAGCTGATATAAGCGTTGTAAGGTTTGGATTAATTATTGACTAAGTTTGCATAACAGAAATTAATAAGAATACATTAAACACATATAGTTATGGCATTAGAAATCACAGATGCGACATTTGAAGAGCAAGTATTAAACAGCGATAAGCCTGTATTAGTAGACTTTTGGGCTGCTTGGTGTGGACCTTGCCGTATGGTAGGGCCAGTTATCGAGGAGATCGCAGGAGAATACGAAGGTAAAGCCATAGTAGGTAAAGTAGACGTAGATGCAAACCAAGAATTTGCAGCAAAATACGGAGTGCGTAACATTCCTACAGTTCTTATGTTTAAGAACGGTGAGGTAGTAGGACGTCAAGTAGGCGTTGCTCCTAAGGCAACTTACACAGAAGCTATCGACGGACTTTTATAAGCCCAAGCTTTTTATAAGATTATCAGAAAGGTTTGGCACTGTGCCAAGCCTTTTTGTATTTTTAGTGCGCTGTTATTGGAGTACGGTTTCGCGAAAGCAAAACAATACAACACTTAGCAGTTTTGATTACTAAAAGAAAATAATGATGAGGTTTCTGTCTAGGCAGGAACGATAAATAGCCGTAATCGCGGCATATGTTTATGGAAAAGAAAATGAAAGTACAAGACGCAATTGACAGTCAGTTGCTTGATGATAGAAAGATATTCCTCTGGGGAATGGTAGATGATAAAAGTGCAAAGCACGTGATAGATCGTCTTTTATACCTAGATGCACAAGGTCATGGTGAGATTCAACTGTTTATTAATAGCCCGGGTGGTTATGTGACATCTGGTTTTGCAATGTATGACACTATTAAAATGATTAAAAGTCCAGTTTCTACAATTTGTACAGGTCTTGCGGCAAGTATGGGTTCACTGCTTTTATCTGTAGGAGAGAAAGGGCGTCGTTTTATACAGCCACATGCACGTGTAATGATACACCAGCCATCTGGTGGAGCACGTGGTCAAGCTTCTGATATTGAGATTACAGCACAAGAAATTGTAAAAACAAAAGAATTGAGCGCACAAATCCTTGCTGATAACTGTGGTCAAACTTTTGAAAAAATAATGAAAGATTTCCAGCGTGATCACTGGATGGGTGCAGAGGAGTCTGTAGCCTACGGGATTGCAGATGGGGTTTATGAAGGATAGTCTCCTTTATAATTTTATGAGTAACACAAAGTGCGGAATTTATTCCGCACTTTGTGTTTAATGTATCAAAACATATATCTTACCTACTTAAATTGTACCCATAATGGATATCAAATCAGAACTTAACAAAACTTCGGGCTTCGGTAACTTAGAGTTGCTGGCGCGTCAAGTGGTGGAAGGTTTTATTTCTGGGATGCATAAAAGTCCGTTTCATGGATTTTCGGCAGAGTTTGCAGAGCATAAAATCTATAACCCTGGAGAGAGTACAAAACATATAGACTGGAAACTCTACGCAAAAACAGATAGACTGTATACAAAGCGCTATGAGGAAGAAACTAACCTACGCTGCCACCTTATACTAGATAATAGTAGTTCTATGCATTATCCCGCTGTAAAGGAGCACAGCGTGACAGATCTTAATAAGATAAGCTTCTCTGCACTTGCAAGTGCCGCTATTATGAATCTCATGAAAAAGCAGCGTGATGCTGTAGGAATGAGTATTTATAGTGACGATTATGAATTTTATACAGGAGAGAAGGGAAGTGATAGACATCACCATATGTTATTAGATCAATTAAATGGTGTGCTAGATCCCGCTCTTTCAAAGGCAGAAAAGAAAACAGCGACCTACAAGCATCTACATCTCATTGCAGAAAAGCTAAAACGTAGATCTCTGGTTTTTTTATTTTCAGACATGTTACAAGATGATGTAGAGCAAGAACAATTATTTGAAGCGTTGCAGCATCTTAAATACAATAAACACGAGGTGATTCTTTTTCATACGTATAGTCAAGAGAAGGAATATGACTTTAAATTTGATAATAGTCCGCGTAAATTTGTAGATGTAGAGAGTGGAACATCAATTAATTTATATGCAGATAATATTAGAGATATTTATACAAGCGCGGTAGAAACGTACTTTAAAAACTTGCAACTACGTTGTGCTCAGTATCGTATCAAGTATATTCCAGCAGTAATTGAAAAAGGTTTTGCACCTATACTCACCACGTTTTTAGTAGAGCGTCAAAAATTTATTTAAAAATTTTAATTTTTTGTTTGTGTAATCAAAAAACGAGTGTATATTTGCACCCGCAACGAAGCAAAAGCAATGTTGCTTCTCTAATTAAAAAGTTAGAGATTGAAAAACTGAAAAATTTAAGACATACTCAAAGTCTCAAAAAGTGGAGTAACGGTCTGGTAGTTCAGCTGGTTAGAATATCTGCCTGTCACGCAGGGGGTCGCGGGTTCGAGTCCCGTCCAGACCGCAACAAAAAGCTCACAGTCCGTGGGCTTTTTTTGGTTTATAGAAGTAATTGATTACTTTTAACGATGTTGTGTTGGCCACATCACATGTGGTAGGATTTGTAGTTGAATCCGATGAAGAGCTTTTCCTGTAGGAAAGGCTTTTTTTGTTTCAGAGCAATCTTAGATGCTTAGACTAGAAGTGAAACTTCCTTTATAGTTTCGCGATTTTCACGACAACTCTTGATACAATCTTTAATTATTTAGATGAGTAGTGTGCTAGCAAATACAAGAGCTCTTGATCATCTTTTTAATATTTCTAGTGATGATGCTTTCGGCAGGGCTGATGATGTCGTAAAACGCTTTAATTGGCTCAGGAGGTTGCAAGCGCTAGGTTTTATGGTGGTGGTGAAAGCATTAATATTAGTGAGCTTTAATTAATACTTGTAATTGAAAACATTTAAAATAAGGCACAAAAAAAAGCCACACGGACTGTGTGGCTTTGTACTTACTAGCTCCTCAACTAAGACTCGAACTTAGGACCCTCTGATTAACAGTCAGATGCTCTAACCAACTGAGCTATTGAGGAGTGTTACTTTTTGTAAGCGGATGCAAATATAAAACTTTTTTACACTCGTCCAAAAAAATCAAGCATTTTTTTGACTTTTTTTTGACTTTTTTTTCATCATGCCTACCTGTAAGTAATGCGTTTCTTGAGCTTAAATAATCATCGCGATTCTTATGTGTTCAGAATCAGGTATTTTCAAAAAGAAGAGTAATTAAAAAGAGAAAACCCCAAGAAAAATATTTCTTAGGGTTTTTTCAGCTTTTTTTTGAAATTGTACTCAAAAGTAGTTTTCACTAATCCAAAAAAGCGGGGGAACATTGTTTTTAGTAGGATTAATTCTTTGTTATATAACCACCCAATTATAAAAACTCCTACCCTCCATTTGAAAAAAATGAAAAATAACGCAAGAATTGAATTATTGAGCATTGATTATCTTTGAGATAATCGCCTCTTAAATATAAAACCTATGAAGAACCATCAGATATTATTTCTAATTGTAATTAGTTTAATGATTGCTTGCGCGAAAACAGGAGCACTCAATGCGCAATCTTCTATACAACAATTATCAAAAGAGGAACTACAAATTATAAACCTCGTAGAAACACATACAGAGGAAAGTATTGAGTTTCTTAAAAACGTGGTAAACATTAATAGTGGTACACTCAATACAAAAGGGGTGAAAGAAGTGGGCGATGTATTCTCTGCGTCTTTTACAGATATAGGTTTTACTACAAATTGGATTGATATGCCTTCCGAGATGAATAGAGCAGGACATCTATTTGCTAGTACAGAAGGAAAAAGAGGCAAGCGATTGCTGCTTATAGGACATCTAGATACCGTTTTTGAGGACGATAGCGAGTTTCAGCAATTTGAAATGGTGAATGATTCTATTGCAAAAGGTCCTGGCGCAAATGATATGAAAGGTGGTAACGTAGTAGTGCTATATGCACTTAAGGCTCTTAGAGAAGCAGGATTACTTGACGATGCGCAAATCACCGTAGCCTTCACAGGAGATGAGGAAAGTACCGGGAAACCACTCACAATAAGCAGAAAAGATTTGATAGATGCTGCAAAGAATTCGGATATCGCTTTAGGTTTTGAAACTTCGACAGGATTTGATAATGCTACCGTAGCAAGACGAGGATCTTCTAACTGGAAAGTTACAGTTACTGGAAAGAGAGCACACTCTAGCGGAATTTTTCGCGAAAGCGTAGGAGCAGGAGCAAATTTTGAACTTGCACGTATTCTCAACGGGTTCTATAATGAAGTAAGAGGCCCAGAATTACTGTCTTTTAATCCAGGCATGATGTTGGGAGGTACCACAATGGAGCTCAACCCAGAAGAAAGCAAAGGAAGTATTTTTGGAAAAGGAAATGTAGTTGCACAAACAGCATATGTGCAAGGAGGTCTTCGCTTTATCTCTGAAGAGCAGAAGGAAGAAGCACGAGCAAAAATGCGTGAGATTGTAGCAAATAATTTACCGCATACAAGCGCCGTTGTCGAGTTTGAAGATAGTTATCCAGCAATGCAACCTACTCCTCAAAATTATGAAGTGCTTGAAATTTTGAGCCAAGTGAGTCAAGATATGGGAGGTCCTGCTGTTGCGGCCTATGATCCTGGAAAGCGCGGTGCAGCAGATACTTCGTTTGTGGCAGCGTATGTGGCTTGCCTAGATGGTTTGGGAACTATGGGAACGGGAGCGCATACTCCTAGCGAGACTGTAAATATTAAAACTATAGAAATGCTCACAAAGCGTACGGCAATTCTGATTTACAGATTGATTAATATGGAAAGATAATGAGTTACGCTTTCGCGAAAGCGTACTAGTCCCACCACAACTTAAAAAGCCACATTGCTCTATGTTTATGAGTAATGTGGCTTTCTTACGATTTGTTATTCCAGTATTAAGAAGCGAGCAAATGCTCATAAAATTTTTTGAGCTTGGCTACCTTAGGATCTATGACTACGCGACAATATCCTTGCTGTCTATTTTCATTATAGTAATCTTGGTGTTCTTGTGTAGCCTCATAAAATGGAGGTAATTCTGAAACCTCAGTAACTATAGGATCCTCATAATACTCTTGTACCACCTTAATCACTTGTTCTGCTTGTGCTTTTTGCTCATCATTGTGATAAAAAATTACAGATCTATATTGTGTCCCACGATCTGCTCCTTGTCTATTTAGGGTTGTAGGGTCGTGTGTGGTAAGAAATACAGTAAGTATCTCTGCATAGGTAATTACGGCAGGGTCAAAATCAAATTGTATCACCTCTGCATGTCCCGTAAGTCCGGAACAAATCTCTCTATAGGTAGGATGTCCAGGGACTTGTCCTCCAGCATATCCAGAAACTACATTAGAAACACCTTTTAAGCGTTGTATAACAGCTTCTACACACCAGAAACATCCTCCACCTATCGTGGCTTGTTGTAAATTATTTTTCATTTTCTTCTTCTTCCTCTTTTGGAGTATCTAGTCGGTTCCAGATTTTATCGGCCTTTAATTCAAAGGTTCCGGCAAAATCCCAATTACATTCTTCTGGCGAAATTAAAGACAAAAATGGCTCTCCATTTTTAGAGCGATATAAGTGATAAATCGCACCTACAATTGGCTCAAAAGAGAACTTTGCAGCATAGATGAGATTGTTATATTCAAATTTTTTCATCATCACCTCATACTGTGCCTTTAACTCCTCATATTCAGTCTTAAATTGGTGATTAACCTTACTGATATTTGAGTTTTTCCATGTAGTTACATCGTCAGTTACGATAGCTGGCGCTCCTAAGTTTGTTGCATAAGGAGTAAGTGCAGCATCATACTTGCCTTTCTCTTCATTATAAACAACCTGGTCTGGTTTTTTCTTTGTCATAGTGGTGATCTCTTACTTGAAAGTAAATAGTATAGTATTACCTTCTTTTTGAAATTTTATTATGTGTAATCTGTTTTTGACGACTGCATTTAAAACGTGCATCATCCATGCCATAAGCACGTTTTGCTTCATGCTTTGTCTTACGTCCTTGCACTCGCTTACGCCACATACGGAAACTACTTTCCTTCATCTCACGACGCATTAATTCAATAACAAGTTGCTCCTTGATTCCGAACTGCATTTCTATAGCGTCAAAGGTAGTTCTATCCTCCCAAGCCATTTCTATAATACGGTCTAGTTCGCGTTCTGTAAATTCTGGTATTTCTTGCTTTTTCATAGTCTTTTAATCAAAATTATTTCTGTTTGCGAGCGTGTGTCGTCTTAAGATACGATACGCATCTCGCTTTACCATATTATCGTCCTTAAGCTTCCACAACACGTCTCCTGCATATTTTGCCGTTTTCTTAATGTCAATAATAGGCGCAGGATAATCTTCACCTATAACTGTATTGCAAAATTGTTGTTCAAGAACACTCATCGTCCACGGTTCATGGATGTATGCGATAGGCACACTTGTCAATTCTGGAATCCATTTCTTTATAAACTCACCATCTTCATCATGCTCATAACCATTTTTAACCGGATTGTATATACGTAGCATATTTATTCCTGTTTCACCCGCTTGCATTTGTATTTGAGGATAGTGAATACCTGGTTCAAAATCTAGAAACTGCTGGGCTAGGTGGTGCGTGGCATCTTGCCAAGGTTGCCATAAGTTATGTGTAAAAAAAGATAGCGTCATAGCACGCATTCTAAAATTTAGGTAGCCAGTCTCACACAGACATCGCATACAAGCATCAACAAGTGGATAACCTGTTTTTCCTTCTTTCCAAGCCTTTTGATAGGTGAGATTTGCTCTTTTGGAAAGCTTGTGATATCCTTTATTCACACTCAAAAATTCCATTGAATCCTCCATTTCAAACTTCTGAATGAAATGTGCTTGCCATCGCAATCGTGAAGTAAACCCATCGATGGCACGTTTATTTTTAGAGCTTTCGCGAAAATGTTTTGCTTCCTGATACACTTGGCGTATACTCACATTTCCCCAAGCGATGTATGGTGACAATCTAGAGCAGCTCTTTCTAGCTAGGCTAGGTTTTGATATATGTTTTGAATAATTGAGGTATCGATTATCATGCAAAAAGGAAGCTAGGTATCGCATCGCCATCGTCGTCCCTCCCTTTTGAAAAGGACTAGATGCAGGTGTTTGTAAAGAGATTTTTTTAAAATTATCTTCTAGAGCATTAATATATTGTATTGATAGTAATTGATTCTTTTTGGGCTGAAAAGGAATCTGCGGTTGTTTCATAAACCACTCCCAGTCTTCGCTCCATCCTACACGATTTTTAAGTTTGCGTTGTACTCCGTTATTTGCAAATTCTACCCAGCCAAATTTATTTTCTGGTGAGGCTATTTTTAGATTATTTGCATATGCCTCTAGTGCAAGATCTCTATCATAGGTAACACGCAGTCCAGTTTCTTGATGTGAGAAAACGGTGTGAATTTTATAATGTTTTATAAGCTCTTTAAAAGCAGAGACCACTTCATCATGGACAATCAAAATCTTAGTATCAAAGGCCAGTAATTCACGCTGTAAATCTTGCAATGACTCTTTAATAAAGTTAAAGTGACGGTCGCTGTAATGAGGATCTGCTTCTAATGAAGGTTCTAAAATGTAAAGTAAAAGCAGCGGTTTACCCTCTTGCACAGCATTGTACAAGGGCAAGTGGTCATGCAAACGCAAGTCCCTTTTTAACCATACTATGTTTACCTCTTTCTTAATAATTTGCTGGATTTTTAATGATGTCTTCTGCGCGCTCTTGATGCGCCTGTAATGTCTTCTTATCCATTTTATTCAAAAGGCTTAGCATCATACTCATGCGATTGTTTCCTTTAAAATATTCTTGTTTTTCATTTAAGAAATTCCAATACAAGGAGTTGAAAGGACATGCATCTTCTCCTGTTTTTTTACTCGCTTTATAATGACACCCCTTGCAGTAATTAGACATTTTGTTGATGTAACTTCCGCTTGAAACATAGGGCTTTGTCGCAATTTTACCACCATCTGCCCATTGCGACATTCCGCGAGTGTTTGTGATTTCAACCCATTCTATAGCATCTATATAAATCCCGAGATACCATTCATCTACTTGTGCTGGATCACACATAGTAAGAAGCGCGTAGTTGCCAGTAATCATTAATCGCTGTATGTGGTGTGCATAAGCGTTATCTAGACTATTGTTGATACTGCACTTAAGGCAGTTCATCTTAGTCTTTCCAGTCCAGTAAAAATCTGGCAGCGCATTATGATTTTCAAGATGGTTAGTCGTTGCAAATGCTGGCATCTCTTTCCAATACATGCCTCGCATGTACTCTCTCCATCCTAAAATCTGCCGTACAAAACCTTCTACCTGACTTATATTTATTTCTTCTTGATGCGCTCTCCAGAAGTTAATAACCGTTTCAATTACTTCTTGAGGATCTAGAATCTTACTATTCATAGCAAAGCTTAATCTGCTATGATATAAATAGGCTTGATCTGGATCCATGGCATCTTGATAATCGCCAAAATGAACTAACAAGTGTTCACAGAAATAGTCAAGCACTTCAAGTGATTCAGTGCGTGTAGTAGGCCAAGCAAAATTCTTTTCATCTATGCGTCCTATTGTTTTAACTCCAGCACTTTCAATGAGCTTTACAAGAGACGAGACGTTGGTGTCAAATGTCTTTTCAATCGGGATTAAAGTGTCTCCTTTCCACTTGTTGCGGTTACTGTGGTCAAAGTTCCATTTACCACCCTCTGGGTCTTTATCGTTTATCATCATGACGTCATATTTCTTGCGCATCATGCGGTAAAAATATTCCATCGTAAAGAGCTTTTTACCTTCAAAAAACGAACTAAGATCGGTACGAGAAGTCATAAAATGCTCTGTATCGTATGACTTTACTTCGATGTTTACGCTTTCGCGAAAGCGTGATAACATTTCGTCCAGGCGGTATTCATCTGGAAGTTGATATTCAAATAGTGATATATTTTTTTCCTTGATAAGTTGCTCAAGGTTGTCAATGAGACTTTGGGTATTTTCAGGCGCATCTAAGGTGTAATAAATCACTTTGTGTCCTTGAGATGTAAGCCAATCAGAAAACTCGCGCATTGCTTTAAAAAAGGCGACAACTTTTTGAATATGATGGGTTGCATAATCTGTTTCTTGGCGCATTTCTGCCATGAAATAAATTACATTATCAGATTGCTCCTGATACCAAGAGTGCTTGTGGTTGAGCTGGTCGCCCAGAATAAGTCGTAAAGTGCTCATTTAGAATAATTCATTTTGCGTCCATAGTCTTACAAACTTGCCATTACCATCATACATTTCCTGCTGCCTTTTTATGTTGAATTTTCTATCTCTAGGATCATTTCCTACTCCTGCGTTGTACATCCAGTTTGCCCAGTTGCTATGCACGTCATAATCTATGAGGATACTTTCAAAGTAAGCAGCGCCTACCCGCCAGTCTTGTTGTTGCTCTTTTGCCCAGAAGCTCGCAACATTCTGACGACCGCGATTAGACATCCAGCCTGTTTCTTTGAGCTCTATCATATTGGCGTTTACAAAGTCGTATCTTGTATTGCCATGAATCCATTCTCGCTGAGCTTTGTCATTACGCTTCCAGTCGTAGTTTTTATGTAAAATTCCGCCTATTTTAAACAGGTCGTTACCATGTTTGAGAGAGACATACTTGAAATAATCTCTCCATATCAACTCAAAAATGAGCCAGTATGTATCTTGATTTGAAATAATTTCCTTTTCAAACTTTTTTACCTCCCAATAAATTTGACGTGCAGATATAGATCCATTTGCCAGCCATGCAGATAACTTTGAACTGTAATCTTCGCCTACGAGTCCGTTGCGTGTTTTCTTATAGTACTGGAGTTTTTTTGTATTCCAGAAGTAATTATTGAGTCGGCTCCAAGCTTCATCTTCTCCGCCGTTCCATGGGAATGCAGAGCGATGGTCTTTAGTAAAGGTGTCTAACCTAGCTCTTGCAAGTCAGGTATGTCGCTTTCTTCATCGAGTAGATTTTTTGAAGAAAGCGCTTCGATTTTTTCTTGTAAAGGCTGGATATTGCTTTCTTTCTCGCACTTTTTACGGAATTGAGTGAATACTTGAGGAATGTCTCCGAAAGTATCGAAAGGAATATCTTGGGGATGAAAGAGAAACTGATCATAATAGGTGTGATGCTTTACGTTACTTAACTTTTTTTCAACAGCAAGGGTAACTTCATTTTCTTCACGCGTCCACTCTTTTTGAGAGTAGATTTCTGAGATGTTGTGTTGGTCTATGAGTGCTGGAATAGTCTTTTCTGGATGCTCGTGAGTTACAATCAAAGCGATGTTAAGATTGTTGAGATTACTTTTAAGATTCTCGACAGTCTCAGTTAAGAATTGAGCGCGATATTTCTCCGTCTTTTTAAACCCAAAATCACCTAATTGAAATTGTCTAGGATCAAAACAGTATAATCCTATAACTCGCTTACCTGAGGCAATTGCATGAGTCAGGGAGGTATTATCTTGTGTTCGTAAATTATTTCTAAACCATACCAGTGCGGTATCCATATTTCTATTTTGAAATAAAGATACTTATTGTTTATCTTTTAATAAATAAGATTAAACAAAATTTAACCTATGATTGTGTTATTTAACTTGGTGAGCTGGTTTGAGAAGGTCGTTTACTGTTTTTACTGGATTAAAAGTAAGTAGTGGAACTTCTATAAATATGGTGTTCCAGTGTGCCATTGCACCATTCCAAAGTCCTGGATGTTCAAGTGCTTTTATTTTCTTTCCTTGGTAGCTTTTTGAAGCGATAAATCCTGCTTTGTAATCCACATAATTGAGAAGATTGTACTTCTCTCCTTTGTAATTTTTTACACCGCAAATAATGTCAACTGGATTAAAATGAGTGGCGTTTTTAAGAATTTCTTGCTGCTCCTTGTCATCAGGGTTGATTTGTACACTTTCTATAATTTGTAAGCTCTCAGTACCATCTTCATCAAGCACCCAGAAAGGTCCACCTCCTGGTTCGCCTTCATTTTTTACCATACCACAGACACGTATGGGGCGGTCTAATAGATTTCTGTAATGAGCAATTTGTGTACTCTGGTCAAGACTGTCATGATTTGCAGGAAGTCTCAAGCATAGATTGTTTTTTAAGAAGGTAGCTATCTCTTGACGCTCGTTGTCCAAAAGGTCTCTTTGTTTGTCGATTTTCTTTAGATATTCAAAAGATGTTGCTTGAAGTGAAAGCAACTTTCCAGCAAGCATTTTTTTATAATAAGCAACTTGAGTCTTGTACTTATTTACAACTACATTATCAATATTCTTAATGAATATGATATCTGCATCTTGCTCATTTAAATTTTTAATTAAAGCTCCATGCCCTCCTGGTCTAAATACGAGTTTTCCATTCTCATCTCTTAAAAGAGTATTTGACTCTGTAATGGCAACCGTATCTGTAGCCGAATCTTGGTAAGAATAAGATATGTCAAAGGTCACACCGGTCTTACGTTCAATATAATCTTTACGTTTATGAAAACGTTTTGCAAATCTCTTCTGATGTTCTTTTGAAACCGTAAAGTGAAGGCGAGCGACAGTTCCTTTGGTAGCATACAACGCGCCTTCAAAAAGGTGCTCTTCAAAAGCTGCTGCTACATATTTTTTATAACTATGAAAAGGAAATAGGCCTTTGGGTTTTTTTCCAAAATTAAGTTCTTTCTCCTCAAGCATTATTTTTACAAAGCGCAATCTGTTTTCATTAATGTCTGCACCATCTTTGCCATACTTTTCTTTAATGCGTGCTCTTATTTTCTTGTAGAAAGGGAAGCTCTCTAAGCCAACAAAGAATAATCTTAACTCTGGAACTCCTTTTTTATTAATGTACGCATTAATGCTTCCATCATTAGGGTTATAATCTTCTACAAATTCAAATAGAAATTTAAACATTCTAGTAGCAGCACCAGAGGCTGGGGTAAATTTTAATGGATTTATACCATCTTTTCGATCCTCATAATGTTGTACAAGTTGTTCTTGTTCTTCGGGCTTAAGTACTATGAGTCCATTTCCTTTTGTAGCCGCACTGCGTAATTTTGTAAAGGGAATACCTTGCTTAAGAATCTCGAACTGTTGTTCTACTTGATCTCTGGTTACACCTAAGTCTGTGATGTGCTCTATGTCTTGTTCTGTGATTTTCAAACTAAAAGTGTATTTATAGATTCGGTAGCAGTTACCATTCTTTCTGGAACGGTCCCTTTTACAAGAATAAATGGTTTTTTATATTTCTCTAAGTTATGTTTAAAATAATTAAACATTTCCTCTCTTCTTTCTGGGCGATCTCTTAAGTCATCTTGCTCCCAAGGAGTATCTATGTACGTTAAAAGATACAAATCATATGTGTTTTCCAATGCCATTTTCTCTAATAATTCTGGACACCAGCCATTATAATAAGCCTCGCTATATGTTTTTGTAGTGAGTAAATCAGTATCGCAAATAACAAGATTTGTGGCATTTTTTATAGCAGTATTCTCTAGTTTAATTTGGCCTTTGGCTATCGGTAACAAATCCATTGGTCTACATATCTTTTGCTCTGTGTCCCATAAATCTTGAAGATATTGTCTTGCATATTCGGGAACTAGGGGTGCGCTGTAATGCTGAGCTAGCTTTCGCG
The DNA here is from genome assembly GCF_000355805.1 of Dokdonia sp. PRO95. Classification (NCBI taxonomy): domain Bacteria; kingdom Pseudomonadati; phylum Bacteroidota; class Flavobacteriia; order Flavobacteriales; family Flavobacteriaceae; genus Dokdonia; species Dokdonia sp. PRO95. Next base: position 1,417,362 of record NZ_CM001837.1, read on the forward strand.
AAAGCGTACTTTTACCACTACTTTCTGGTCCAATAAGGCAAACTCTTATGCAATTACTGCTGACTTGTCTAAGTTCTTCTTCCATGCTAAATATCCAAAAATGGCAATAATAGTGAGTGCAAAATATAAAATACTGCTGAAAGTGAGTCCCTTATAAAAATAAAGGGGTACGGTTATAATGTCACCTATGATCCAGTATATCCAGTTTTCAATCTTCCGTCTAGCCATAAGCCACATGCCTACAAAAAAGATTCCTGTAGTTATCATATCTACGTAAGATGTCCAATGTTCAATTTTATCAAAAATGATATATACGACATACACAAAAATCGCAGATGTAATAAAAATCACTACAGAGAGGAGGTGTTCCTTTCTAGTAGCACTCGTAATAGGAGTAACCGCGACACCGTCTACTTTTTGTGTCCAGATGTACCATCCATAAACACTCATAATGAAGTAGTATCCATTAATCATCATGTCTCCCAGTAGTCCCCATTTGAGAAGTAGATACACAAAGATTGCTGTACAAATCATTCCTGTAGGAAAAACGAGAACGTTATTTCGTTTTGAATAGACTACAGATGCGATTGTAAATACGGCAGCTATAAGTTCTAATACAATATCTAAGGTGTCGTATGTGGCGTACTGGCCAAAAAGGAAATCAAAAATCTGCGACATAATCAGAGCGATCTGTTTTTACAATTTTAATATAAAATAGACCGATGCCTATTTCCTCAAAGCTACGCTTCATTTCTTTAGTAAGTGTAGTCATCACCTTGTCATAGTCCCCATATACTTGAGTAGCAAGAGGATTTTCTATAATGGTAAGGCCAGAGTCGCGTAGTCGCTTTATAAATGCAATGATATACATTTCATAATCATTTTGTAGCGGACTAAAAGTAAGATCTACAGAGATTTGCATAGTTATTATTCTTGATAAACGTGCAGTAATGCACCCATTCCATAATTTACATTTCCAGTTTTTACTAGAGCCGAATGCTCATTGTACGTACGGTCAAATACTTGCCATTTTTTATCATTAAAGAATACCCTTCTTACATATGTTTTTTGTGATGGCAATTCATTTGTAAATGGTAATAAAGGTCTAAAAGTAACAGATACCTTTTGAATTCCTCTAGGAGTTTCAATTTCATTATATTTTTTAGTCTGTATGAGCTTTCCTTGTTTATCTGCATATCCTAGCACTTGTAAGGAGGCAAAAATCCCGTCTTTAGGAATAAAGATTTGATATTTATCTATATCGAGTTCGTACATCTCATCATCTTGCTCGCTTACGCGAAAAACAATATCCCTATGGATTACAGGTGTTCCAGGCAGTCCATTTTCGTTCTTATAAAACTGAATGCGAAACAAGGTAGAGAATTTCATATTGCCCTTCTTGCGAAATTCCTTTTCTGAGTTTATAGGAATCCATAGTTGTGCAATTTTTGACGATTTACCATCTTCACGTTCAAAAAATACAGCCACCTCACTTTCTACAGTAGGAAGCCAGCAGTTGTAATAATTAGTGTGTGTAGTCTCCTTGTATTTTTTCTTCTTGTATTTACCTTTCTTTTCTGCAGTAACGATAACTTCAGAAAGTAAGCTAGCCTCTGGGGTTAGATATATTTTGTTTGGTAAACTGGCGGCAGCAAAAGCTTGTTCCTTAAAACCTATGGCCGAGATGTATAAACTGTCAATGTCCTTATATTTTGAGCTAATAAAAGTAAACTCACCAACATCGCCTGCAAATGTCCCCCTTCCATCACCAAAGGAAATAGTAGCAAAGGATACGGGTGTTTTTGATACCGCATCTATTACGTAGGTCGTTTGACCTAGTAGTTGTGTTGTGATGAGAATCGTTATTAGATAAATGATATGTTTCATAAGGATGATTTAATATTCAATTAGCAGTCATTCCATGAGTTCTCTTCAAAAGCTGTGCCTATAACGACCATTGTTGCCCCAGCCTCATATGCCAGCTCCATTTGCATAGAATTTCTAATACCTCCGCCCACGATTACTGGAATGTTGAGTGTATCACAAACAGCTTTGATAATTGAAGGTTTTACTGCGGTTTTTGCACCACTCCCTGCTTCTAGATAGATACATTTTTTACCCAAATATTGTCCAGCAAGTGCCGTGTCTACTATGCGTTCTGTGTCATCTTGTGACATTGGGCTCGTCTTGCTCACTCGTTGCACCGCGGTTACAGATCCGCCGTCTATGAGTAAATATCCAGTAGGGATCACCTCAAGCTTGCTTTGTTGTACTGCTCTTGCAGCTTTGGTTTGCTGGCCTATTAAAAATTCGGCATTATCACCAGAAAGTAGTGATAAGAATAATATTGCGTCTGCATCTGGAGTAACCTGATTGTAATTTCCAGGAAACAGAATAATGGGTAATGCTGTTTCGGCCTTTAGAAGTTGGACCACAGTTGCTGTTTTAAGTGCTGGATCTGTACTTCCGCCTATAAAAATGTGAGTTGTAGTGGTGGGTATTTTTTTCAAGTACGCTTTCGCGAAAGCGGGATCCAGTTCAAACTTATCTGGATCTATAAGAATTGCGAGTAGCTTAACGCCTTTGTCTCTGTTGTGTATTATCTGGGAGTATATAGTCACCACACGAAGGTAGGAATTGAAGTACAAAGAATGCTATTCATTATTAATAACCGTAGACACAGGTAAATCCCTCGAACTCCATAAAGGTGAGATCATAGGTGGAGATTGCGCCTTTATAATTTACCGTGGCTGTAGTCTTGGCATCATCAAAATTAAAATCTGCTACATCTATATGCTTTAAAAAGCTCAGTCCTTCTTGAGCATAGAGTTTATAAAGTGATTCCTTTGCTCCCCATACAATGGTGAGTTTGCGCATGCGAGCATCTGCATTAGTAAGTGTGTAGTATTCTTCTATAGGTGTAAATTTATGAGCAATGCGCAAGATTTTGTCGCGTTGTTTTTCTATATCAATACCCACAGGTTGATCACTCACAATAATGGCAGTAAAGGTGTAGCTGTGTGTTATAGAAATATGCTTTCCATCGTGTAGATGTGGTTTTCCATTCTTATCGTAATATAAATCAAAGTCTGTGTATCCAGCTTCGGCTAGGAGGTGGCGTATACTCATGAAGCCCCTTTGGTGAAGCTCAGACTTCATTCCTTGTAGTCTATTCTGGCAATGATCTGTAAGTTTTATATTTCGCGAAAGCGTAGTAATATCTTCCTCAATCTTCCAAATATAGACTGTTGTACTCGAGCTAACTGTTATCGTTTTGTAAAGAGGCATCGATTAAAAGGTTTTCTGTAAGGTATTGCGTAAATTTGCCACTGCTAAGAAATAAGCTAAATATACAAATTATGAGCACAAAGACAGTACCGTACGTACCGTACAAAGTAAAAGATATTTCCCTAGCGGGTTGGGGACGCAAAGAGATCGAACTTGCAGAGGCAGAGATGCCTGGGCTTATGTCTCTACGTGAGGAGTATGGAGATGAGCAGCCGCTTAAAGGTGCTCGTATCGCAGGATGTCTGCATATGACAATACAAACAGCTGTATTGATTGAAACATTAAAAGCACTAGGAGCAGAGGTGACTTGGTCTTCTTGTAATATATTTTCTACGCAAGATCAGGCTGCTGCAGCAATTGCAGATGCTGGTATCCCAGTATATGCTTGGAAAGGAATGAATGAAGAAGAATTTGACTGGTGTATCGAGCAAACACTTTTCTTTGGAGAAGATCGTAAGCCATTAAATATGATTCTTGATGATGGAGGAGATCTTACTAATATGGTATTAGATCGTTACCCAGAACTTGCAAAAGATATCAAAGGACTTTCTGAAGAAACTACAACGGGTGTACACCGTCTTTACGAGCGTGTAAAGAATGGAACGTTACCTATGCCAGCTATAAACGTAAATGACTCTGTAACTAAGTCTAAGTTTGATAACAAATACGGATGTCGTGAGAGTGCGGTAGATGCTATACGTCGTGCTACAGATACTATGCTTGCTGGAAAGCGTGTGGTAGTATGTGGATACGGTGACGTAGGTAAAGGAACAGCAGCATCTTTTAAAGGAGCTGGATCTATCGTTACAGTAACAGAAATCGATCCTATCTGTGCGCTTCAAGCTGCAATGGATGGTTTTGAAGTTAAGAAACTAGAAAACGTAGTAGGTAATGCAGATATCGTTATCACAACTACAGGAAACAAAGACATCATACGTGGTGAGCACTTTGAGGCAATGCGTGATAAAGTAATCGTTTGTAACATAGGTCACTTTGATAATGAGATCGATATGGCTTGGTTAAACGGTAACCACGGCGCTACAAAAGATGAGATCAAACCTCAAGTAGATAAGTATACTATAGATGGTAAAGATATTATCGTTCTTGCAGAAGGTCGTCTTGTAAACTTAGGTTGTGCAACTGGTCACCCTAGTTTTGTAATGAGTAACTCATTTACAAACCAGACACTAGCGCAAATCGAGCTTTGGAACAATAGCGAGAAGTACAATAACGAAGTTTATATGCTTCCTAAGCACCTAGATGAAAAAGTAGCAGCATTGCACTTATCAAGACTAGGAGCAGAGCTAGAAACACTTTCTAAAGATCAAGCAGATTACATCGGTGTGACAGTAGAAGGACCATTTAAGCCTGAATACTACAGATACTAAGAGAGAGTCGCATAGACGGAACAATTTTTTCGCTTTCGCGAAAATGTTAAATATAAGAACCCACGCCTATAGCGTGGGTTTTTTTTGTTGTTAATTCTGAAGAAATCTAGTTTCTTTTACTGCTTCACTAATGTAAGCTCTGCCTTTTCGCCTGTTTTAAGACTAGTTCTTGTAGTGATTAGACTCATACCATCTTGTATTTCTACCTTAACCGTGTTAGGGGCAGAGGTCCCTTCTGTAAGAGCTTCCACGCGCACGACGGTTGTTTCTTTTGTAATGGTGATTGGTATTTGCTTTTTAGCTCTTTCTATTGAGTAATCTTCTAGTACAAGTACATCATCTACATAAAGGTTTATGCGATCATCATCTACTTTACCGGAGTCATAAATAGAAATCACAACATTCTTAGTTTTAGCAAAAACGTTGAGGTTTTCGTTTTTTCTCACGATACTCATGGTAAGCGTGTCTACAGAACGTTTTGCCGAAATTCGATCTTTTAATTCTTGACTTACCTTTTTAGATTTTTGAATCTTTCTGTCTAGCTTGGCAATTCTAGCTTGTGCTTCTTCTGTAGCAGACATGATAAGCATCCCGTCTAGGCAAGAGCTCTTGTCTGGATATAGTCCTTTAAAATCACCGCTAAAAGCTTTGTTATTTTCAAGTTTTCTCATTTTACCTTCAAAGTTTATGAGACACATGTCTACTTCACCTAGTGGAGATTTTGTGTACACAATATCATATTCGGCAAAGGAGAATAGTTTGTTTTCACTATCATAAATTCCTTTAATGTTAGACTTTGTTTCATGCTTGCCGCCTAGATCTGCCATAGAGTATCCTTGCACCCTACCATCTATTTCTTCAAAGGCTAGTTTGTAAGATATAAAAGCTGTGTCATTAAGTTTTATTACGCCCATATATTCATAAGCAGTAAGTTGGCCGTAAGCAGTTGCTGCGAGCAGGAAATATGTAAAAAAGAGAATTCTTCGAAAGTACATAGCTGTTTTTTAGGTAATTTAGTTAGGTCTAATAAAAACAAAACCAAACTATGAGACTCAAAATTACACTATTATTTGCGTTTGTAATCCTTGCCGTTACAAATACCTATGCTGGATTTCCAGTACAGAGAACAGCAGTTGCTGCCGTAAACGGAGTAACACTTACTGAGGATGATCAAGCAGAGGTGCTTACTTCTCCTGCAGCAGTAGAGGCAGACCGCCAGCTAGTAGCTATCTTATTATGGTTATTCTTAGGAGGTTTTGCAGCACACAGATGGTACTTAGGAAGCCCAATAGGCTGGAACATCTTATTTATTCTTACAGCAGGTTTCTTTGTTGTAGGTTGGATAATTGATGGTATTGAGATCCTTACGGGTAGCTATCCTGGGCTGTAACAAAAGCTTAGTATATAGAAAAACCTCTCCAAGTGAGAGGTTTTTTTATGCGTAAATAATGGGTTTTAATGGTGATGGTACGCTTTCGCGAAAGCGTAAAAAATTAGATTTTAATCTGTCTGTCTATTTGTTGATCAAGCGAGATAAAGGTTTCAGTACGTGATACACCGTCTATCGCTTGAATTTTTTTATTGAGTAGATTCATTAAATCCTCGTTATTCTTGCAGAGAATTTTGATAAGAACAGACCAGTTTCCAGTAGTGTAATGACATTCTATCACCTCAGGAATGTCTTTAAGTTGTCGTACTGCTCTTGCATTATTTGCAGCTCTATCAAGATATACTCCTATAAAAGCTTGTGTGCGATAGCCTAGCACTTTTGGGTCTATAATAAATTTAGAGCCAGCTATAAGTCCAGACTTCTCTAGCTTGCGTAAACGCTGGTGTATGGCAGCTCCAGAAATCCCCACCTTACGAGCAATCTCAAGAATGGGCTTGCGTGCATCTTCCATGAGTTGGCGCAAGATTATCTTGTCAATACCATCTATAATAAGTTCGTCTTTTACTATTTTCATCTCAAGAAGGTTCTATATTGAAACTACAAGATATATAAATAGTTATAAACTGTAATTCAATTTTTAAAAAGGTTATCCGCCTACGATATCTGGATTATAACCTAGATAGTCAACCTCGTACTCCTTAAAAGTAATGCCGTAGTCTTCCAGTTCTTTTAGAATAGGCTCGTAGACTTCCTTTTTGATAGGGAGTTGTACTCCAGGTGTAGTGATCTCTCCGTTGAGAATGCGTAAGGTGGCCATTGCTACTGGCAAGCCTACTGTTCTTGCCATTGCGGTTTCTACTTGATCTTCTCCTATGTTTACCATAGTTGCATCAATCTGCTTGCGCTTACCATCAAGCTCATAGCCAAATTTATGATACATCACAATCATGTCCTTATCTTCTGGAGCTAGTGTCCACTTGTCTTCTAGGATGCGTTGTAATGCTTGAGCAGGAGTTGCGTTTGTAAGCCCTATTTTTTTATTGGCATTAAAAAGATCAAGCTCTAATAGTTTGTCCCAGAGTAAATCGTCTTGATCGATCTTGAGGTAGTGACGCAGTTTTAACTCTACCGAATCTGTAGGGGAGTAGGGTAAAAATAAATTTACATAATCACGGTAACTCATTTGCTCTGTGTTTTCTAGTTGATAACTATCATCTGTCATACCTAGGAGTACAAACATTTGCCAAGCTCTAGAAAAGCCAACTCTACGTATGGTGCCACGATACAGTGTAGGGATGTCATCGAGACCATATACAGAGCGATACTTAAGAGAATTACGATTTGCATATCCTTCAAAACGACCGTGACCTTCTATCTGTAAAAATTCTGTACGTCTAAAAAGGCGTTGATATGGGATATACTTGTAAGTGCCTTCCTGTATGAATTCGGCAGCGCCACCTTGCCCTGCGAGAACTACATTACGAGGGTTCCAAGTAAATTTATAGTTCCATAGATTAGTGTCGCTTTCTGGAGCCACAAGACCACCTGTAAAAGACTCAAAAAGAATCATCTTTCCTCCCTTATCGCGTATGCGATCTATAACCTGCATCGCACTCATATGATCAATGCCTGGGTCTAGACCTATTTCATTCATAAATACAAGCCCTTTCTCTTTTACAGAGGCATCAAGAGCTTGCATCTCGTCAGAAATATAAGATGCAGTTACCATAGACTTTTCAAAAGTGACGCAGTCTCTAGCAACCTCAATATGGAAACGCGCAGGAAGCATAGAGATTACTATAGTTGCTGCCTTGATAGCCTGCTCACGTTCTTCCTTGTTAAATACATCAAGGCGTATTGCAGTAGCATTTTTATGATTATTGATGAGTTTTTGAGCATTCTCTATAGAGATGTCGCCCACGGTAATTTGTAAATCTTCTGTGTCAGATTTAGAAAGTAGGTAGTTAACGAGTTGGCTCGTGGATTTTCCAGCGCCTATAACGAGAATCTTTCGCATGGGTAGTTAGTTTTGTAATTTTGTATGAGAGTTCAAATTGAATTCTGCTGGTCTAAAGTACGGTTTTGGACCACATCTTAAACAAATAGCATGGATAAAAAATTAAGACTCACAGGTGGGATTTTTGGACTGACAGCAGTTATTATAGGAGCATTTGGTGCTCATGGTCTTGAGAAAGTACTCGATGCATCTGCGATTGCGACTTTTGAGACGGGTGTAAAGTATCAAATGTACCATGCCTTATTGCTGTTGCTTATTCCAGTTTTCGCTTTAAGCGAAAAAACGAAAAAAACAGTATGGGTGCTGCTATTGCTAGGTGTTTTGTTCTTTTCGGGTTCTATATACGGGCTGGCAACCAATGAATTAACATCTTTTGATTTTACTAAAATCGCTCTCATCACCCCTATAGGTGGTACTTTGCTCATTGTTAGTTGGCTTTTGATAGTTATACATTTCATAAAATCCAAATAAAACAGCGAAAACGTTATAGTGCTGAGCAAAGTCTTACTACTTTTGTGATCTAAAACAACACAAAACTCATTGTTATGGTCGCAGATAGCTTAGCTTCGAAGACACTTTCATTAGAAAAATTAGGCATCAAAAATGCCAAAATCAACTACCAACTCTCCCCTGAGAAACTACACGAAATAAGCGTAGAAAACGATATGGGAACTACTGCGTCTTCTGGCGCACTAGCAGTAAACACAGGTAAATTTACAGGAAGATCACCTTTAGATCGCTTTATTGTAAAGGATGCCAAAACAGAAGATAAAGTCTGGTGGGGCGACATTAACCTACCATTTGGCGAAGAAGCTTTTACAAAATTAAAAGCTAAAGTAGCCAACTATCTTTCTGAGAAAGAAATTTATGTACGAGACAGTTATGCTTGTGCAGATGACAATTACAGACTAAATATACGAGTGATAAACGAGTATCCTTGGTCTAACATGTTTGCTTATAACATGTTTCTTCGTCCTACGGTTGAAGAACTTAAAACATTTGATCCAGAGTGGACCATTCTTAATGCTCCAGGATTTCTTGCAGATCCAGAAGTAGATGGTACTCGCCAGAGCAACTTTGCAATTCTTTCATTTACAGAAAAAACAATCATTATAGGTGGAACTGGTTATACAGGTGAGATCAAGAAGGGAATCTTCTCTGCATTAAACTTTATCCTTCCTGTAGAAAAGGAAACATTGCCTATGCACTGTAGTGCAAACGTAGGTGATAATGGAGAAACTGCAATTTTCTTTGGACTTTCTGGTACTGGAAAAACAACACTTTCGGCAGATCCTGAGCGTAAGCTTATAGGAGATGATGAGCATGGATGGACTAAGGAAAATACCATCTTCAACTTTGAAGGAGGTTGCTATGCAAAGGTGATTAACCTATCTAAGGAAAATGAGCCAGATATCTTTAATGCAATCAAGCCAGGAGCAATACTAGAGAATGTAATTCTAGATGACAATGGTAATGTAGCTTTTGAAGATACTTCTATTACACAGAATACGCGTGTGAGTTACCCTATTCACCACATTGATAATATACAAGAGCCTTCTGTAGGTAAGAATCCTAAAAACATTTTCTTCTTAACAGCAGATGCTTTTGGAGTACTGCCTCCTATCTCAAAATTAACGCCAGGTCAAGCGGCATATCACTTTATAAGTGGTTACACGGCAAAAGTTGCTGGTACTGAGGCTGGAGTTACAGAGCCACAACCATCTTTCTCGGCTTGTTTTGGAGCGCCTTTTATGCCATTACATCCTACTAAATATGCAGAGATGCTTAGTGCAAAAATGAAGGATGCAGGTGTAAATGTATGGCTTATCAACACTGGGTGGACTGGTGGACCTTACGGAGTAGGATCACGTATGAAGCTTAAGTATACGCGTGCTATGATTAAGGCAGCGATGAATGGAGAGTTACCACAAGAGACAACTCATGATAACTATCACATACACTCTGTTTTTGGACTAGCACAGCCACGTACATGTCCAGGAGTACCTACAGAGGTGTTATCTCCTAGAGCAACTTGGAATAACGATGAAGGATACTATGCAACAGCAAATAAGCTTGCGAGATCTTTTAAAGATAACTTCAAGAAGTTTGAAGAGTATGCTAGTGAAGAAATAATGAATGGACAACCACCACTAGGGTAGTTGAAAAAATAGTTTAGTTGATAAAAGCGATTTGCAGTAATGTAAGTCGCTTTTTTTGTGCGCTTTCGCGAAAGTTAACATGTGAACTTGACGAGCTCCTTAAATCTAGAGGCCTTTATTTCAATAGAATCAGACTTAATTAGACCTTTTTTCTTTTTCCAGTATTCCCAATATAAACACCGGTAAGAATAATAAGCGTAGCAATAACTTGAAGACTTGTAAACGCTTCTCCGTCTAGTAATCCCCAAGTGACAGAAATAATAGGCATTAAGTAGGTTACAGAGGAGGCAAACACTGGATTGCTTATTTGTACTAGCTTATTAAACATCACCTTTGCGATAGCTGTACCAAAAATGGAAAGAACGACAATGTATCCCATAGATTGCTGTAAGGTAGTATCTGTACTTAATGGAAGCTCAAAGAAATCTGAGTAAAAAAGTATGATAAGGGCGGGGATAATTAAGAAAACAAAATTCCCTGCGGCAATGGCTATGGCGCTCACTTCTTGAAGATGGCGTTTTATGATATTCACATTGAGTGCATATAGCGATGCTGCAATAATCACTAGCGATGCGTACCAGTAGTTCTGCTCTTCATTTATCTGCGCACCTATATAAATGAGTGCTCCAGCGCCTATAAGTCCTAAAAGAACACCTATAAACTGCTGCTTTATGAATTTAGCACCAAATATTAGTATTCCAAAAATAAAAGCAAGTAGCGGAACGCTAGAATTTAAAATTCCTACTACGGCGCTATCAATCTCAGTTTCGGCAAAGGCAAATAGAAATACAGGTATGCCAGTTCCTAGCAAGGCAGAGACTCCTATCCATTTCCATTCTAGTTTCTTTATAGTTTTTAAGCTTTTCCAGCCAAATAGTAATAAAACAAATGCGGAGAATAAGATGCGCAAAGCTCCTAATTGTAGTGGTTCTAGACCTACTAGCCCTTTTTTAATAAGGATAAATGAACTTCCCCAAATAATGGATAGTGCCACGAGGTATATCCACTTAAGCGATTTATTTGGCATTACTTGATTTTAGAAATGCAAAGTTCGGTAATAAGTTACTAGGAATAGGAGAACTTTTTCGCGAAAGCGAACTCTAAAGAAGAGTGCGATTATTCTTTCCATTTGATACTTTCCATCAAATGCCTAATATCGTTTTTAAGATACATAGCTGCGGGATAAATACTATCGTAATTAGGTTTTGTGTTAAAGTAAATAGATCCGGTTAGAAAGTGCGTTGTGCTGTCTGTGATGTAAAATTGGGACTGGGAAGCAGCATCTCCCTTAATGTCATAAAACATCCCGTATGCGCCTTGCTCTTGGTTTACATACTTCTCTTCAATAATATCATCTGCTTTGCGCACATGCTCATAAGTGAGTTTTTGTGCGTCATTGAGTAAGGCATTGATATTATTATTTACCGCTCTATAGGTTAAAAATACACTGCCGTTGAGCGATGGATAATCAATAACTGCAGAGCAATTATCTTTGTAGCGCACCTTGCCTAGTGAGTTGAGGTCAAAGTTGTAATCACAATCTGATGCGGTAAATGAATATGAGGGTTTAGGGTATGATAAACTGAGCTGCCCTTTAGGTTTAGGTAGTGTGTCACCACCACAAGACGCTAGTAATAGTGCGGCAAATGTTGCTATTATGAATGCTGTAAATTTCAAGACTTTATGGTGAATTTAATCTGTTTGATTCGTTTTTTATCAAGAGCTTCTATGGTGAACGTGTAGTTTTGATAATTTATTACCTCATTCTTACGTGGGAAACTACCAGAGACTTCGAGTACAAAACCAGCAATAGTTTCTGCCTCTCCTTTTTTGTTTTCAAAGATTGCAGTTTCTTCTAGCTTTATAATACGATAAAAATCCTTTAGGGATGTTTTCCCGTCAAAAACCCAATTGTGCTCATCGAGTTTGGAATAGATGATATTTTCGTCATCAAACTCATCTGCGATGTCTCCTACAATTTCCTCAATAATATCTTCTAGAGAAATTAGGCCACTCGTACCGCCATACTCATCTACTACGATAGCGAGGTGGTTTTTCTTTTCTTTAAACTCTGCAAGAAGGTCATCTAACTTTTTGTTTTCTGGGACAAAATACGGTTCGCGTATCAGCTTTGCCCAGTCAAATTCTTTCTCGTTAAGATGAGGAAGCAGGTCTTTTACATATAGAATTCCCTCTATGGTATCTATACTTTCAGAAAAGACAGGAATGCGCGAGAAGCCGTTTTCTGTAATTTGTTTTAGAATAGATGTATAATCATCCTCTTTATTGAGAGCAAATACATCCATGCGAGGACGCATCACTTGCTTGGTATCTGTGTTTCCAAAGGAGACAATACCCTTTAAAATCTTCTGTTCCTCTTTTGTGGTATCTTCTTCACTTGTAAGTTCTAGGGCTTGCGATAGCTGGTCTATATTAAAGCTAGTTTTTTGTTCTCCTAGTTTTCTTTGTATCCATAGCGTTGCAGCGCGCATAGGGCTACTAAGTGGTGTAAAAACTACATCAAGTACGCGTAATGGATAGGCTACCAGTGCTGCAAATTTTTTGTTATTACGGTTTGCATAAATTTTAGGTAGAATCTCGCCAAAGAGTAAGATTAAGAACGTAATAAGCACTACTTCCAGTAAAAAACGCCAAGGAATGCCTAGGATCTCTGCTGTGATATTAGAAAAAATCACTTCGCCTAGACTTGCAAAGAGCAGTACAATTGCAATATTTATGGCATTATTTGCAACAAGAATTGTTGCTAGAAGCTTTTTAGGTTTTGTGAGAAGCTTTTTTACAATGAGCATCTTTCTATCTGCAACTTGCTCTTCTGTTTCTAGAAGATCACTAGGTGATAGTGAGAAAAAAGCAACCTCGGCACCACTTATAAGTGCAGAGCACATGAGTAGTACTAAAAGCACTACGATGCTTACTATAGTAGTAGGGTCTACACTAATTAATAATATCAATAAGAGTTCGGGATCGGGGTCCAAAAGTTTTATCGTTTAGTTAAAATTAAAATGGCAAATCATCTACATCGCTAGTGTCTGTAGAGGGTTGTGCTGGTTGTGCTGGCTGGTTAGGGTTGTAAGGTTGTGCTTGAGGACGAGCTGCTTGTACTGGTCGCTGCGCCTGTTGCACGCCTCCTTGTGATTGCCCTTGGCTTTCGCCTTTAGGTGTAAGGAAGGTAAATTCTTGGCACTGGATTTCTGTAGAGTATCTATCCATTCCTTTATCATCTGTCCACTTGCGTGTTTTAAGACGTCCTTCTACATATACTTTGTCACCTTTTTTGAGATACTTCTCACAAATTTCGGCAGCCTTGTTGCGCACTACAATGTTGTGCCACTCTGTATTACTTACTCGCTCGCCTGTGGTACGATTTACGTATTCTTCATTAGTCGCTAGCGGAAAACGTCCTATACAATTCCCACCTTCAAAGTAGTTCATCTTTACATCATCTCCCGTGTGACCTATTAAGATCACTTTATTGATTGTTCCTGCCATAATTTCAAATGTAGTAAATATTGCAATGCAAGTGTGTTATGCTTTCGCGAAAATATGCTCTCCCTTACTATTATATCCTTTATTAGAGAGCTTCTATTTTTAATAAATAAGAAGTGTGACAGGAACTTAATGAACACAAAAAATCCCTAGACGAACTACCATCTAGGGATAACTAAGCATACTAATTGTTTACTACAAGCAAACAGATATTATAGTATTTCAAACTCTTTACTATAGCTCTCTTTTTCATTCTCAACATGGATTGTGTAGTATCCTTTATAAGCACCTTTGAAGTTAAAGGTCTTGTTTAAAGAAGCTTCTCCGTCAATCTCATTTGAATAAACGATACGATTAAGACCATCTCTCACTTCGAGCTTGATAGTTTGTAATTCTGGATTAGAAAAACTTACATATACGATGTCTGTTCCTTCTGTAAATACATCTTTGTCTATTGCTTTAGACGTTTTTTTGATTTTATCTCCTGGATTTGAAGCCCTTGTTAAAAGCTCTGGTTGTCCTTCATAATGTGTCATCTCACTAGTAGCTGCAAATGTTGTAATAGCAGTAAATAATAAAAATGCAATTGCTGAAAATTTTAGTGTCTGTTTCATAACTGTTGATTTAAGTAATTGATTATTTATTTTGATACAAACATACGGTGGTATATAGGCGATCACCACTAGTAATTGTGCACCAATGTGTTCATTTTTAACCTATGCATTGTTCTTTAATGTTGTTTGTGTTAATTTAGAACATGTTTAAGGTAAATTAATGTAGATTTCACTTTACAGTCATTTATAAATTTGTAAAAAAATAAGGCCATGCTTCTGCATAAACCCACTTTTGAATCTATTACTCCAGATTTTGGAAATTCATTTACGTATCAAAGATTTGATGAGCATCATATTAATGATAACAGCTTGTGGCATTATCATCCAGAGATTGAGCTGGTTTATGTAAATGGAGGTACGGGAAGAAGACAAGTGGGAAGTAACTTGTCTTATTATACATGGGGTACTCTTATCCTCGTAGGGAGTAATTTACCTCATTGCGGTTTTACAGATGAACTAACTGGAAATAAAAGTGAGACTGTAATACACATGAAGAAAGATTTTCTAGGAGATACTTTTTTTAATCTTCCAGAAATGGCGGCAATTAAAAGATTATTGCAGGTAGCGCAACGTGGGATTGTATTTTCTGGTGAGACCAAAAATAGAGTAGGAGCAATGATGGAATCTATGGAGCATCAGTCGGATTTTAATCGTCTCATGACTCAAATAACTGTTTTAAATGAGCTGGCAACTACAAAAGAGTTTAGAATACTTAATGCAGACGGATTCTCACTTCTTTCTGATGTGAAAGATAATAACCGTATCAATGAGGTTTTTAATTATGTAAAAACACATTTTAAAGAAGAGATACCTTTGGAGAAAATGGCTGATATAACAAACTTGACCATTCCATCGTTTTGTCGCTATTTTAAAAAAATTACTCATAAAACATTTACGCAGTTTGTAAATGAGTATCGACTTGTGCATGCCTCTAGACTACTTGCTGAGCAACCCATGAGCATTACTCAGGTATGTTTTGAGAGTGGCTTCAATAACTTTTCTCACTTTAATAAAAAATTTAAAGCCTTTACGGGTCAAAATCCTTCAGATTATAGAAAAGAACTCAGGACGGTCTTGGAGTAGTGTGCTACTTAGATAGAAACTCTTCTAAGAATCTACCTATTAATATGGGTACAGGATAATCTTTTATAGTTGAGATAGGAATCCCTTTTCTTTCAGTGGTTGCTACATCAACTACCCAGAAGGTTGTGTGTAGGTGCTGGTGAGATAATTTATGGATAATCGGTTTCTCATTAAATCTTGTAATTGCTGCAATGTCCATATCATTAGCTTGCTTTGAGGTTGTAACGCTTTCGCGAAAGCGGGATTCTTCACCATCAGTAAGCGCGGCGTCAAGTTCAATTACTGGAAATTCATAGAGTCCTTGCCAGATTCCTTTACCAGTGCGTTGTTGTAATACGGTTTTCTCATCCTTATCTCTAAAGACAAGATAGTTGAGGTAGCGATTACGCACCTTAGTCTTTTTGAGCTTTACAGGGAGTTCAGAAACTTTGTTCTTTTGTAATGCTACGCACTTGTCATTATATATACAATGCAGGCAGTATGGATTTTGAGGTTTGCATTGTATAGCGCCAAACTCCATAATAGCTTGGTTAAAATCTGCTGGGCGTTTTACATCTATGAGCTCTTGAGCAAGTGCTTTAAACTCTTTAATGCCAGGAGTGCTATTTATAGGAGTGTCTATGCCGTATACTCTAGATAGTACTCTATATACATTACCATCTACTACGGCTGTAGGCTCATTAAAACTTATGCTTGCGATGGCACTAGCGGTATAATCACCTACTCCTTTTAATTTTTTAATTTCTTCATAGGTGTCTGGAAAGACGCCGTCATATTCATTTACAATAATTTGGGCAGATGCGTGAAGGTTTCTGCCGCGGGAATAATAGCCTAATCCTTGCCAAAGTTTAAGTACTTCCTCTTCTGTCGCATTTGCAAGATCTTGTACTGTAGGAAATGACTTTGTAAAAGCCAAATAATAGGGCAATCCTTGCGCTACTCGCGTCTGTTGAAGAATAATTTCTGAGAGCCAAATCTTATAAGGATCCTTAGTGTTGCGCCATGGCATATCACGTTTGTGTTCTAAGTACCAAGCAATGAGTTTGTTAGAAAATGACAATTTAAAATAGGGTTTTACACAAAGCTAGATGTTATGTATCTATTTTTTAAAAGATTATGTTTGATTCTTTGTTATTTTAATCCCTATATTTGCAGTCTTGAATTTTTAACCCCTAAATATTTGACATTATGACTAAAGCTGATATCGTAGCTAAAGTTTCTGAGAAACTAGGTATCGAAAAAAATGACGTGCAAGCAACTATCGAATCTTTCATGGAAGAAGTAAAAACTTCTTTAGAAGGTGGAGATAACGTGTACTTAAGAGGATTCGGTAGCTTTATTATCAAAACCAGAGCGGAAAAAACAGGTAGAAATATTTCAAAGAATACGACTATCAAAATACCAGCACATAATATTCCAGCGTTCAAGCCTGCTAAAGTTTTTGTAGAAGGTGTAAAAACGAACGTTAGTGTAGACTAATAAGTAATTAAAAACTATCATTTTTATGCCAAGCGGTAAAAAAAGAAAAAGACACAAGGTAGCGACTCACAAACGTAAGAAAAGACGTAGAGCAAATCGCCACAAGAAGAAAAAGTAGTCTTAAGACTACTTTTTCTTTTATTACACCCATCGGGTGAAATACTGCGTTCATTGACATGGCAATAACAGCACTACCTACACCTTAGGTACGTCATTATTGCACCGGCATTTATTACACAACGTATGCGTATGGCATACGCATTAATCTGTAATGAATTAGAATTATCAACCATCCCGATAGTTATTGGGATAAAATTACTACACAGTGAATAAAGAATTGATCATAAGATCTAGTTCCGCCGTAGTTGATTTTGCCTTATTAAAAGATGGAAAACTTATTGAGCTTCACAAAGAAGAAGATAAAAATAAGTTTAACGTAGGTGATATTTATATCGCAAACGTAAGAAAGACCGTTTCTGGTCTCAACGCCGCATTTGTAAATGTAGGCTATGAGAAAGATGCATTTTTGCATTACCACGACCTTGGTCCTAAACTTCCTACGCTTCAGAAATACATAAAAAGTGTAACTACAGGTAAATTAAAAGACTATTCCTTACAAAATTTCACCTTTGAGAAAGACATAGACAAAAACGGTAAGATTGCCGAAGTTCTTAAGTCTAAACAAAGTGTACTTGTACAGATTGCAAAAGAGCCTATCTCGACCAAAGGACCTCGCATAAGTAGCGAGCTGTCTATAGCTGGTCGTTATATTGTTCTCGTTCCTTTTTCTGACCGTATCTCTATCTCACAAAAGATTGAGAGCAAAGAAGAAAAAGCACGTCTTAAAAGACTTGTTACAAGTATCAGGCCTAAAGGGTTTGGCGTTATCGTACGTACAGTAGCTCAAGGCGTAAAAGTTGCAGAACTAGACAAAGACCTGCAAAATCTAGTGGACAAATGGACCACTATGAGCAAAAAAATTCCAAGCGCTCACCATCCTAGCAAAGTTCTAGGAGAGATGAATCGTGCATCGTCTATCCTGCGGGATATTTTTAACGATAGCTTTACGAGCATCACTGTAGATGATGAGACGTTGTATTATCAAATTAAAGATTACCTAAGCGAGATTGCTCCACACAAGGAGAATATTGTAAAATTATATAATAGCCAAGTGCCTATTTTTGAGAAATTTGGTATCGAGAGACAGATTAAAACGTCTTTTGGTCAGACAGTATCAATGAGCCGTGGTGCTTATCTTGTAATTGAGCATACAGAAGCCTTGCACGTTGTAGACGTAAACAGTGGTAATAGATCAAATAAAGCCAAAAGTCAAGAAGACACAGCACTTGAGGTAAACATGATCGCCGCTTCAGAAATTGCACGTCAGCTTAGCCTCCGTGATATGGGAGGAATTATCGTAGTCGATTTTATCGACATGGGTAAAGCTGAACACCGCCGTCAGTTATTTAATCACCTCAAAGATGAGATGAAAGATGACCGCGCAAAACACAAAATCTTACCTCCTAGTAAATTTGGACTTATCCAGATCACTAGGCAGCGAGTACGTCCAGAAATGAACATTAAGACCCGTGAAGAAAATCCTAACGGTGGTACTAATGAGATAGAAGCTCCTATTGTAATTGTAGAGAAACTTCAAGGACAGCTCAACCGCATATTAAAATCTGGAACAAAGAAGGTGACGCTACATGCACACCCATTTGTAGCAGCCTACTTAACAAAAGGCTTCCCGTCCATACGATCTAAATGGTTTTTAGATCACAAGAAGTGGGTAAAAGTAATGCCACGAGATGCATATACGTATCTTGAGTATAACTTTACAGACGCTTCTGGTAAGGATATTAAGATTGAAAATTAGCAAAAACCCCATTCTCTTTTGAGAATGGGGTTTTTTTTGTGCCCTATTCTAAAAAAGGTATCCTTGCAAACAAGTACTTTTGCTTAGTGCAACAACCTGTAAAAACATATACTGTTGAAGAAGCAAAGCGTAAGCTAGAAGCCTACTGCGCTTACCAAGATCGTTGCCATAAAGAAGTGGCTCAAAAATTACGAGACATGCGTATGATACCAGATGCAATTGATGTGGTGATAGGTCATTTGCTAGAGCATAATTTTTTAAACGAAGAGCGTTTTGCAAAAGCCTTTGCGAGGGGTAAATTTCGACACAAAAGTTGGGGAAGGGTAAGAATCACCCGCGAACTCAAACAACGCGGCATAGGGGCTTATAATCTTAAAACAGCCCTTATTGAGATAGAAGACGAGGAGTATGATAGGGTTTTTAATACGCTTTCGCGCAAGCGTTATGAGCAACTCTCCTCAGAAACCGATAAATACCGCAAGCGTAAAAAACTAGCAGACTACCTCACCTACAGAGGTTGGGAAGGTGATCTTGTGTATGAAAAGGTAAAGGAGCTGGTGCCTTAGAACCGATAGCTTAGTTTGCGTAGTTTGTAACAAAAACTAAAACCCCACAAGTAAAACATGTGGGTCAAGTTTAAATAAATGTCTTAGATATCCTCTTATTATCTACTAGTGCAAAGAGGGAGATAAGTAAATGTTAAGCCACACGTGCCTTTTTTTCAAGAGCCATAAAGTGTGTGAGTTCTTGATCCTTATTAAATAGAGGTATGATTTTTATATCACAGAGATATGGCGTGCCGTCTTTTTTATAATTAAGTAGCTGCTTGACTACAGGTTTCTCAAGACGTAGTGTGTTACTTATAACTTTCTTGGTTTCTTTTGAGGTTTCTGGTCCTTGTAAGAAACGAGGGTGTTTACCTACAGCATGATTTCTTGGGTAGCCAGTCATTTCCGTAAAACCACCATTCACCCATTGGATAACTTGATCACGATCTGTTACTACAATTGTGGTAAAATCTTCTGTTGCTAGTAATGAAGTGTCAAAATCCCAATTGTACTTTGAGATGAAATCTGCCACCTTAGAATAATCAAGTTCTCTAGCAGCTTTAGTAGCCCTGGCGACTAAGTATTCTGAAAAAATATCCCACGATTGTAGGGGAGCGGTGACTTTTACTCGTTGCATCTTATAAAATTTTGATAAATATAGGAAAGTCATGTTCAGTACAATTATTTGATATATTAATTAACACAAACGTTTAAGAGACATTAATTTAGTGTTTAATTTTAGATTAGACTAAATATATTTTTTTACTACTCTACTTCTGTTTATTACCTTTGATTAATATATGTACACACTCGCAGAAGAAAATTATCTTAAAACAATCTTCCACCTTGAACAAGAATTTAACAAGGAGGTAAGCACAAACGCACTTGCAGAAACGATGCAAACTAAGGCGTCTAGTGCAACAGATATGGTGCAAAAACTCGCAGATAAAGGCTTGGTTTCTTACCGAAAATATAGAGGTGCCCGCTTATCCAAAGAGGGCGAAAAAGCAGCGATTTATATTGTGCGTAAACACAGGCTTTGGGAAGTTTTTCTGGTGGAAAAACTCAATTTCCAGTGGGACGAGGTGCACCATATTGCAGAGCAATTAGAACATGTAAACTCTACGGAGCTTATTAATCGCTTAGACAAATTTCTTGACTATCCAGACTACGATCCGCATGGAGATCCTATTCCAGATAAAAACGGAAATATAAAGAGTGCTATAAAAAAGTTGCTGTCAGAATTAAATAAGGGCAACACTGGGCAGCTCGTGGGAGTACGAGAAACATCAGCAGAGTTTCTTCAATTTTTGGATAAAAGAAACATCGCAATAGGGGCAACTATAAAAGTACTAGGGCGAGAGTTTTTTGACGGCTCGATGGTGATACAAGTAAAAAAAGAACAGTTTTTTATCTCTAAAAAGATAGCAGATAACCTATATATCCAGATTTAATAATTACCAAAATCAATAACCTTGAAACAAATTTTTACGCTTACAACAGTATTACTTTTTTCGCTAGGCAATCAACTAGTTGCACAAGAAACTGAAGCTCAAGTAGGTCTTGTGACCGATCGCCCCGACGCAACAGAGGCTCCTACGGTCGTTCCCAAAGGAAGCCTGCAGGTAGAGACGGGAGCTTACACAACCACGTATGAACAGAACAATGTAGAAGAACGCGTATGGGGTTACAATACTACGCTGCTGCGTTATGGGATACTAGATAATCTCGAGCTTAGAGTGGGATGGGCATATCAAGAGGTGGAGACAATAATCAATGATCAAGAAGTAAGTAGCCTTAACGGGATGTCTCCGTTACTTTTTGGTGCAAAAGTGGCGATTGCAAAAGAAGATGGATGGAAACCAGAAATAGGTTTAATAGGTCATTTATTTCTTCCATTTACCGCAAGTACAGACTTTAAGCCAGAATTTACTAGTGCAGATTTTCGCTTTGCGTTTAATCATACACTTGGTGAACGATCAGGTATTGCCTACAATTTAGGGGGTCAGTATGGAGGTGACTCCCCAGAGCTAGCATACATTTATACGTTTGCATATGGCTATGCGATAACAGATAAGTTAGGCG
This sequence comes from Dokdonia sp. PRO95, assembly GCF_000355805.1. Classification (NCBI taxonomy): domain Bacteria; kingdom Pseudomonadati; phylum Bacteroidota; class Flavobacteriia; order Flavobacteriales; family Flavobacteriaceae; genus Dokdonia; species Dokdonia sp. PRO95. Next base: position 1,438,796 of record NZ_CM001837.1, read on the forward strand.
TTTATGCTGAAGTCTATGGAGATTTTCCAGAAGATAATAGCGCAAACCATTTTTGGGATGCTGGTCTTACATATGCCATTGCACCATTGGTGCAACTCGATGCAACAATCGGTCAGAGTATTACAGATGGACAAGATTTATTGATCAGTGCGGGAGTTAGTTTTAGAATAGATAAAAAATAAGAAATAATGAAACAGAGTCTATATATAGTAATTGTAATTTTCGCTTTAAGCGTTATAAGTTGCAAGGGTGAGAAAGAAAGTAATGGCAAATTAAATTTAGTTGCTACCACCTCAATGATTACAGATCTTGTAAAAAATATAGGAGGTGATCTCGTTAATCTAGAAGGGTTGATGGGCGCCGGTGTAGACCCTCACTTGTATAAAGCAAGTGCTGGTGACGTTACAAAGCTCGCTGGAGCAGATGTGATTTTCTATAATGGGCTACATCTAGAGGGTAAGCTTGTAGAAGTCTTTGAAAAGATGAATGCCACTCAAGTGACGCAAATTCCTCTAGGAGAGTCGCTTGATAAAAATACCCTCATAGGTTCAGATTATTTTGCATCTAACTATGATCCGCATGTGTGGTTTAATATTCAGTATTTTAAGCAATTTGCGGCAGAGGTGGTAAGTACGCTTTCGCAAAAAGATCCTCAGAATGCAAAAAGCTACGAAGCAAATGCCCAAAACTATCTTGCACAATTAGATGAGCTCGAAGCTGAAATCAAAGCTAGAATAGCTACACTCCCAGCTGAAAAAAGGATTCTTGTTACGGCTCACGATGCCTTTAACTATTTTGGGAAGAGTTATGGTTTTGAAGTAGTAGGATTGCAAGGACTATCTACCGCTACCGAAGCAGGAGTTAAGGATGTACAGCGTCTTTCTCAATTTATAATTGACAATAAAGTGAAAGCTATTTTTGTAGAGAGCTCCGTACCTAGAAGAACGATAGAGGCATTGCAAGCAGCGGTGCAATCTAGAGGACAAGAAGTAGTGATCGGCGGTTCATTATATAGTGATGCGTTAGGTAATGCAGGAAGCGTAGAGGGAACATACATAGGCATGTTCAAATATAACGTGACTACAATTGTAGAAGCTTTAAAATAACAATATGTCACATTCAAAAATAGCCATTCGTGTTGATGATCTTACGGTTGCATATAACTACAAGCCGGTACTTTGGGATATAGATCTGGAAGTGCCAGAAGGAGTGCTCATGGCTATTGTGGGGCCTAATGGTGCAGGTAAGTCTACGCTTATAAAATCTATACTCGGTATTATAGATCCTATTGCTGGGAGCGTTTCTATCTATGGAAAACCCTATGATAAGCAGCGAAAACTCGGAACAAAAGGTCCCCAAAAAGGAAAGGGAAAATGGGAATTTCCCAACAACGCAACTGAACGGGGAAACAAGGGAAACCAACGAAAAGTAAGCCGGAAAAAAACGCCCGGAAAGAAAGAAAAAAAAACAACAACAAAAGCAACAAAAAAAAGTGGGAAGCCTCCCTTTAAAAGGAAAAAAAAAAACCAAACAACAAGAAGGCAAAAACAACCGGGTTTCCCTGCCAAAACAACAAGGCAAAAAGCAACCAACCAATTTAAGGATGAGCCTTTTCAAGGAGTAGATGCAACCACGGAGATTGCTATTATTAATATTCCTAAAAAAATAACGAAAACAAGAAAAAACGGAAGGGGAAGGCAACAACAATTAAAAAACGGAACAAAAAAATTTGAACGGGGGAACTTTTTAAAAGGAAAAAAAATCGCAACAGGACCCGTAAAAGACATCTTTAATGATGGCAATCTTACCAAGACTTATGGTATTAATTACAAGGTGGCGGTAAATCAATAAATCTAGACAATAGTTTTTAGTCGATAGTCGGTAGAAAAAAGGGCATATGGAAAATCCTAAGTTTAAGTTCGAAGAATTAATAGTATACCAAAAGGCCTTAAATTTTGTAGATGATGTTTACAGTGTCACTAGAAAGTTTCCAAAGGATGAGTTGTATGGTTTAATTTCACAATATAAACGTGCTGCTGCTTCCGGCCCCTTAAAAAATGCAAAAGGGGCCGGGGAAAAAAAAGCCCAAGTTAAACCAAAACCAAAAAAGGCCTGGGAACCCGGAAAAAAAAGGGGAAGGGGCCCAAAAAAAACCAAGCCAAAAAAACTTAAAACAACAAAAGAAGAATTAAAAACAAAAAAGAAAATAACAAAAGTGGCAAAAAAGAAAAACTCAATGCAAACCCAACTAAAAAAAAAAAAAAAAAAACAAACGCCAACCAACGCAAAACAAACGCCAAAAAACCAAGGAAACCCCAAAAAAATTCCCCCAAACCCTCCCCGAACAAAACCCCAAGAACAACAACCCGGGGAACGCCAAAACTGGGGCCAATTGGGGGAAGCCTGGGAACCTTGCAAGGCCTAAAAAACAAAAGTTGCCTGGGGAAGCCAAAACCCAAGCCGCCCCGCCCGGGAATGCCAATGCCTTTTTGGGCAAAAGGAAAAAAGAAAAAAAAGGAATGCCGCCAAGAACCTTAAGAAACCGAACTAAAAGAAACTTCCGGAAAACGGGGAAGGGTAACAAAAACCAACCTAAAAAGGAAAAAACAACAAGGCCTGGAATAACCGTAATTTTTGGGTTTGGAAAGGTGGTGCCTAACGTTAAAAAAAAAAAAACAAAAGCAAAACAAACCGGGCCTGAAAAAAAACCTTTTGGGCAAACCCCAAACCCAAACCAAAAAGAAGGAAAAATGAAGGCAAGAAGTAAAAGAAACCGGTTAATTAAAAAGGTAACAATCCGGAAAGAAATTAAAAACCTAACTTTTGAAGCAAAACAAAACAAAAACTTAAGGGTTAAAAACCCGTTTAATGAAAAAACCAATAACCTTTTTAACCGGCCTGCCAATGGGCCAAGAACAAAAAAAAGAGGAGTTGTATTAATGAGTGCGATGCTGCTCGCACCTGCAGCAGCGGCAAGGCAGTGGACAAATAAGCTGAGTGTGATGATTGTACTCGCGGCTATATTTGGTGCGTTCTCAGGAGTCTTTGGAACGGCAATTAGTGCTAGCCAAAACAACTTGTCTACAGGACCAGTGATTGTGCTTGTAGCTAGTGTATTTGTGCTTTTTTCATTCATCTTTTCTCCTGGACGTGGTATTCTTTTTAAACAACTACGTAAATATCAAAACAGAAGAGATTTGGAATTACAAAAGACATTGCAGTTTATGTTTGATATTGCAAAAACACATGAAGACATCTCCCACCCTCACGCAATATTAATCCTAAACAATTTTCAAGGATATGCAAAATCTACATTGAAGGAGCTAGAAGAAAAGGAATGGGTAAAAGTTAAAGGGCAAAACTGGTCACTTACTGAAAAGGGATACGATGCAGCCGCAAACTTATATAACAATAACTAATGGATGCACAAATAAAAAAAAAAATGAATGCCCCAAGAAGAACCAATGCCTGGGCCAACCCAAGAAGCCTTTTAAGAACAACGAAAAAGGCCCCTAAAAAGGAACCCAATAAGCAACCCAAAATAACAAGGAATGGAAATGGCCTTTTTAATAACGAAAAACCCAAACCCGCCACTATTAATATTACTAGCAGCTGTGACTGGTGTTATCACTGTTGTGATGGTAGAGTCTATTCAGAAAACTGGATTAGTAAAAGAGGACACCGCTATAGGATTAGTTTTTCCAGCGCTCTTTAGTATAGGCGTTATTCTCATTGCCAAAAATGCAAACGATGTACACCTTGATGTAGATGCGGTATTGCTAGGCGAACTAGCATTTGCGCCTTTTGATAGGCTTATTATAGGAGGAACAGATGTAGGGCCTAAATCACTGTGGGTGATGGGAGCAATTTTAAGTATCACTGTAGGTATGCTCTTTGCGTTTTTTAAAGAACTTAAGGTGAGTACCTTTGATGCTGGGCTTTCTGCAGCGCTTGGTTTTTCGCCAGTGGTTTTACATTATGGATTAATGACTATTTCTTCAGTAACGGTTGTTGGTGCTTTTGAAGCGGTAGGAGCAGTACTTGTTGTTGCGCTTATGATTGCGCCCGCAGCAACGGCTTATTTACTTACATCAGACTTAAAAAAGATGTTAGTGCTTTCGGTGATATTTGGAGTGTTTTCAGCAATTGGTGGATATTGGGTGGCTCATGTTCTAGATGCATCTATCGCCGGTTCTATGACTACAGTGCTAGGACTAGTATTCCTTACCGTTTATCTTTTTGCACCTAGTAAAGGACTCATCGCGGTGATGTATAGGCAGCGACAGCAGCGCACAGAAGTGTCGTTACTTACCTTTTTACTACATCTTAATAATCATGAGGAAGAAAGTGAGAGACACGTAAAGCATCTCAATGAGCATATAAATTGGCAAAAAGTGAGATCTGAAACGGTACTTGAACTCGCTGAAAAAAATAATCTTATCAAAATTAATAAGGAGATTGTTGCCCTCACACCAAAGGGTAAAGAGTTTACAGATCTTGCGCTAGAATATATCATCACAAATAAGGATGAGCATATCGAGCATATGAAGGATGATTTTTTCTTATTTAGAGGGTAATTTGCAACATGGCATTGCTTTTGGAGTATTTAGATGTAAATAGTGAGTGTGTATAACTATCTATCTAGCTCGACTTGTATAAAACCTAACATTATGAAAATCTATTACCTCGTTGCGATTCTATTTCTTTTTTCCGCTTTCGCGAAAGCGCAAGACTCGACAACCGTAGAAGTTCCTAGGATCTATGCAAAAGCTTTTCAGGGAGAATCTACATACATTGAGGGAGCTACTGTAAGGCTAGTAAAGGTGTTAGAAGATAGTAGGTGCCCAAAAGGAGTAGATTGTATTTGGGCAGGAAATGCCAAGGTTGCTGTGGAAATAATAAGTGAAAGCGGTAAAAAAGTAACTAAAGAAATTACCTTAGGTGGTGGGCCAGTAGCGCCTATTTATTTACAAGATGACCTAAAAGTATTAATTAAAGGATTAGCCCCTTATCCATCCTCACTATCAAAAATTAAAGCAAGTGATTATTACTTGCAAGTAGAAGTTAGCAATTAACATCCACAGCTACCAGTACCACAGCCGCTATCATTTTTCTTCTTTAAGAAAGCTGGTGTCCACACAAATTTTGTAATGAGATAGCCTAGTGCTACTAGAAAAATAAGAATGACGATAACATTTTGTATTAGCTCCATGCGTTATTAGTAGTTAAATAAGTGTCTAGCTTACAAATTATTTTAAAATCTGGAATGCTGTTAGCGCAGCTATATATGCAATAGCGGTCATTGCTACGAGTTGTATAGCAGGCCACTTCCAGCTGTTTGTTTCTCTTTTTACAATGGCAAGGGTACTCATACACTGCATAGCAAAAGCATAAAATAATAACAATGATATTCCGCTTGCAAAATTAAATCTTGGTGTACCTAGCACTGGGTTTATCTCTCCAGCCATCCGGTTTCTAATGGTTTCCTCCTCTGCATCACCTACGCTATAGATGGTTGCTAGTGTTCCCACAAAAACCTCTCTTGCAGCAAAGGAAGTAATAAGAGCAATCCCTATTTTCCAATCATAACCAAGAGGCTCAACAATAGGTTCTATCGCTTTACCCATATACCCTATATAACTATGTTCCAGTTTCTGGCTCGCAACTAGCTTGTTTATTTCTGCTTGATAAGCCTCCGCATCTGGAAATGCGTTTATGCCTCCATCTGCTTCTAGTTGTGTGGTCACAATATCGTCTGCCTGATTAAACTTTTCATTAGGCCCAAAGGAAGCTAGTACCCATAATACAATGCTAATAGCAAGGATAATCTTACCAGCGTCTACTACAAAGGATTTTGTTTTTTCAAGTACATTGATTCCTACGTTTTTAAGCAGCGGCATTTTATAGTTAGGCATTTCTACTACAAAGAAAGACTTGCTTTTTATCTTAAGAATTTTATTGAGAATCCATGCAGAACCTATCGCGGCTCCGAAGCCTATCAGATACATGAGCATCAAGGTAAGCGCCTGTAGATTAAAAAACAGAAACTTCTCATCGGGAATCACTAGCGAAATAATGATCAAATACACAGGCAATCTCGCCGAACAGGTAGTAAATGGAGTAACTAATATGGTGATTAATCGTTCTTTCCAGCTCTCAATGTTACGTGTTGCCATAACCGCAGGGATGGCACATGCAGTTCCAGAAATAAGAGGAACTACAGATTTACCACTCAGTCCAAAACGGCGCATCACTCTATCCATTAAGAAAACCACGCGACTCATATAACCACTCTCTTCTAGTACAGAGATAAAGAGGAATAAAAAGGCAATTTGAGGTATGAATATAACAATACCTCCTAGTCCAGCAATAATACCTTCTGCTAGAAGGTCTGTAAGTTTACCTTCTGGAAGGGTGGTTTGTACCCACTCACTCATACTGGCAAATGCGGTGTCTATAGCATCCATAGGATACTGTGACCAGTCATAAATTACTTGAAAAATGAGTAGTAATATCGCAAAGAAAATCACATAGCCCCATACCTTATGCGTAAGTAAGCGATCTAAGCGAGCTCTTAAATCTTTTGCATTTGCTACATCTATTGTTTGAGTTTCTCTTAAAACTTCATTGATGTATTTGTAGCGAACAATGGTTTCTTTTTGCTGTAGTCTTTTAAGATTACTCTCTGACTCAGTTTTGAAAGAGGAGATGGTTTTCATCTCGTTGCGCTCCAGTTTTCCAAAGTTTACGTCTTGGGTGATTACAAGCCATAATTTGTATAAATCTTGCTTTGGGAATGCTTTACGTAATCTGTCAAAATATTCTGGAGCAATTATAGAAGCATTAATACAAGGTTCTGTATTTATGGATCTATATTCTGTAATGAGCTCCTTAAGTTTGTCTATTCCCGTGTTTTTACGGCTGCTTATAAGTGCAATTCTCGTTTTAAGGCGCTCTTCCATCTTGGGAATGTCAAGAGAGATTGCCTTGCGCTCCATACGGTCTGCCATGTTAATGGCAAGAATAGTAGGGATGCCAAGATCTTTAATTTGTGTAAAGAGTAGTAGGTTGCGTTTAAGATTTTCTACATCAGATATTACTACCGCGACATCTTGGTAGTCTTTGTCATTCTTATTAAGAAGTAACTCTATCACCACATTTTCATCAAGAGATGAAGCGTTAAGGCTATACGTACCCGGAAGATCTAATATGTGTGCTTTTACACCACGATCTAGTTTACAGATGCCTTCTTTTTTTTCTACAGTAATCCCAGGGTAATTCCCTACTTGTTGGTTAAGACCAGTGAGGTGGTTAAAGACAGAAGTCTTTCCCGTGTTTGGGTTTCCTATGAGGGCAACGTTAATCTGTTTGGCCATAATTTAGGATGGCGTTTCTATGATTATATGAAGTGCCGTTTCTCGGCGTATCGCTAGGTGACTTCCATTTACGTCTATGTATAGTGGGTCAGAAAATGGTGCGAGTTGTATCAATCGCACTTCGTTACCTGGAAGGCAGCCCATCTCAAGTAATTTAAGAGGTACCTCGTCTGTCATCACGTCTGTGATAATAGCTCGTTCTCCTTTAAGTAAATGTGCGACTGTTTTCTTCAATGTTTATTTAGATTGAATTTAGATAACAAAAGTAATGCATTTTACGCTTTCGCGAAAGCGTACACAATCCATTCTAAAAAATCTTTTGGTACCAAGCTTTCCTTGGCTCATAAGATGCCTTTAAAATCTCAATATCCTCAAGTAATTGATCTATTGCTTCTGGATCTGTACCGTCATAATAACCACGTATTTGACGTTTTTTGTCTATAAGCATAAAGTTCTCAGTGTGAACCATGTCAAGGTCATCTTCTGTTCCTGGGATATCTTTTACTGCCAAATAACTTTTTCGCGCAAGCGTGAAAATTTCTTCTTGAGAACCAGTTACTAGGTTCCATCGTGAGTCATCTACTCCTTTTTTTAGGGCATACGCCTTCAGAACATCTGGTGTATCATAAGTAGGGATTACTGAGTGAGAAAGTAGTTTTACAAGTGTGTCACCTTCTAACTTCTTTTGAATTTGAACCATGTGCTCTGTCATAATAGGGCAAATAGTCTGGCAGGTGGTAAAGAAAAAATCTGCTACGTAGATATGGTTTTCATAATCCTTCTGGGTGATGGTCTTTCCATTCTGATTAGTGAGTGAAAAATCTGCAATGGTATGATACTTCTTAACATACTGCATGGTGCTGTCTACAAGTTCTTTATCTACCATATCTGGTTGGTAGACCGGTAAAGTAGGAGTCACTTTGAGTTGGCTATATATTAAGGTCATAATAATGACAGAAAGAATACCAAGGGTGATAAATAGTGTTTTATAGCGAGCGAGGTGATGTGCCATAGTGCATTTTTTTACAAAGTTACAATCCAAGTGGCAGTTATATAAAGTATGGCTTGAAAAATGCTATCCTACGCTCATATAACTTTAGTATGCGCATCTAAAAGCCTATTTTTGTGCGTTTAAAATTTGACTTATATCCTTCTATGGAGACTTTTATACAGATTGCCCAGTTTACACTTGCTATTTCTATCCTTGTAATTTTACATGAATTTGGTCACTTTGCACCAGCTCGTTACTTTGGAATTAAAGTAGAAAAATTCTTTCTTTTCTTTGATGTGAAGTTTGCGTTGTTCAAGAAAAAGATAGGTGACACCGTTTATGGAATAGGATGGCTTCCACTTGGAGGTTATGTGAAGATTGCCGGGATGATTGATGAGAGTATGGACAAGGAGCAAATGGCAAAAGATCCAGAACCTTGGGAGTTTAGATCAAAACCGGCATGGCAACGTCTTATTGTGATGATAGGTGGTGTGACGGTAAATGTGCTTCTTGCATGGTTTATTTATAGTGCAATGCTTGTTTATTATGGAGACGAGTATGTGCCTGCAGACCGTCTTAAGTATGGTATTGCCGTAGGAGAAGTAGGAGAAGAGATAGGATTGCGTAATGGTGACCAAGTAATAAAAATAGATGATAAAACGGTAACTCGTTTTGACGATGTTCAGATTGATATATTATTAGGAGATAATGTAACAGTACTTCGTGGCGGTAATGAACTTACATTTGCTATCCCAGACGAAGCAAAAAAATCTGTACTTGATGCTGAGGAGCGTTTCATAAGACCGCGTTTTAGTAATACAATAGGTCTTGTAGCCAAAGACTCAATAGCTTACAATAATGACGTTCTTGTAGGAGATAAAATTGTTGCTATTAATGGAAGTCCTGTTAATGAATGGACAGAATTCCAATCTCTTTTTGATCAAGCAAAAGGAGGTGATGTTGTTATGACGCTTGATAGAGACGGACAACGTATAGAGAAACTATTTCCTGTAGATCAAGGTCGTTCCTTTGGGGTAGGTGCAAATGTTGAGGAGTTGTTAGTAAAAGATGAGTATAGTATAGGTGCGGCAATTCCTGCTGGTCTTACAAAAACTTGGGATGTACTCACAAAACAAGTGCGCCAGTTTAAATTAATCTTTAATAGAAAAGTACAGGGTTATAAAAAAGTAAAGGGTCCTATAGGTATTGTAGAGATGATGGCACCACAATGGGATTGGTATAAATTCTGGGGATTCACTGCCATGTTTTCTGTTTGGCTTGGCTTTGTAAACATTCTTCCTATTCCAGCACTTGATGGAGGACATGTGATGTTTTTATTATATGAGATGATTTCTGGAAAAGCTCCTTCAGAAAAAACTTTAGAAAGAGGTCAGATTATTGGTTTTGTCATTGTGATGGGATTAATGGTTGTGATTTTTGGAAATGACATTTGGAACCTAATAAAAGGCTAATTTTATCTCGCTTTCGCGAAAATAGGATTTATAGTCTTATTCTATTGCTAGTCGTTTATGTATAGCAATAAATTATACCCTTCTAATTCTTGCTTTTTTTAGAGCTTGTTTTATGGCGGATTATAAAATTAATGACCACCAAGCCCTCTGTTGAATTATCTGATTGGAAAAGCTCTTAAATTCGTTATTCTTCTTTTTTCTTTAAAATTTCACGATTTTAAACTTTACGCTCTTTTTGCTGAAATACGATAGCAACTCATTTTCTGTTGAGCACAATTATATGCTTAGTATTGCACGAAAAACTGTTGAGTATAGTCAAAATTTACCACGCTTACTTCGCTGATTGCTAGAATATTAACATATTTTAACAAACTTTTTGTATCCTGTTTAGTGATAGATTTTTTCGGCCAAATGCCGATTATCCCTTATCTACACTGGTGTTCAGAGATTTATAAAAATTGAATAATTCAATTTTCCCAAAACCTAAGCGCTATCTATTGCGTACATAGGAGGAAATGTGTTGTTTGAGTTTTTAATTGTTTATAAGCTGTGTATAACATCGAATTATTTGTCTCTTTAGTCGAATTTTCGGTGAAGATGCGTGGTTCTGAAATTCGTTTTTTAAGTCCATTGTATTTTTGTATTGGTTTTTATAGTTACACCCCATTAATTGCAACTAAAACAGAAAGCTTAGGCTTTCAGCTATTTATAGTATATGATAAAATTTACTCTTAAACATTTTAATAATGTAATTGTTATCCTTCTGATAACCTTCGGAGGATTATTTCTTAGTGGAAACATTCATGCTCAATCTGTTCCAAGATCGTGTGATGATGATCCTATTGTGTTAACATCTGCAGATTTCATTGGAGCAAACGCTACAGTAGAATCTGAGGCTGGTTCACCTGCTGTTATTGAGGTAGGGGATATCTTTAGATTTAATGATGTATCAGCAGGTATAGACTGTTTGGTCTCTGTAGATGCATTTATTAATGGAGCTTCTATTAGTAGTATAGATAACCTTGATGCTACAACTGGAGCTGTAGGTGGTTTTGATAGAGCCTTTCAGCCGGTAATTGAGGGAGATCCTGGAGTTAATGGTCAAGAGGTTGTCTTTACATTCAATTTTGTAGTAGCAAATACTAATATTAGCCAGGCAGTATCGGTATATCTTACGGCATTGGACCTAGATAGTAATATTGCTGGCGATGTTGAGAGAGTTAAGTTGGAAATTCCTGATGCCTACTATACAAATGGAGCTAATTCTCAAATAAACATCACGCAGACACCTACGCAAATTATAGGTGAGTCTAATGGGTCTGGAATTGTGAATGGTATTAATGTAGATGATTCTTATTCATTTACAGGATATTATAACTCGTTTTCTTCTATTGAATATACAATAAGTAAGGATGGTTATAATGGAGGTTTAGGTTTTGAAGACAGACAGTTTTCTTTATTATTTGAAGATGTGGAATACAGTCCTGAAGAGTCTGTACTCCTTACTAATCCTATTATTTGTGGTCAAGTTTTTGTAGACGGTGCTCCAAGAGCAGGTGTTGCTGTTAATCTTACGGGTGATTCAACTCAGACGACTACGACAGATGCAAATGGTCAGTATAGTTTTACAGTTTCTGGTAATGGTAATTTTACCATAACAGAGACAGATTTGTCTGGTACTGTGTCACTAAGTGATGTGGATGCGGGTAATGATAATATCATCAATGTTGCGATTACTAACTTCGAATCTTCTCAAGAAAATGATTTCTTTGATTCTATATTGGTAAGTGTTGGTGATGTAACCGTAATTGAAGGTGATGATGGTTCAACGGTTGTTGCAAACTTCCCTGTAACATTAGGCGCTCCATCGGATGTAGATACAACAGTGACTTTTACGGTTTCTAATGGTACAGGTACACTCGGTGATGCAGATTATGTGGCTCCTACAGTCTTAACAGTGGTTATACCAGCCGGACAGACAAGTGGAGTATTTCCTGTTACTATAAATGGAGATGATAAGATTGAAAATAATGAGCAATTTTCGGTTAGTATAGCTAGTGTATCTAGCGGAACAATCAATCCAGCAGCAAATACTGGGGTGGGGACTATTACTAATGATGATACTCCTGGAGTTGTATCAGTATCAACAGAAGAAGAACTGGAAGGTACTGCATTGGTGCATGATGTTGTTGTTACTGAGAGTATTGTTGCTGAAGTATATCCATTTGTTATTTCAAATGACAGTACTGAGGATGAGGATTACACGCTACCAACGGATGCGGAATTCACTAATGGTGTTGTATTAAATGGTGATGGTACGATTACAGTTCCTGCTGGAGTTACTGACTTTACAGTAACAGTACCAACAACTGACGATGCTATTGATGAAGAA